>NZ_JBMOXA010000073.1:0-203 GCF_049316285.1 Variovorax sp. HJSM1_2 | reverse complement strand
CCGTAGCCCGGCACGATGACCACGGTCTCGGCATTCGCCAGCACAAAGGCAGCATCGTCGGCACTGCCGCTTTTCACTGGGCGTTGCACGGCGGCAGCACCGGATGCGGCTGTCGTATCGCCACCGAACCCGCCACCGATCACGTTGAAGAACGAGCGGTTCATGGCCTTGCACATGATGTAGCTCAGGATGGCACCGGAGCT
>NZ_JBMOXA010000072.1:0-203 GCF_049316285.1 Variovorax sp. HJSM1_2 | reverse complement strand
CCGTAGCCCGGCACGATGACCACGGTCTCGGCATTCGCCAGCACAAAGGCAGCATCGTCGGCACTGCCGCTTTTCACCGGACGTTGCACGGCGGCAGCACCGGATGCGGCCGTGGCGTCACCACCAAACCCGCCACCGATCACGTTGAAGAACGAGCGGTTCATGGCCTTGCACATGATGTAGCTCAGGATGGCACCGGAGCT
>NZ_JBMOXA010000071.1:0-221 GCF_049316285.1 Variovorax sp. HJSM1_2 | reverse complement strand
TCGCCCATCTTCATGAAGATGGAGGACATGGTCTCGATATTGCCCACGCCGTCCTTGAAACCGATCAGGTTGGGGCAGCGCTCGGCCAGGATGGCCAGCGAGTTGGGCGTGAGCTTGGTGCGGTCGCGGTTGTAGACGATGACACCGAACTTCACGCTGTTGCAGACCTGTGCCACGTGTTCGATCAGGCCTTCCTGGCCGGCTTCGGTCAGGTAGTGTGG
>NZ_JBMOXA010000070.1:0-222 GCF_049316285.1 Variovorax sp. HJSM1_2 | reverse complement strand
AAACGACTCCGCGCCGATGATAGTGCGGGTTCCCGTGTGAAAGTAGGTCATCGTCAGGCTATTATCTAGAAACGCCCAGCTCTAACGAGCTGGGCGCTTCCCAGAAGATTTTTTAAAGTCTTGCGGAAAGCGCAAAAAGCGTGTCATAATTCGAGGCTCTGCTGATCACAGCGGTAGTCGAAAAGAAGTAAAAGACGAGAGTGTTTTGCTTCTGGTTCCTTA
>NZ_JBMOXA010000069.1:0-229 GCF_049316285.1 Variovorax sp. HJSM1_2 | reverse complement strand
GATCGGGCCCTCGGCGCCGAAGGGGCCGCCCGTGCCGATCGAGATGGCCGAGGACAGCGGCTTCAGCACCGCCACCTTGGGCGACATGCGGCTGCCGCCGATCAATATGGCCTCGATGGCCTCCGGGATGCCGTGGCCGCGAATCTTCTCGGAGCCGAAGCGGGCCATCAGCCCGATCGCCAACCCGCCGAGGACGGGGGCCGCGACCATCCATGGGCCGCGCACCGCC
>NZ_JBMOXA010000068.1:0-244 GCF_049316285.1 Variovorax sp. HJSM1_2 | reverse complement strand
CCAATAATTCACTCAGGTTACTGGAAATTTGCTGTTGATATTCAGGATTTTGATCCACTTCACTAATTTCCGTTCGCAATTGATGAATAGTCAAATCATTTTGCTTGATCGTTGCAGTAAATTCTTCTAAACTATTTTTTAGAATAACCAGTTCATGATCGACCAATTGCTTTTCATAGGACAATCGAAGCTGTTCTTTCTCCAGCATCGTACTACGGATTATTATTTTTGATTTAGACCGATG
>NZ_JBMOXA010000067.1:0-262 GCF_049316285.1 Variovorax sp. HJSM1_2 | reverse complement strand
CTCCGTTTTTGGATTTATCTACACCGATGTAATTGGTATTATCTTTTTCTTCATATACCACAGCATCATCAGTTTCCTTAGTGCCTAAACGATGCCTCTTGATTTTCTCACTTAATAAAGTGACTGGATTTTTAGAAGTATAAAATATCGTTTGATTATCCGAAGCCCACACTGCCCCGCCTGAGGTTCTTGCAATACGATCTGTTAATAGTTCGCCAGTTTCTAAATTCTTAATCTGTAAAACATATTCCCTTCTGGATAC
>NZ_JBMOXA010000066.1:0-287 GCF_049316285.1 Variovorax sp. HJSM1_2 | reverse complement strand
CTCACCGAAAAAGGCATCACCGTCAAATACGCCATCCACCCGGTGGCCGGGCGCATGCCGGGCCACATGAACGTGCTGCTGGCCGAGGCCGAGGTGCCCTACGACCAGGTGTTCGAGATGGAAGACATCAACGGCGAGTTCGGCCAGGCCGATGTGGCCATCATCCTGGGCGCCAACGACGTGGTGAATCCTGCGGCGCACACCAAGGGTAGTGCGATCTACGGCATGCCCATCCTCGAGGCCTACCGCGCCAAGACCGTGATCGTCAACAAACGCAGCATGGCCGC
>NZ_JBMOXA010000065.1:0-299 GCF_049316285.1 Variovorax sp. HJSM1_2 | reverse complement strand
GGCATGCCGTAGATCGCACTGCCCTTGGTGTGCGCCGCCGGGTTCACCACGTCGTTGGCGCCCAGGATGATGGCCACATCGGCCTGGCCGAACTCGCCGTTGATGTCTTCCATCTCAAACACCTGGTCGTAGGGCACCTCGGCCTCGGCCAAGAGCACGTTCATGTGGCCCGGCATACGCCCGGCCACCGGGTGGATGGCGTATTTGACGGTGATGCCACGCTCGGTGAGCTTGGCCGCGAGTTCCTTCACCGCATGCTGGGCGCGCGCCACCGCCAGGCCGTAGCCCGGCACGATGAC
>NZ_JBMOXA010000064.1:0-336 GCF_049316285.1 Variovorax sp. HJSM1_2 | reverse complement strand
CAAGGCAACTTCAACGCCAAGTCGTACGCCGCCCGCCTGGAATGGCTGGCCCCCTACGGCGCCTCGGCGCTGTTCGCTGCCGGTGGCACGGGTGAGTACTTCTCGCTCGAGTCCAAAGAGTATTCCGAGATCATCAAGACCGCCGTCGACACCTGCCGCGGCAAAGTGCCCATCATTGCCGGCGCCGGTGGCCCAACCCGCGTGGCCATACAGCACGCCCAGGAAGCCGAGCGCCTGGGCGCCCACGGCATTCTGCTGCTGCCACACTACCTGACCGAAGCCGGCCAGGAAGGCCTGATCGAACACGTGGCACAGGTCTGCAACAGCGTGAAGTTC
>NZ_JBMOXA010000063.1:0-482 GCF_049316285.1 Variovorax sp. HJSM1_2 | reverse complement strand
CTTGCCGCCGATGTTGGCAGCGCCTACCGCCGTGCCCGGCGCTGCGGGCGCACCACCACGCGCATCAGCCAGCCATTTCCACAGCCGCAGGTAGCCGCTGAATTCGCTTTTTTCGTCATCAAACTTGGCGTGCGCCTGATCGGCCTGGGCTTGTGCTTCCATCGGGCGGTCACGCACGTCCTGCACCGACAGCGCGCTGGCGATCACCAGCACTTCATCGAGTGCGCGGCGCTCACGCGCTTCCAGGATCATGCGGCCGACGCGCGGGTCCAGCGGCAGGCGCGACAGCTCCTGGCCCATGGGCGTGAGTTCGTTGGCCTCGTCCACCGCGCCGAGTTCGGCCAGCAGTTGGTAGCCATCGGCAATGGCGCGGCCCATGGGGCGCTCGATGAACGGAAAACTCTCCACCGAGCCCAGGTGCAGCGACTTCATGCGCAAGATCACACCGGCGAGCGAGCTGCGCAGGATTTCGGGGTCGGTGA
>NZ_JBMOXA010000062.1:0-816 GCF_049316285.1 Variovorax sp. HJSM1_2 | reverse complement strand
ACGCGTCACTACGCTCACGTGGACTGCCCTGGCCACGCTGACTATGTGAAGAACATGATCACCGGCGCTGCCCAGATGGACGGCGCCATTTTGGTGTGTTCGGCCGCTGACGGCCCAATGCCCCAAACCCGCGAACACATCCTGTTGGCTCGCCAAGTGGGCGTGCCTTACATCGTCGTGTTCCTGAACAAGTGCGACATGGTCGACGACGCTGAACTGCTCGAACTGGTCGAGATGGAAGTGCGCGAACTGCTCGACAAATACGATTTCCCTGGCGACGACACCCCCATCATCCACGGCAGCGCCAAGCTGGCCATGGAAGGCGACAAGGGCGACCTGGGCGAAGGCGCCATTCTGAAGTTGGCCGATGCACTGGACAGCTACATCCCCACGCCAGAGCGCGCTGTGGACGGCGCCTTCCTGATGCCCGTGGAAGACGTGTTCTCCATCTCTGGCCGCGGCACCGTGGTGACCGGCCGTATTGAGCGCGGCGTCGTCAAGGTCGGCGAAGAAATCGAAATCGTCGGTATCGCTGACACGCAAAAGACCACCTGCACCGGCGTGGAAATGTTCCGCAAGCTGCTGGACCAAGGTCAAGCTGGCGACAACGTCGGCATCTTGCTGCGCGGCACCAAGCGCGAAGACGTGCAACGCGGCCAAGTGCTGTGCAAGCCCGGTTCGATCAAGCCCCACACCCACTTCACGGGTGAGGTGTATGTGCTGTCCAAGGACGAAGGTGGCCGTCACACGCCTTTCTTCAACAACTACCGTCCTCAGTTCTACTTCCGTACGACCGACGTGACCGGCGCCATCGAA
>NZ_JBMOXA010000060.1:0-2463 GCF_049316285.1 Variovorax sp. HJSM1_2 | reverse complement strand
TTCCAAGGAGACACCATGCTGATAGGCGTGCCAGCGGAGACGGTAGCGGGGGAGCGCAGGGTGGCGCTGACCCCGGAGACGGCGAAGAAACTCAAGGCCCAGGGCCACAGCCTGCGGCTGCAAAGCGGGGCCGGGGTGGCGGCGAGTGCCCCCGACGAGGTGTACCAGGCGGTGGGGGTGGAGATCTGCGATGCCGCAGGCGCCTTTGGCTGCGACCTGGTGCTCAAGGTGCGCGCACCCACGGCAGCGGAGCTGACGCTTCTCAGACCCGGCGCCACCGTCGTTGGCATGCTCAACCCCTTTGATGCGCCGGGCCTGCAAAGCCTGGCCGCTGCAGGCGTCACCGGCTACGCCCTGGAAGCCGCGCCACGCACCACCCGTGCACAAAGCATGGACGTGTTGTCCAGCCAGGCCAATATCGCCGGCTACAAGGCCGTGATGCTGGCGGCCAATGTTTACCAGCGCTTCTTTCCCATGCTGATGACGGCGGCCGGCACGGTCAAGGCCGCACGTGTGGTGATCCTGGGTGTCGGTGTCGCCGGTTTACAAGCCATTGCCACCGCCAAACGCCTGGGTGCGGTAATAGAAGCCAGCGACGTGCGCCCCAGCGTCAAGGAGCAGGTCGAATCGCTGGGCGCCAAGTTCATCGACGTGCCCTATGAAACCGCTGAAGAAAAAGAAGCCGCCGAAGGCGTGGGCGGCTACGCCAAACCCATGCCGCCGAGCTGGCTGGCGCGGCAAAAGACCGAAGTCGCCAAACGTGTGGCCCAGGCCGACGTGGTCATCACCACCGCACTGATCCCCGGCCGGGCCGCACCCGAGCTGGTGAGTGAAGACATGCTCAAGGCCATGAAACCCGGTTCAGTTCTTGTTGATCTGGCCGCAGGCAAGGGGGCGAACGGAACCGGCGGCAACTGCCCGCTGACCGAAGCCGACCAAACCGTGGTGAAACACGGCGTCACCCTGATAGGCGAGACCAACCTGCCGGCCCTGGTGGCGGCCGATGCCTCGGCCCTGTACGCACGCAACGTCATCGACTTCCTCAAGCTCATCGTCACCAAGGAAGGCACGCTGCACCAGGACCTGAACGACGACATCGTCGCCGCCTGCCTGATGACCCATGGCGGCGAAGTCAAGCGCAAGTAGCCCAAAAGACAAAGAACAAAGCAGAGGACAAAACCCATGGACGCTGTTTCCCCGACCCTGATCAACCTGATCATCTTTGTGCTGGCCATCTACGTGGGTTACCACGTGGTCTGGACCGTCACCCCGGCCCTGCACACCCCGCTGATGGCCGTGACCAACGCCATCTCCGCCATCGTCATCGTCGGCGCCATGCTGGCCGCAGCCCTCACGGAGACCACGCTAGGCAAAACCATGGGTGTGCTGGCCGTGGCGCTGGCCGCCGTCAACGTCTTCGGCGGCTTTCTGGTGACGCGCCGCATGCTGGAGATGTTCAAGAAGAAAGAGAAAAAAGCACCCGCCGCAGAACAAGGAGCCAAGCCATGAGCGCCGCACGGCCGTCCGAAGGCGCGGGCCCCCTGTTGGGGGTGCGCGAAGCACACGCAGTGGCAAGCCTGGGGGAGAACCAATAATGTCCATGAACCTTGTGACCCTGCTGTACCTGATCGCCAGCGTTTGTTTCATCCAGGCGCTGAAAGGCCTGAGCCACCCCACGACCTCGATCCGTGGCAACCTGTTTGGCATGAGTGGCATGGCGATTGCCACGCTGACCACCGTGGGCCTGATTTACACCCACGCCACGGCCCTGCAGCGCAACCCGGTCGAAGGCCTGGTCTACGTGGTCGTGGCCCTGCTGGTCGGTGGCACGGCCGGCGCCCTCATGGCCAAACGGGTCGAGATGACCAAGATGCCCGAACTGGTGGCCTTCATGCACAGCATGATTGGCCTGGCGGCGGTGTTCATTGCCGTGGCCGCCGTGGCCGAACCCTGGGCGTTTGCGATTGCGACCAAGGGCGAAGCCATTCCCGGCGGCAACCGGATTGAACTGGCCCTGGGCGCCTTCATCGGTGCCGTGACCTTCAGCGGCTCGGTCATTGCCTTTGGCAAACTCAGCGGCAAATACAAGTTCCGCCTGTTCCAGGGCACACCGGTGAGCTTCCCTGGCCAGCACAAGCTGAACCTCGTGCTCGGCCTGGCGGCAGCCTTCTTCATCTTCGGTTTCTGGCACAGCCAAAGCTGGATGGATATCGTGCTGGTGATCGCCCTGGGTTTTGCGCTGGGTGTCTTGCTCATCATCCCGATTGGCGGCGCCGACATGCCGGTGGTGGTGTCCATGCTCAACAGCTACTCGGGCTGGGCGGCGGCCGGCATTGGCTTCAGCCTGAACAACAGCATGCTGATCATTGCGGGTAGTTTGGTGGGCAGCTCCGGTGCCATCCTGAGCTACATCATGTGCAAGGCCATGAACCGCTCGTTCTTCAACGTGATCGGTGGCGGGTT
>NZ_JBMOXA010000059.1:0-2655 GCF_049316285.1 Variovorax sp. HJSM1_2 | reverse complement strand
ACAAAGCTGCGGCCGGAGATCGCCAGGCCGGTGTAGGCGATCATGAACAGAAACGGCAGCGTGAGCACGGCCACGGCGTTGTGTGCGTCCAGCCAGGAGCGTTGGCCCTTCTTCGGCCGGAAGGTGAAGAAATCCTTGAAGATGCGCTTGTGGGTGACCACACCCGACACCAGCGCCACCAGCATGGCCATGGCCGTCACACCAACAATCCACAGGCCGATCTTGCCCGCATGCAACTCGTAGTGAAAGTCGACAAAATGATGGCCGCCCTGGGTGCCGCGCAGCGGTGGCGCCGGGCTTGGCGGCAGCGGTGCACCGGTCAAGGGGTCCAGTTCCATCGCGGCGTAACCACCGGACTTGTCGAACCAGTAGGCCGTGAGGCCATTGTCCTGGCCACGGTTGATGGGCCACAGCTCCCACATGTCGGCCGTGGCGTGGTGCTGCGCCATATAGGCCATGCCAAAGGCCAGGCGTTGCGCGCGGTTGCTCACGGGCGCTGCATGGGCTTGGGCTTGCTCGGCGGCGGCCTCTTCCAACGCATGCTCGGGGCCCATCCAGTGGGTGATGGGTTCGTCGAACACGGCCAGCGTGCCGGTCAGGAACACGGCATACAGCAGCCACGAAAACCACAGGCCACACCAGGTGTGCAACCAGGCCATAGATTGGCGAAAGCCGCTCTCGCTTTGGGAAACTCTGGAGGTCTTGCTCATACACCACCTTTCAGCAGCCACCAGCCCACACCCGCCAGCAGCGCGCTGGTGCCCAGCAAGCCCAGCCACACGCGGCGCAGGTCGGCCACGGCAAACACCCAGATCACGGCGCAGGTGTAGATCGCAAAGCTCAATTGCACACCGACCAGCGCCGCCTCGCCACGGCTCTGCGGCAACACGCCCGCCAGAAAGATGCCGGCGGCGCTGGCCAAGGCGTAGCCGCCCAGCACGGCAGCGGCGCTGCGCGAAAGCAGCCGCCAGCCGTGGTCCGAGGATGAGGAGATTGATTTCATGGTGGTTTTGGGAAAACAGGCGCTCAAAGTTTTTTGGCGCCCTTATCTCCTATGACCAACGAAACCCAAAAAAGGGCCATTTCCTCGGCCCTGCGCCGCCTCAAGCCCCGTCAGATCTTCCAGCGCAAACCGGCCATCACATTGCGCGGCGCACCCGAATAGGCCGAAGTTGCGCTGGTGTAGTAGTGGCGGTCGAACAGGTTGTTGATGTTCAGCGTAGCCTCGACGTTGCGGTTGAAGGCGTAGCGCAGCATCACATCGGCCACGGCATAGGCGCCTTGTTCGAAGCGTTCGCCGTTCGGGCCACGGCCGTCAGAATAGGTCAGGTTCTGCCAACGCACACCGCCGCCAAGCGTCAGACCGCCACCCACATCGGGCAATTTGTAGGTGGTGTAGAGCTTGAGGTTGTTCTTGGGCACATCGGTGTTGACCGGCTGGTCGTTGCCATCGCGCGAGAGATTGCGCGAGAAGCCGACTGACGCCTGCCAGTTGCGCGCCAGCGCACCCGAGAGTTCAAACTCAAAGCCCTTGGTTTTCACACCCTGGATAGCACGGTAAATGTCGTCACGCACCCACTCGGCGACGTTGTCGAGCTTGGTCTGGTAGATGGCGGCGCTGAAGTTGAGCTGCTCGTCCAGCAGCGCGGCCTTGGTGCCGATCTCAAAACCCTTGCCCTCTTCGGGCGCGATCAATTGCCCCGTCTCATCCTTGGCGTAGCTCTGCGGCTTGAACACCGTGGTGTAGCTGGCATAGACCGACCAGCGTTTGTCCAGGTCCACCACCAGCGCGGCATAAGGCGTGATTTTGTCGGCACTGCGGCTGTCGCTGCTGGTGTTGGCGCCGGTGAGATCAAAGCTGTTGATGTCGTAAGTCCAGCGTGTGGCGCGTGCACCGGCCAACACCGACAGCGCATCGCTGGGCTTCAGGCGCAGGCTGGCAAAGCCGCTGTGTGTGCGTTCGGTGCTGAGCGAATGGCCTTGCTGCGGGTTGGGCGGCGCAGACGGGGTGTTGCCATCCCAGGTATAGATGTTGGCGATAGAACCATCCCAGCCGTCGAAGAACCAACGGCCGTAGCTGGCCTCATCACTCTTGGTGCGCGAGGTCGTCAGGCCGAAGGCCAGGTCGTGGCGCCGGCCAAACGCGGTGAATGGCCCGCCGAGTGTGGCGTCTACGCTGTCTTGCGTGGGGTTGCCCGCAAAACGCGTGGACCACAGGCCAATGCCTGCACCCGTGGCCGGGTCGGCGTAACCGTTGGCCGCGTAGCCCAGCATTTCATCGTACTGGTGGCGGCTGTGTGTGAACACCAGCTTGCCGTTCCAGTCGTTCGCCAAGCGCTGATCTACCGAGGCGAACACCGACTGGTTGTGCCGTGTGGTGTAGGCCCAGTTGGCGGCCGCAGACTTTTCGCGCGCCCAACTCGCCAGTGAGCCATCGGCATTAAACAGCGGCAGGCCGGAGCGTGCCAGGCCCGTGGAGTCATGGTTTTGCAGGCTGAAGCCGGCGCTCAGCAGGGTGCCCGACGCCACATCGGCCTCGACAATGCCTGCAAGCACTTCCTTCTTTTCGTGCAGGCGGTCGACAAACGAGTCGTTGTCTTGCCAGGCGCCAATCAAGCGGCCGCGCAGCGTGCCGGCCTGGTTCAGCGGGCCGCC
>NZ_JBMOXA010000058.1:0-2876 GCF_049316285.1 Variovorax sp. HJSM1_2 | reverse complement strand
ACCGCCACCACCTGGCCAGAGCGCTGCGCCCGCACGATGAACGCCACGGCCGGACCGCCCCACAGCGGCTCGCCCTTCGGCACCTTGGGGCTGTTCCAGGTGTTGAAGCCCAGCGCCTTCTTCTCCAGGGCCTCGTCAATCACCGCAAGCTTGATGCCCCGGCCCGTCAGGTAGTCCACCAGCTGGCCCTTCCACTCGTCGCTACGCGCGTCCTTCAGGCAGTTCTTGGCGATGAACTCGGCAATGGTTTCCTCCACCTTCACAGCCGGCTGGTCATCCCGCCCTATCGTCACGCCATACATGCTGGCCAGTTCCTTCACCGCATGCACAAAGTCGGCGCCGGTAAACAGCATGTACAGGTCAATCGGGCCACCCGGCAGCTGGTGCCGGTGGTCAAACCACGTGCTGCCCTTGGTGCCCACCGCTGGGTAGCAGGCCAGGGTTGCCGGCCGCCCTACGTCCTGCGGGTTCACAAAGTTCGCCTTAGCGCTGCTCCCCTCGCGCTTCATGCCCAGACGCAGCGCCAGGTCGGCGCAGTCCACCCTCTTCTTCAGCTCGTCGGCCGCACGGCCCAAAGCCGTGGTGCCGCCCGCGCTACCGCCGCAGCTGCGGTTGTTTTGTTGTGTTGCCATGCTCTTCTTTTGGGTGCTGTGCTGGCCCGGCCAGCGGGCTCTGGTCGAACAAATCGCCAGAACTCGCGGCACGCGCTGCACGCTTGTTAATTTGTTTGGCGGCCACAGCGGCAACGGCTGCGGCCACCGCTTCGCGGTACGCCTTGACGGCTGGCAGGGCCAGCTCAGGGTTACGCTGCACGCGCTTCCATTTGCCCAGGGTGGCAAAGACCTCGAGGCGCAGCGGCGCCGGCACCATGCGCCAGTGGTCCACACACATCAGCAGACGTTGGGGCACCTGGTGCTGGCAGTCAGTGGCGGCGCAGGAATGGCTCATACTGCACGCCTCAAAGGAGAGAAATAAGTATGAAGAAAGACTGGCGTTTCATTGATCAAGTCGTCGCAGCAACCGTTGGCTTTTGTGTGCTTTTCTCCTGCGGTTACGTGTACTTTGCCGGGGCGCTTGCCTACCGCACCTTTCTCGAAAACTCGGCCCCCGCTTGGGTGCAAGCCATCGGTTCGGTTATCGCCATTTATGTGGCTGTCCACAGCGTTCAAAAAGCCCATACTCTTCAGTCTGAACAGAAGAAACGCGACGAACACGACGAGGTCACCAGGTCGATAGAAGCTCTCTTTCAATTGCTTTATGGCATCCGCTCGGTGGCCTACAAGCTTCACCAAATTGAATCGGTTGGGACAGGGCTCAGCCCACTTGAGAGACAAATGGCGATAGCCGAGTTGGCCGCATTGGCAAACGCACTCACGCGTCTTGATACGACACGCTTGGATGACTACGAGTACATCGGGGCGTCGATCTATGGCGACACAATCACCCGACATCTGCCCTTCTTGATCAATCAGGGGGTTGCGCCGCACGTCATTAGGATGGATGCAAAAGCGAATCTCCTCGTTGCTTGTGAAAGCTACATCGAAGAATTGGACACACGCAACCGCAAGATCTGTTTGGCAATCGAGGCGCGGGGCGGCCGTCCTTGTGTTCTCCCGGTTGGGGCACCGGCGGATGGAACTATTGCTCCGCATGTTTTTCACCCTGAACGCTCAACGCCACCGCCACCGGCTGCACCCACACCGGCTGCGCGCTGAGTAGGAACGTTTCGCCGGCGCGGGCCAGCAAAATGGTCTGGCCCATCACCGTACCAATGGCTTTGGCCGCCTTGCGTGGCACTGCATTGCCGATGCCCTCGCGCCAACGCTGGTCGCTGTTGCCGTCCAGCACAAAGGTCTCTCCACGGCCGCCGGGGCCATCGGCTGAAAACCACTCTTCCGGGTCAATCAGGCTCTGCAGCGCGGCAAGCTCCAGCGTGGTGAAAGGCCGGTGCCAGGTGCCGTCGAGCGCGTGAATGCGGCACACCAGCTTGTCGCTGGGTGACGGCATGGCGGTTTGCGATTCCGTGCAAGCTGCAGCGGGCCGGGGATCTGCCAGGCTCCAGGGACCGTTGTCGTGGCAGGCCGAGGCGCTCACCGCACCACTCGCCGCAGCCCAGGGCAGCACGCCGTAGTGCCCGCCGGTCAGGTAGGCATCGCCCTTTTCGCGCTGCAGGTTGGGCCGCACATCGGCCACGGCAAATGCGCCCTGGCCGGTGGTGCTGCCAGCGATCACCGTGCCGGCGGGCTCGTCGTAGCGCGTCACGCCGTACTTGGCAAAGCTCGGCCCATCGCGGCGCGGGTCGGCCACCGACTGGCCAGAACCGTGGGCACTGGTCACCGCCATGGCAGCCTTGTCCCAACCCACGATGCGGAACTCGTTGGAGTGTTTGGGCGCGCCCTGGTGGCGAATGTCTGCCACGCTGTAGGCGCCCTGTAGCGGCCCGGTTTGGCCCGCCACCGTGCCGGTGCTGTCGCCCCATTTGCGCACACCCAAGGCTTGGCCATCGCTCCACTTGGTCGACTGCTCAAAACGTGGATCCGCCACGCTGAACTTGCCGTTGTTCGTCAGGCTCTTGCCCGCCACCACGCCCATGGCCTCATCCCATCGGTTCACGCCCATGTGTCCGTGGTGAAAGTCGGGTACCAGCAGGTAGTCGCGCAGCTGGCCATCCTCCACAGCCAGCTTGTTCAGGCTGCGCCAGTCGCTGCCTGCTTCCACAAAAGCCAGCCGCACCCAGGTTTTCCACTGCAGCGCGGGGATGCGGTGCATCGGCCCCGCCGTCTCGGCGCCAGGCAGCGGCATATGGCGCAGCACGTCGCCCACGGCATGCAGGCGGCGCTTGGGCGGCTCGTACAAAAAGGCCGGCACCTTGTCCA
>NZ_JBMOXA010000057.1:0-3371 GCF_049316285.1 Variovorax sp. HJSM1_2 | reverse complement strand
CCAACCAGACCCACCAATCCTCCAATGGCAAAGGGTTTCTTGGGGGTGTAGCTCACCTGGTAGAGCGGTTGCTTTGCAAGCAATAGGTAGCGGGTTCGAGTCCTGTCACCTCCACCAACAAACTTAGAAGTCAACACCAAAGCAGCTTTGCGAAAGGCTGTTTTGTTGTTGATCAAGATCTCTTGATCAATCGGCTGTTCATTAAAAATTCATAGAGTTTAATCAGCGTTGCTGGTGGAAACTGCACATTCGTAAAGGTTTAGTGCAGACCGTGCCACCAGCGACAAATTTTTGATTGCGTCAAAACGAATATTCAGACTTTGGTCTAAATATTTAAACAAATAAGCGAAAGCTTATTACGGCATAACGCGTTTGGTGAAAGACCAAACAATATTCCTTGAAGATGACTTAGGTTTCGAGAGAAACGTCAAAGTTATAGGGTCAAGTGAATAAGAGCATGTGGTGGATGCCTTGGCAATGATAGGCGACGAAAGACGTGATAGCCTGCGATAAGCTTCGGGGAGCTGGCAAATTAGCTTTGATCCGGAGATTTCTGAATGGGGAAACCCACCCTTAGGGGTATCGCATGATGAATACATAGTCATGCGAGGCGAACCGGGTGAACTGAAACATCTCAGTAGCTCGAGGAAAAGACATCAACCGAGATTCCGAAAGTAGTGGCGAGCGAAATCGGAAAAGCCTGTTAGTGATAGCGCGACTCTTAATAGAACGGTTTGGAAAGGCCGACCATAGTGGGTGATAGTCCCGTATATGAAAAGAGACGTGTGGTACTAAGTTAACGAAAAGTAGGGCGGGACACGAGAAATCCTGTCTGAATATGGGGGGACCATCCTCCAAGGCTAAATACTCATCATTGACCGATAGTGAACTAGTACCGTGAGGGAAAGGCGAAAAGAACCCCGGGAGGGGAGTGAAATAGATCCTGAAACCGCATGCTTACAAAAAGTAGGAGCCCGCAAGGGTGACTGCGTACCTTTTGTATAATGGGTCAGCGACTTACATTCAGTGGCAAGCTTAACCGAATAGGGAAGGCGTAGGGAAACCGAGTCCGAACAGGGCGTCTTAGTCGCTGGGTGTAGACCCGAAACCAAGTGAGCTATCCATGGCCAGGATGAAGGTGCCGTAACAGGTACTGGAGGTCCGAACCGACTAGTGTTGCAAAACTAGCGGATGAGCTGTGGATAGGGGTGAAAGGCTAAACAAACTTGGAAATAGCTGGTTCTCTCCGAAAACTATTTAGGTAGTGCCTCAAGTATTACCGTCGGGGGTAGAGCACTGTTTTGGCTAGGGGGTCATGGCGACTTACCAAACCAATGCAAACTCCGAATACCGACGAGTACAGCTTGGGAGACAGAGCACCGGGTGCTAACGTCCGGACTCAAGAGGGAAACAACCCAGACCGCCAGCTAAGGTCCCTAAAATTGGCTAAGTGGGAAACGAAGTGGGAAGGCTAAAACAGTCAGGATGTTGGCTTAGAAGCAGCCATCATTTAAAGAAAGCGTAATAGCTCACTGATCGAGTCGTCCTGCGCGGAAGATGTAACGGGGCTAAGCCAGTTACCGAAGCTGCGGATTTGCAATTTATTGCAAGTGGTAGGAGAGCGTTCTGTAAGCCTGTGAAGGTGCGTTGTAAAGCGTGCTGGAGGTATCAGAAGTGCGAATGCTGACATGAGTAGCGTTAAAGGGGGTGAAAAGCCCCCTCGCCGTAAGCGCAAGGTTTTCTACGCAACGTTCATCGGCGTAGAGTGAGTCGGCCCCTAAGGCGAGGCAGAGATGCGTAGTTGATGGGAAACAGGTCAATATTCCTGTACCGATGTGTAGTGCGATGTGGGGACGGAGAAGGTTAGCTCAGCCAACTGTTGGATATGTTGGTTCAAGCCTGTAGTCATGCCTGGTAGGCAAATCCGCCGGGCTTAGATGAGGGGTGATAACGAGGCTGCTTGCAGCCGAAGTGAGTGATACCCTGCTTCCAGGAAAAGCCACTAAGCTTCAGCTACACACGACCGTACCGCAAACCGACACTGGTGCGCGAGATGAGTATTCTAAGGCGCTTGAGAGAACTCAGGAGAAGGAACTCGGCAAATTGACACCGTAACTTCGGAAGAAGGTGTGCCTTTAGTAGGTGAAGTCCCTCGCGGATGGAGCCCAATGAGGTTGCAAAAAATCGGTGGCTGCGACTGTTTATTAAAAACACAGCACTCTGCAAACACGAAAGTGGACGTATAGGGTGTGACGCCTGCCCGGTGCTGGAAGATTAAATGATGGGGTGCAAGCTCTTGATTGAAGTCCCAGTAAACGGCGGCCGTAACTATAACGGTCCTAAGGTAGCGAAATTCCTTGTCGGGTAAGTTCCGACCTGCACGAATGGCGTAACGATGGCCACACTGTCTCCTCCTGAGACTCAGCGAAGTTGAAATGTTTGTGATGATGCAATCTCCCCGCGGAAAGACGGAAAGACCCCATGAACCTTTACTGTAGCTTTGTATTGGACTTTGAACAGATCTGTGTAGGATAGGTGGGAGGCTTTGAAGTGTGGTCGCTAGATCACATGGAGCCAACGTTGAAATACCACCCTGGTGTGTTTGAGGTTCTAACCTAGGTCCATTATCTGGATCGGGGACAGTGCATGGTAGGCAGTTTGACTGGGGCGGTCTCCTCCCAAAGCGTAACGGAGGAGTTCGAAGGTACGCTAGTTACGGTCGGACATCGTGACGATAGTGCAATGGCATAAGCGTGCTTAACTGCGAGACTGACAAGTCGAGCAGATGCGAAAGCAGGACATAGTGATCCGGTGGTTCTGTATGGAAGGGCCATCGCTCAACGGATAAAAGGTACTCTGGGGATAACAGGCTGATACCGCCCAAGAGTTCATATCGACGGCGGTGTTTGGCACCTCGATGTCGGCTCATCTCATCCTGGGGCTGTAGCCGGTCCCAAGGGTATGGCTGTTCGCCATTTAAAGAGGTACGTGAGCTGGGTTTAAAACGTCGTGAGACAGTTTGGTCCCTATCTTCCGTGGGCGCTGCAGATTTGAGGAAGCCTGCTCCTAGTACGAGAGGACCGGAGTGGACACACCTCTGGTGTATCGGTTGTCACGCCAGTGGCATTGCCGAGTAGCTAAGTGTGGAAGAGATAACCGCTGAAAGCATCTAAGCGGGAAACTCGTTTCAAGATGAGATCTGCCGGGGCCTTGAGCCCCCTAAAGAGTCGTTCAAGACCAGGACGTTGATAGGTCGGGTGTGGAAGCGCAGTAATGCGTTAAGCTAACCGATACTAATTGCTCGTGCGGCTTGACCCTATAACTTTGATCGTCAGATCAGGGTGTTATGCCAAGTTGACGCATTCAAAAAA
>NZ_JBMOXA010000056.1:0-3532 GCF_049316285.1 Variovorax sp. HJSM1_2 | reverse complement strand
ACGGCCTGGAAGATCTCGGCATTACTGTTCATCACAAACGGGCCGTATTGCACGATGCTTTCTTTCAGGGGCTGGCCGGCGATGAGCAGCAGCCGGGTCGGCTCGGTGGCCGCGGCGTCCGCTTCGAGCAGCACGCCGTCGAAGCTTGCGCCAGCGGCACCACGCGCGGGCTGGTTGCGCAAAATCGCCATGCGTTGGCGAGGCACCAGCGTATCGCCAATCTTCGCTTCGCCCCGGTAGACGTAGACAAACGCGTTGTGCCCTGCCGGCAGAGGCTGGGCCAGGCTCGCGCCAGCGGGCAGCGTCACGTCCAGGTACAGCGGCGCGGTGGCGGGGCGGTCGACGCGGCCATACACGCCATGGCTGCTGCCCGCGATCACGCGCACGCTGACACCACCCGCCGTTTGGAAGCTGGGCAGTTCTTCGGCCGGAATGTCACGGTACCAAGGCTCGCGCATCTTCTCGCTGGCGGGCAGGTTCAGCCACAACTGAAAACCTTCCATCACACCGTCGGCCTGCTCGGGCAACTCGGAGTGCACCACGCCACGGCCAGCGGTCATCCATTGCACACCGCCGCTTTGCAGCAGGCCCTCGTTACCGGCGCTGTCGCGATGGCGCAGACGCCCGGCCAGCATGTAGGTGATGGTTTCGAAGCCCCGGTGTGGGTGGTTGGGGAAGCCGGCAATGTAGTCGTCGGGGTTGTCGGTGCCAAAGGCGTCCAGCATCAGAAACGGGTCCAGCCGGTACTGCAGCGGCTGCGTCAACACCCGCGTGAGCTTGACACCTGCGCCGTCCGACGTGGGTGTGCCCGCCACCAGGCGCTCGACGCTGCGCGGGTGCAGCACGGTCTCGGCTGGACGAAGGTTGGGGGTATTTGGGGTGGGGGTGCGGTCCATCATGGGCTCCATTTGCGGTCGGCAACACGCCATGTGCTGCAAGCCATTTATATGGTGGTGATGAGCCCTGGCGGAAGAGGCGCCGGTGGTTCGCAGCGTTCCAGGCATGGAACGCTGCGCTGCATCGCAACACGTAGACGGCTTAGCGGCTCAACCCGTCCACCGCCTGGAACATGGCCTGCCGTGCCTGGCTGATGACCTGGCCCTTCCAGGCATCGTTGTCGCAGTAGAAGGCTTGCAGCAGCTGGGTTTTGATTTCCGCTGCGAGTTCGGCGGGCGCTTCGGGGTGCTGGTGCAGCCAGTGGTCGGCACGCAAAGCCTGCATCACTTCCAGCAGCGGCAAGGTGCCGAACTCCAGCGCGATGCCGGTGTACTCGGCCTGGGCACATTCCTCGACCAGCGAGTTGAACATCAAGCCGGTCAGCAGCGCCGAAGAAGACGAGCCGTCGTAGATCGATGTGACCTGTTTTTCGCCCCACCAGGCGCGCGCACGCTGCACACCCGCCTGATCGTCACGACCGGCAAAAATGCGCTCGCCAATGCCGTTGGGCCCCAGCCCTGTGTGTAGGTCGATCCAGGCGATGCGCCGTGCGCGCTGGGCGTAGCGGCGCAGCACGTCGCGCCAGGTGGTGTTGCTCCAGGTGGGCGCGGTGCCGCCGAAAAACATGCCGTCGGCAAATGCATGCTGGCCCTGCGAGACGGCCGCTTGAAAGGCGTTTTGCCCATGGGTGACCACGTACGAATCTATGGCCTTGTAGTTGGCCGAGCTTGGCGGCCACTCGGCTGGCAGCAGCAGCGGCTGCAGCGCGGCGTAGGCCGGATTTTCCGGCAACGGCTGCGCGAAGTCGTGGAAGTTGCGGTTCAGGTCAACGTTTTCCTGGGTGACCCGGCGCAGATGTGAAAAGCCGTAGGGGTTGAGCGCGTGCACATACAGCACCGCCACGCCCTGTGCGCGGGCCTTCTCGCGCCACTCCTCGTCGTGCAGCGCAAAGGTTTGCACGCCGCTTCCGCAAAAGCCTTCCACACCATGGCAGCCGCTGCTGACGATGAGCAGCCGCTCGGCGTCATTGGCATCGCTAGGGCTGTCGAGCGCCACGTCCATGGCGAGCTGCTCACCCTCGCGCCCGGTCTCTGCCAGCTTGTACGAGGCCACCAGCAGCCGCGCGTTGGACGCAGCTTCGATGAAGCGGATCCGCGCCAGCGCGTAGCTGGACGAAAACGCTTCAGGCACGCCAATCATGTATCGGCCCGACCCAGCCACTGCTCGGCCAGGCGCACCCAGTAGGTCGCGCCCAGCGGGATCAGGTCGTCGTTGAAGTCGTAGCTCGGGTTGTGCAGCGTGCACGGGCCGGCGCCGTGGCCCATTTCGCGGTGTGCGCCGTCGCCGTTGGCAATGAAGCAGTAGGCGCCGGGTTTTTCTTGCAGCATGAAGGCAAAGTCTTCAGCACCCATGGTGGGCTCTTGCGGCAACACGTTGGCCTCGCCCACGATCTCGGCCATCACGCGGCGCGCAAACTCGGCCTCGTTCGGGTGGTTCACGGTGGGCGGGTAGTTGCGGCGGAAAGAGAACTCGCAGTGCGCGCCAAAGGCGGTGGCAATGTTCTCGGCCACCAGTTGCATGCGCTGCTCTATCATGTCCAGCACTTCGAGCGAGAAGGTGCGCACCGTGCCCTGCATTTCGCAGCTGTCAGGCACCACGTTGGTGGCCGCACCGGCATGGATCATGGTGACCGAGATCACGCCCGCATCCACCGGCTTCTTGTTGCGGCTGATGATGGTTTGAAAACCCTGCACGATCTGGCAGGCCACGGGCACGGGGTCTATGCCGTTGTGCGGCAGTGCAGCATGGCTGCCCTTGCCGTGAATGGTGATCTTGAACTCGTTGCTCGAGGCCATCACCGGGCCGGGGCTCACGGCAAACTGGCCTACTTGGTAGCCGGGCCAGTTGTGCATGCCAAACACGGCCTCCATGGGGAACTGCTCGAACAGGCCTTCCTTGATCATCTCGCGTGCGCCGCCGCCGCCCTCTTCTGCGGGCTGGAAGATCAGGTAGACGGTGCCGTCGAAGTTGCGGTTCTTGGCCAAATGCTGCGCTGCGGCAAGCAGCATGGCGGTGTGACCGTCATGGCCGCAGGCGTGCATCTTGCCTTCGTGTTTGCTGGCGTGTGCAAAGGTGTTGAACTCTTGCAGCGGCAGCGCGTCCATG
The DNA here is from genome assembly GCF_049316285.1 of Variovorax sp. HJSM1_2. Classification (NCBI taxonomy): domain Bacteria; kingdom Pseudomonadati; phylum Pseudomonadota; class Betaproteobacteria; order Burkholderiales; family Comamonadaceae; genus Variovorax; species Variovorax sp. HJSM1_2. Next base: position 430 of record NZ_JBMOXA010000056.1, on the reverse strand, counting down.
TCGGCACGCAGGCCTACGGCCCGGTTGGAGCTGCCGTTTTTGATGATGCCGACTACCCCGGTGGTGCCCAGGCCCCGGTGGATGGGAATGCCCCACTCGGTGAGCTTGGCCGCCACCACATCGGCGGTGCGGACCTCTTCAAAACACAGTTCGGGGTGGGCGTGGATGTCACGGCGCACGGCGGCAATGCCGGCGGCTTGGGTGACGATGGAGTCGATGATCTTCATGGCGTTCTCGTATCGTGTGACTAAGACTGGGCGCGGAAAATGCAAGCAGAATAGACCGTAATGGCAGTCCATCAACGTGTCAGTCTATCCCTTAGATCGTAGACACGTTTCTACTTGTATGACAAGTGAAGCAAATTCCCGGCCACGCAGAACGTGCTGACGGTTTCCTGGGTGCCGCGTTGAGGTGCAATCGGGATGAGTTG
>NZ_JBMOXA010000055.1:0-9976 GCF_049316285.1 Variovorax sp. HJSM1_2 | reverse complement strand
GAAACCATTTTAAAGATGAGGGCTTTTTCCTTGTTTTTATAGGTGTGTTCTGCTGCTTTCAGATCGGATCCGGCGTTGGGCAACCATTTGGGCAGGTCATGGACCGCAGAGAAGAGCAAACGCTGAATCTGACCCGCTGGTGGATGCGGTACAGGCTGCCACGCGGGCGCCGACTGTTACGCTTGGGGGGTTAGGCGTTATTTTTTCCCCGCATGAACCTCACTCCTCCCGCGACTTCGGTCAATGTTCTGGACCTGCTGGTCGATGCCGTGTGTGTGGTCGACGCCGAGGGACGCTACATCTTCGTCAGCGCTGCGTTCGAGAGGATTTTTGGCTACACCCCCCAGGAAGTGATTGGCCGGCGCATGATTGAACTGGTGCATCCCGATGACCGCGCGCGCACCTTGGCGGTCGTGGCCGACATCATGGCGGGCCAATACCAACTGCACTTCGAGAACCGTTATCTGCGCAAGGACGGCGCCGTGGCGCACATCATGTGGTCGGCACGCTGGTCTGCGAGCGACGGCATGCGTGTGGCCGTGGCGCGTGACGTGACGGAGCGCAAACGTACCGAGGCGCTGCAGGCTGCTGTGTACGCCATCTCTGAAGCGGCCTACGCGGCCCATGACTTGGTGGCGCTGTTCGAACGCATCCACAGCATCATTGGCGGTTTATTGCCCGCCGCGCATTTCTCGGTGGCTTTGCTGGATGCACAGACACAAGAGCTGCAATGTGCCTACCACGCCGATCAGCCTCAGCCCATGCCGCATGCGGCTCTGGCGGTTGGGGAGGACAGCCTGTGCGCCGAAGTGGTTCGCCATGGCCGCACCTTGCGGCTCACACCGAGCACAGCCAGTGTGATGGCGCCGCACCTGCAGGCGGCCGCGCAACAGCAACTGCATGTGGCGCCCTATTGGCTGGGTGTGCCGCTGCAAGGGCAACAGGGCACGCTGGGGGCGTTGGTACTCCAGGCCCATGACGGGCACGCGGGCTACACCGAAAAAGACCAGGAACTGCTGCAGTTCGTCTCGACCCAGGTGGCCACCGCCATAGAGCGCAACCGCATCAACCAGCGCTTGCAGCAGATGGCGCAATACGACCAGCTCACCCAGTTGCCCAACCGCCAGTTGTTCCATGACCGCCTCAAATCCGCGCTGTCCCGTGCCACACGCGAACACCACACCCTGGCGCTGCTGTTCCTGGACCTGGATCGCTTCAAAAGCGTGAACGACAGCCTGGGCCATGCCGCCGGTGATCTGCTGCTGCAAGGCGTGGCGGCGCGGCTCAGCGCATGTGTGCGCGCCTCGGACACGGTGGCACGGCTAGGGGGCGACGAATTTGTGCTGCTGCTGGAAAGTGGCCAGCACCCGGTCAGCCTCACCAGCACCGACACCGTGGCCGAAAAGATTCTGGCGGCCTTTACCAAACCCTTTGACCTGGCCGGGACCAGCGTGCAGATCCACCCCAGCATCGGCATGGCGCTGTTTCCGCTGCACAGCCAGGATGCCAAGGGTTTGCTCAACCACGCCGATCAGGCCATGTACGCTTGCAAGAAAGCCGGCGGCAACCGCTTCGGCTCAGGCGGCGGCAAGCAACCCGCGTGAGCCCCACGCCCGCCGCCCGACCATCCCCTACCCACCGGGCCAGGAAACTTGCCGCCGAAAGCGCCGCTGGTTCAGCCCAGCCCTAAGCCTTGACGGCTTTGGGACGCCGTACCGCGCGCACTTTGCCACTGGGCCCGCCACCACAATAGAACAGATCGGCACCATCGGACTCCAGCCCGCTGACGCCCACGCCGGCCGGCATTTCCAGCCGCGCCAGCACCGCGCCGCTGCGCGGATCGATACGGCGCAGTTCGCTTTCATCGGCCTCCCAGGTGCCGTGCCACAACTCACCATCGACCCAGGTGACACCGGTGACAAAGCGGTTCGACTCAATGGTGCGGATGATGGCGCCGGTGGCAGGGTTGATCTGGTGGATGCGGCGGTCGCGGTATTGGCCCACCCACAGGCTGCCTTCGGCCCAGGTGAGCCCCGAGTCCGAGCCGCTGCCGGGCGCAGGAATCGACGCCAGCACTTGGCCGGTGGCAGGGTCTATCTTGTGGATACGGGTTTCGGCAATTTGGTAAAGGTGTTTGCCATCAAAGGCCGTGCCGGCGTCGCAGGCCACGTCCAGCGTGTGTGTGGTCTCGCCGCTGGCGGGGTCGAAGCCCACCAGCTTGGCGCCCGTGGCGGCCCACACGCGCTGGCCGTCGTGGGTCACACCGTGGATGCGGTCGGCGCCGTCGAAGGGACCGTACTCGCGCACGATTTGTGCGCCCTGTACCGTGGCTTGGGTTTGCGTTCTTTCTACAGTCTGACTGGTCATGAAAGGCTCCTTGTGACACGCCTGAAAGTGGCGCGGTGAATCCACTTTAGGGAAACGGCAGCGCTGCGGGGAGTAACAAGATCGTCGTGAATTCCACCAGCGGCGGCGCCAGCCAGCGGCGTGCCCGCGCCAGGCCCAGCGAACGCACGCGCCCCTCGGCCTCCAGATCGATCAGCGCACGTTGCACCGTGCGCTGACTCGCCCCCAGCGCCAAGGCCAGGGCCGAAGTCGGCCAGGCCGCGCCGTCGGACAGCAGCGCCACCAACGCGGCATCATCACCCTCCACCGGTGGCGCCAGCAACACCAGTTGGCGTTCAGCCAGCGGCCGCAGGACAAAACCCCGCGGCGTGGCCTCGATCTGCGCCAGGCCACGCAGCAGCGCCCGCAACCGCCCCATCTCCACACGCAGACGTGCACGGTGGGTTTCGTCCGGGCGGCGCGTGCGAAAGGCCTTGGCGATCAGCGCGTCACGGTGCACATCACCGGGCCAGGCTTGGGCCAGCGCCCGCGCCAGGTTCCACAACACGGGCCTACGCGCCAGCGCCAGCCGGGCAGCACCGGCACTTAGCTCGCGCTGGCAGGCATCGACCACCAACACATCGGCAGCGCGCAGCGCGGCGACATCGTCCAGCGACAAGCTTTGTTCACCCTGCGCCGACAAGCGGCGTGCGGCGGGCCGCTGCAGCAGCGCCGATGCCTCGGCCACTTCGGCCAGCAAGGCCGGGATACGAGCAGTTTGCGCCGCCACCTCGGCCCGGGCCAATGCCGCGCGGGCCGAGGCCAGTTGCAGGCCGCGCAGCGCAAGCTCGGCGATGGTGAGTTCGGCCGTGGCACCGACAGCGGCAAAGGCCGCAGGCAGGCGTGTGCTGTCCACACCGGCCAGGGTTCGAGAAGCCTGGTCCAAGCGCCCGAGCAACAACCACCAACGCGCGGCCACCAGCCGCGCCAGCAGTGCGTTGGCCTGATCGGCATGGGCTTCCAGCGTGGCCGCAGCCGCCAGCAGGGCACGGGGAGAAAGCGGCAGGCCGCCCAGATCACGCATGGCGAACGCCACCTCCGCCTCGGCCACCACGCAGCGCGCGCGGGCCACGGCTTCATGTGCGCCAAAGCCACGTGCGGCACGGCGCAACAGCTCGCGCGCGCGGCTGTGCTCGCCCAGTTGCGCCATGGCAATGCCGCGCAAGGCCAGCGCAGGTGGGTCGTCGCGCAGGGCCACGCGTTTGAGTGCACCCAGCGCGTCACCGGCGGCCAGTGCGCGGGCGGAGGCGGAGATCAGCGAGTCCATGGCGGCAGATTACACCGCCATGCGGCTGGGTGGAGCGCCACCCGGTTAAAGCACTACGAGGTTTGGCAGCTGAAGTTGGCCGCGTCGTTCAGCGAGGCCCCCGCCGCGCCTGTGAAGATCAGCCGTGCAGGCCAACGGCACATGGGGCGGCTACGGTTGGCGCCGGTGTTGTTGTCCACAGAGGCAATCACTTCGGGCGCGGTACCGCTCTCCACCCAACTGTGCAACACACTCAGCCCGTCGTAGCCCAGGTTGTACGGACCAAAGCCATGGCCGTAGCCGGGGATGGCATAAAAGCGCACAAAACCATCCACCGCCGTCTGACCAAACGCCGCCACTTGACGCTGGTAGTAGTTCTCGGTGTTGTGCGGGCTGATGAAGTCGTCGGCCGTGCCGTGCGTCAATATGAGTTTGCCGCCCCTGGCGCGAAAGGCGGCCAGGCTCACGGCGGTCACATCGGTGATGTTGCCCAGCGCCTGCAGGCGCGTTTTGTAGGCAGCAGGGTCATAGGTCAACGCATCGAGTGCGGGGTTTTGCGTGGCAAAGTACTGAGCGTGTGCCGCACCAATGTTGTAGAGCAGCGCATCCGTCGCCAGGGGCGGGTTGGCCGGCACCGCAGAGGCGCCGAATGACGACACATTGAACAACGCGCCCTCCAGCAGCGGCCAGCGCGGGAACACCTGTTGGCCGGCCACCTCAAAGCCCAGGTCGTAAGGCGAGGCGATCTGCTGCACGGCAGCGATTTGTGCATCGGACAAACAGCTGTCGCCCGTGTCCGCGCCGCCTGCGCAGCGCAGCGTGGCCTTCACCGTGTCGATGTTGAACGTGGCATTGCAGGCCGAGATGTTGCCGATGATGCCGTCCTTCGCGCCGTCCAGCCCGTCACATGCAGCGTAGACCGCATTGGTCAGCAGCGTTTTCTTCGCCGGGTTGATCCAGCCCGCACCACCGTAGGCGTAAAGCGCCTTGCCCACGTTGAGCGATGCCAGTTGCAGCAGCGTGATGTTGTAGGCGGGGTAGTTGGCGATCACGCCATCGTAATCGGCCGGATAACGCGCAGCGGCGTCCAAGGCCTCATGGCCACCTTGTGAGCCACCAATGAAGTAGAAGCGTTTGGGCGCTTCGCCGTAACGCTTTTGCACAATCGCCATGGCCACGTCGTGAGCCTTCTTGACCGACTGCTGGCCGTAGTTCAACAGCGCCTCGGGGTTGAGCGCAAAGTTGCCGTCAAAGCCGCTGGCTGCCTTGTGGCCACCATCGCTGCCCAAGGTCACATAACCCTGCTTCAGCGCATTCGCCGTACCGGCAACTTGCGCGGTGTAGGTGCCCAGGCCGGTGACCAGGCTGCCGTCGTAGGCGCCGCCGCCAAACTGCAGTGCACGCTGGTTCCAGTTGCTCGGCAAGTTGACCTGAAACTCCATGCTCGGGGCCGAGGCACTCACGGGCGCGATGAAGCCGGTGACGGCGCAGTATTCACCGTTGGTGTTGCCGCTGGCGCTGGCCGCCACCAGGGTGGCGGTTTTAACGCTCGCCCCCGAGGTGGGCAAACCAATGGCGGTGGAGGCAATCTGCAAGCCCGCCAGCCCGGCACAAGCCTCCGCAGGCGTAGCCATGCTGCCCACGATGGAACCGCCGCCTCCGCCGCATGCCACAAGCGTCGCCAGAACAGACCCACTGAGTGTGGAAAGAACCAAGACTTTAGTACTGCGACCGTGGGTTGAAATGGTCATGGATTTGCCTCCGCTGTTGTGAATGAATTTCTTCACTCAATTTAGGTTTCGACCCGGCCCTTGTCGTTCAACAGATTGCGGTTTTGCAGAAAATTGCCCAGGGAAAACACCGACCACTGGCGAGAGGCGGGCGATACACATGCGCTCTAACATCGGTTCATATGGTCCAGCGTTTGCCCGTCATCGATACCCGTGCCAACCCCTCCGCCCCGCTACCGGGCATGCTCTGCTGTGAGACCCCAGAGCCGTCGCTGCTGCTGGCGTCGCAATACTCGGCATGGGCCGGATTTCGCATCGGCATCTTCGAAGCGGCGAGCCACCGCGTGAACCACGCCATCGAATCGCCGTTCGCAGTGGTCGCCACCATTCTCAAAGGGCGCACCCGCGCCTACCTTCACAGCCGTGGCACCACTTGTGACTTCAGTCCGGCGCACGACAACATCGGCCTGTTCGGCCCGAAACTGGATGTGGCTTACTCTCGCTGGGACTGCGAACCGGGCGCGGAACGCCTGATGGTGGAACTGGACTTTGACGAACTGTCACGCGAGGGCGACATCGGCGCCTTGTTACCCGCGCGCCGCAGCCTGCGCCAGGACCTGACACTGCGTGACCGGCATCTGGCCGGACTGCTTCGCCTGATGGGAGAGGAGGTTCGCCACGGCAGCCCGCATGGCCGCTTGTACGCGGCCTCGTTGTCGCTGAGCCTGGCGGCCTATCTCAGCACACACCATGCCGAGGGCGGACAAGCCCCGGTGCGCGAACGTGGTCGGCTCAGCATCACACAAAAGTCCCACGTCATCGCCTATGTGGACGACAGGCTGGCCAGCGACCTCGACCTCGCCGAACTGGCCCAACAGGCAGGTGTGAGCCGGTTTCACTTTCTGCGGCTGTTCAAGAATACCTTTGGTACCACGCCCCACCGCTACATCGTGGACCGGCGCCTGGCCGCCGCACGCAGCATGTTGCGTGAAACCACACTGCCGATTGCGCAGATCGCTTTGGCTACCGGCTTCGCAAGTCAAAGCCATTTATCCAGCGCCATGCGACGCGCCACAGGTTTGAGTCCGGGAGTCTGGCGCGAGGCAACGGCCGGCTGAAGCAACACCGGCTTTCGCGGCAGGCAGCCAACGCCGGGCATTTCACCAGCGAAGGCGCCGTTGCGTTCATAGACCCATTGCCTGCCCTGCCGGTTCAGCGGTTTTGCCAGCGTGGCATGCTGCCCCCGTCCGGCGCGAGCTCTACTGGATAGACTCAAGGCATCCGCAGCCGTCGGCCGCCCTGCGATCCAACCAAGATTTATGCATTTTTTAAGCAAAGCGGAAGCCCTCGAATTTGTGCGCCAGCGGCATGCTTCGTTCGACACCGACCCTACAGGCAACCCCTATGCCAGCAGCGTCTGGACATTGCATTTCATAGAGCAGATTGCCGAGGACAGCTGGACCTTTGCCATTGCCGAGGAAGTCCGCAGCGGCGACGAAGCCGGCAGCTCCAATCTGATGCTGCTGTACCACGAGGCTGGCCAGAGCAACCGCTGGCAAGCCGTGAGCAACTACTACGCCTCGCTGTATGCGCCACTGATCAGCAACGACCCCGACCGCGCGGGCGCCATGACCCGTCTGATAAGCCAGATCCATGCGCACCGGCCGCGCTGCGCCTTGGTCACGCTGCAGCCCATAGATGAAACCGCCGTCGACACGCTGGCGCTGAAAGCGGCGTTTGCGCAAAACGGCTGGTACGTGCGCAGTTATTCCTGCTTCGGCAACTGGTATCTGCCGTGTGAGGGGCTGTCGTTCGAGGCGTTCATGCAGGGGCGTGATTCCCAGATAGTCAACACCTGGACGCGCAAGGCCAAAAGGTTCAAGGACGGTGTGCTCAACGCTGGCCGGCTGCAGATCGTCAGCGACCCGGCCGAGGTGCACGCCGCGATGGACGCTTATGACCGCATCTACGCCAAGAGCTGGAAGAAGCCCGAGCCCTACCCCACATTTGTGCGCCAATGGGCCGAGCTCTGCGCCGCCAACGGCTGGCTGCGGCTGGGCCTGGCCTGGGTGGATGGTGTGCCGATTGCGGCGCAATTCTGGTTCACCATCAACCGCCGCGCCCACATCTTCAAGCTGGCCTACGACGAAGAGTTTTCCAAATGGTCGGCGGGCACGGTGCTCTCGGCCCATATGTTCCGCCACAGCCTGGATGTGGACCAGGTGGTGGAGATCGACTACCTCACGGGGGACGACGCCTACAAGAAATCGTGGATGACCCACCGCCGCGAGCGCATAGGCGTGATTGCCTGCAACCTGCGCACACTGCGCGGCCTCACGGCTGCGGCCAAGGAGTTTGCCGGAGCCCTGCGCCGGCGCGCATAGCGCCAACCGTGTGCGGTCACAGCGCCATCAAAGTGGCGCAAGAGGCGTAAAGGGCACCCGGTTCGGCACGTCCGGCGCAATCCAGATCTGCCGTGAATGCGGATGGATGATGATCCCGGCAACACTTTCAATACGCCCATGTGCCGGCCATTCGGGGTTGGGGCCACGGCAGATGCTCAGAAAGCCGTCCGTGTCATCACGCAAAAAGCTTTGCAGTTCTTCCAGGCCGATCTTGCCCGGCGTCTGCCCTTTGGCGGCATGCAACTCGGCCGTGGCCAAACGCGGCGCGCTCGACACAAAAGCGCCCATGGGCGCCTGTTGCGGCAGCAGTGTTTCACACATGAAATGGTTGGTGTGCACCACCACACCGTGGGTGGGTGTCAACTCGGCCCAACCGGCGGGGGCGACCTCAAAACACGCCACCTCGCCACTGGCATCGGCACACGGAATATTGGACGCAGCGCCAAAACCCAGGCCTTGCAAAGCGGCCAGCCGTTCACGCGCATGCGCCACCGAGCGGCAGGACAACAAATGGCGCAGCAATACATGCACGGGCAGCCCTGGGCGCTCGCCGTCCTGCAGTGAACGCACAATGTTCAGGCCAAGCGCAAAACCGGCGTCGTTCACACCGATCTTGGCCAGCATGCCGGCTTCGGTCAGCGTGGTGATGGCACGGCCCTCGCCGTCCTCGGTCTTCAGCACCACCAGGGCCGCGCGCTGGCGCCCCAGCCAATCCCAGTTTTGCGCGAACCAGGCGTAGCCATCGGCGCTGGCCGTGGCGTCGACACACATGGCCGTGCATTCCGACCAGTCCTGCAGGCCATCGGCCCGGTTGGCCTCCAGCGCCGCGTCCACCAGGGCAGACTCGCCGTTGAGATAGCTGGGCGGCAGGATCTCGGTGCGGCAGTTCAGCGCCAGAATCGCGTCCAGCGGCTGGCCGCTGCCTTCGGCAATGCCCTCCAGCTCGCTCACAAAGTCGTCGTCCAGCGCCTCTATCACCGGCAGATAACGCATGGCCTGGGCCAGTGCGTCGCGCCAGGCAATGCCGCAGTAAGCAAACAACGGCGCATAGGTTGCTAAGCTGTGGGCGATCTGCACACGGGCGGCACGGCCATAAGCGACACCGCGGGCGTGGGCGGTGGGGAGGCCGGAGACTTGTACGATTGGGAACATGGCTTTGATGATAATCGGCGGAAAGAAATAGAGCACGTGGACAAGCAATTGGGAGACCAGGGATGACATTTCTCGCCATCGACATAGGCAACACGCGGCTGAAATGGTCGCTCTACGCCGAGCCACGCCCCGGTACCCAGCTGTTGGCGCATGGCGCCGAGTTTCTGGAAAACATCGACAAGCTGGCCGAGGGCGCGTGGCGCAACCTGGCCGCGCCCACACGCATGCTGGGCTGCATCGTGGCCGGCGACGCCGTCAAGCGTCGTGTGCATGAACAAATGGAGATTTGGGACGTGGTGCCGCAGTGGGTGGTGGCCAGCGCCGCAGAGGCCGGCATCACCAACGGCTACGACCACCCGACACGCCTGGGCGCCGACCGCTGGGTGGCCATGATAGGTGCACGCCAGCGCATCCTGCGCGCAGGCCCGGCACGGCCCATGGTGGTGGTGATGGTGGGCACGGCTGTCACCGTGGAAGCCATAGACACCGAGGGTAAGTTCCTCGGCGGGCTGATTCTGCCGGGCCACGGCATCATGCTGCGCGCGCTCGAATCCGGCACCGCGGGCTTGCACGTGCCCACGGGCGAGGTGAAATTGTTTCCCACCAATACCAGCGATGCGCTCACCAGCGGTGGCACCTATGCGATTGCCGGCGCGGTGGAGCGCATGGTGCAACACGTGCGTGCGCATTGCCATGCCGAACCGGCCTGCATCATGACGGGTGGCGCGGGCTGGAAAATGGCGCCCAGCATGTCGGTGCCGTTTGAGCTGGTCGACAACCTGATCTTCGACGGCCTGCTGGAGATGGCGCAGCGGCGCTACGCGGCAGACAGCGCCCTGACTTGACCCCTTCACCAAGACTTTAAGCCAAATCACCCCTCAACCCAGACTACAACAGCGCAAGATGCTCCTCTATTGAGAGCAAACTTGCGCTATCCTTCAAGCTGGTGCGCCGGCAAACCTGCCGGCCCGAAAGTCTTCCACGGCCTGGAAGATCTCGGCATTACTGTTCATCACAAACGGGCCGTATTGCACGATGCTTTCTTTCAGGGGCTGGCC
>NZ_JBMOXA010000054.1:0-11134 GCF_049316285.1 Variovorax sp. HJSM1_2 | reverse complement strand
TGAACCGGTGTCGGTAGCGCAATCAGGCTCTGGCATTGGCGCGACAGGTTGCGGCAACGCAGCAGCAACTCGCCCCAGAGTTTGCGCGCCTCCCAATAACGGTCGTAGGCGGCGGTGTTGCGAAAGCCGAGAAAGATGGCCAGCGGCAGGCCAATCAGCGTGAACGGAATGGCGGTGAGTGTGATCTTGTGGCTGAACGACGCGCCGCCATGGGTGAGCGTGACCAGTGTGGCCAGCAGGATGTTGACTAGCAGCACGCCGCGGATCTGGTGCAGCACCGAGCCCTTGATGAGCAGGAACATGCGCAGGCCCGAAGGCCGGTCTCGAACAATCATGGGCGATTATGGAGCCGACATATTGCCGGTGCGCAGGTAACGTGTGTGCCAGCTCAGCGCTTCGTCCAGCAGGTGCGGCGTGTGCCGCGCCGGCGCATTGCGCCAGGCGCGTGCCGTGTAGTCCAGCAGGGCATCGCGAAACTTCGGGTGCGCACAGTTGTGGATGATGCTCACCGCGCGCTGGCGTGGCGACAGGCCGCGCAGGTCGGCCAGGCCGTGTTCGGTGACGATGACCTGTACGTCGTGTTCGGTGTGGTCCACATGCGAGACCATGGGCACGATGCTGGAAATGGTGCCACCCTTGGCCAGCGACGGTGTGACGAAGAACGACAGGTAGCAGTTGCGCGCAAAGTCGCCCGAGCCGCCAATGCCGTTCATCATGCCGGAGCCCATGATGTGTGTGGAGTTGACGTTGCCGTAGATGTCGGCCTCTATCATGGCGTTCATGCCGATTACGCCCAGGCGCCGCACCAGCTCGGGGTGGTTGCTGATCTCTTGCGGGCGCAGCACGATGCGTTTGCGGTAGTAGTCGATGTTGGCGCTGAAGTCGGCCAGGGCCTCGGCACTGAGCGAGATGGCCGTGGCCGAGGCCGAGACCATCTTGCCCGAGCGCAGCAGGTCCAGCATGCCGTCCTGCAGCACTTCGGTGAAACCGGTGAGCTGCTCGAACGGGCCATTGTTCAGGCCAGCCAGCACCGCATTGGCCACGTTGCCCACGCCCGACTGCAGGGGCAGCAGGTGTGGCGGCAGGCGGCCGGTTTTCACCTCGTGCTGCAGGAAGTCGATGATGTGCTGGGCGATCAGGTTCGACACCACGTCGGGCGCGGCAAAACCGGAATTGCGGTCGGTCTGGTGGGTGCCGATGATGGCGACGATTTTGTCGGGGTCGCAATGCAGGTAGGGCTCGCCTATGCGGTCGTTGGGGTGCAGCAGCGGAATCGGCACGCGGCGCGGCGGCAGGTCGGTGCCGTAATACACGTCGTGCATGCCCTCCAGGCTTTCGGGCTGCAAGGTGTTCACTTCCAGGATCACCTTGTCGGCCTGGTCCAGCCAGGTCTTGTTGTTGCCTATGGCCATGGACGGGATGAGCCGGCCATCGGGCAGTATGCCCACCACCTCGATCACCGCTACATCGAGCTTGCCGAGAAAGCCAAACCACACGTGTTGTGCCACGTGCGACAAATGCATGTCGATGAAGTGCATGTCTCCGTTGTTGATCTTCTGCCGGCACACCGGGTCTGACTGGAACGGCAGGCGTGTTTCCATCGCGTCGACCTTGGCCAGCGCGCCATCGAGCTCGGGGGCGGTGGAGGCGCCGGTCCACACATTGATGCGAAACTTTTCACCTGCTGCATGCAGGCTTTCGATGCGCCGGGCCAGCGCTTGTGGCAAGGCCTTGGGGTAACCCGCGCCAGTGAAGCCGCTCATGCCGACGTTGGCACCGGCGGGGATGAGGGCCGCGGCGTCATCGGCAGACATCACACGAGACAAAAGGGCGGGGTTGCGTATGCGGTCGGCGACAGACATGAGAGGGCTCCGGGTGACAGGTGCAGCCAGAAATTCTAGCAGTCGATGTGCTTTAATTAAGGGTAAACCCTGAATTTTGGCGACACCCAGCGGCCGCGATGGCGCTGCTGCAGCGTGGCCATACAAACGGTTTACGGGTTTGGGGGCCGATGTGTTGGCGCGTCTTTACTTTTTCTCCAGACCCAAGCGCAGGTCAATGTGGTGCTTCAAAAAGAGGAGCTTCTCACGCAGATCTGTAGTGCCTGGAAGGCTTAAAAAGCCTAAGGCCTAGAGGGGTTGATCTTCTAGGCGTTCAGATTCCACTGGCTTGACGGGACTTTGTATTTACGGCATCATTTTGACCGGTCGTCGGACAACTGATGACCAGCGGAGACAACACGCTGCAGATCTATTTGCACTGCCGGGACGGCCCGCTGAACAATTACTCAAAACATCCCACAGGTCAAAGGATCTCCGCCATGTCCGCCCCCCTTTCGAGAGCGCCGCTGTTCATCCGCATGCACGAGGCCGACAACGTGGCCATCGTGGCCAACGACGGTGGTTTGCCTGCCGGCACGGTGTTTCCCTCTGGTCTGACGCTGCGCGACCACGTGCCCCAAGGCCACAAGGTGGCGCTGGTGGACCTGCCCGCCGACAGCGCCATTCGCCGCTACAACGTGCCGATTGGCTACGCGCTGAAAGACATTCCTGCCGGCAGCTGGGTGCACGAGCGCCTGCTGAAAATGCCTGATGCGCGCGAACTGGACAATCTGCCGATCGCCACCGTCAAACCCGAGCCGCTGCCCGCGCTGGAGGGCTACACGTTTGAAGGTTTTGTGAACCCCGATGGTTCTGTGGGCACACGCAACATCCTGGCCATTACCCAGTCGGTGCAGTGTGTGGCCGGCGTGACCGAGTTCGCCGTGCAGCGCATCAAGTCCGAGCTGCTGCCACGCTTTCCCAATGTGGACGACGTGGTGGCGCTGGAGCACACCTATGGCTGCGGCGTGGCGATCGACGCGCCCGACGCCATCATCCCCATCCGCACGCTGCGCAACATCAGCCTGAACCCCAACTTTGGCGGCGAGGTGATGGTGGTGAGCCTGGGTTGCGAGAAGCTGCAGCCCGAGCGCCTTTTGCCGCCCGGCAGCTTTGCGATTGTGGACGAGCGCAATGTGGCCGACGTGGGCGAAAGCGCCGAGGCCAAGCTGGACGTGGTGTGCCTGCAGGACGAGGCTCATGTCGGCTTCATGTCCATGGTCGATTCCATCATGCGCCAGGCCGAAGTGCACCTGGAGCGCTTGAACGCCCGCCGTCGCCAGACCGTGCCCGCCAGCGCCCTGGTGGTGGGTGTGCAGTGCGGCGGCAGCGATGCGTTCTCCGGCGTGACGGCCAACCCTGCGGTGGGTTACTGCACGGACTTGCTGGTGCGTGCAGGTGCGAGCGTGATGTTCTCGGAAACCACCGAAGTGCGCGACGGCATTGACCAACTGACCTCGCGTGCCAGCACGCCAGAAGTGGCCGAGGGCATGATCCGCGAGATGGCCTGGTACGACGCGTATCTGAAGCGTGGCGCCGTGGACCGCAGCGCCAACACCACGCCAGGCAACAAGAAGGGCGGGCTGTCGAACATCGTGGAAAAGGCCATGGGCTCCATCGTCAAGTCTGGCTCGGTGCCCATCACCGGCGTGATCTCGCCCGGCGAGAAGCTCAAGACCAAGGGCCTGACCTATGCCGCCACGCCGGCCAGCGACTTCATCTGCGGCACGCTGCAGTTGGCCGCCGGCATGAACCTGCACGTCTTCACCACCGGCCGCGGCACGCCTTATGGCCTGGCGCAAGTGCCGGTGATCAAGGTGGCCACACGCAGCGATCTGGCGCGCCGTTGGCACGACCTGATGGACGTGAACGCCGGCACCATCGCCACCGGCGAGAAGACGATTGAAGAGGTCGGCTGGGAGCTGTTCCAGTTGATGCTGGACGTGGCCAGCGGCCGCAAGAAAACCTGGGCCGAGCAGTGGAAGCTGCACAACGCGCTGGTGCTGTTCAACCCGGCGCCAGTGACCTGAGTTCAACCTGAGTTCCACCTGAACGCCACCTGAACGCGACCTGCACTTTTAAATCGCCGCTCAAGCTTCCCACGTTTCAATGTCATGCGCGCGGGGTATTACACCCCGTGCCGCCAGCAAAACGCGCTGCTGACGACAATGCTTGCATGAGCACACCGCAACCCTCGTCAGCCGCCCCAACACAAACACCTCAAGCCATGCCCGAACCCGTTCCAGCGGGGGCGGTCATGGCTTTGTCGTTGGCGGCGTTTGCCAGCGGCATCTCATTGCGTGTGACCGATGCACTGTTGCCGCGCTTTGCCACCGATTTCGGCATATCGCTGGCGCAAGCGGCGGCGGTCATCACCTTCTTCTCGGTGGCCTACGGTTTGGCGCAGCTGTTCTTCGGCCCGGTGGGTGATCGCTTTGGCAAGTATTGGGTGATTGCCTGCGGTGCGGTGGCATGTGCGGTCACGTCATTGTTGTGCGGGCTGGCGCAGAACTACCACCAGTTGGTGGGCGCGCGCTTGCTGGCCGGCGCCACGGCAGCGGCATTGATTCCCTTGTCTATGGCCTGGATTGGCGATGTTGTGCCTTACGAGCAGCGGCAGCCGGTGCTGGCGCGGTTTTTGAGCGGGCAGATTCTGGGCTTGTCGGTAGGCGTGTGGGTGGGCGGTTTCACGGCCGACCACTTGAGCTGGCGTGTGCCTTTCCTCGGCATTGGTGTGGCCTTCATCTTCATCAGCCTGGTGTTGTTGGCGGTGAACCGGCGGCTTCCGCTGTCGGCGCGCAAAACCAGCCCTGGCCAAGGCAATGCCGTGCGCCGCATGGTGGGCGAGTTTGCGCAGGTTTTAGCCAAGCCGTGGGCACGGGTGGTGTTGATGTCGGTGTTTCTGGAAGGTGCATTGCTCTACGGCGTGTTCGCGTTCATTGCCACCCACTTGCACAGTGTGTTCAGCGTGTCGCTGTCCACGGCGGGTTCCATGGTGATGTTGTTTGGTTTTGGTGGCCTGTTGTTTGCCGCTTTCTCAGGTACGTTGGTGCGCCGCCTGGGCGAAGTCGGACTGACGGCCTGGGGCGGCGTGTTGATTGCGCTGTCGCTTGTGGCCGTGGGCTTGGCGCCGGTGTGGTGGTGGGCCATTCCCGCGTGTTTTGTCTGCGGGCTGGGGTTCTACATGCTGCACAACACGCTGCAGATCAACGCGACCCAAATGGCGCCCGAGCGCCGTGGGGCGGCGGTGTCGGCGTTTGCCTCGTGTTTCTTTCTGGGCCAGGCCACGGGCGTGGCGCTGGTCGGCGTGCTGGTGGCGCGCTGGGGCACCGGCGTGATGATGTGTGTGGGCGGGGTCGGCACCTTGGCCGTGGCGCTGAACTTCAGCCGCCTGCGTGCCCGCGCCCTGGCACAAAGCCGGTCGCCAGTGGCGGTTTGACAGGTTGTTGAAAGACGTAGCGAGGAAGGTCAGTTGCAAGGCGCACGGAGCGCAGTAACCGGAGCGTACTTCTGGTACGTGAGGATTTCGAGCACCGCGCAACGCCGCAAATGGCCTCCGCAGTCGTTTTTCAACAGCTTGTCAGGTTTCTTCGTTGTCGTCGGTTTCAGCGGTGTTCGCTGCCGGCAGACTGGCGTTGCTCGACTGGCGCTCGCGAAACAGGGCTGCACGCATCAGGAAAATGGTGACCATGGGTGTGGTCAGGGCCATGAACAGGATGATGGCAATGGCCTGCGGAATGAACTGCTCTTCCTTGAATGAAAAATAAGTGACCGTGGCCAGCACCACACAGGCGCAGCCTGCTGTGGCACCAAGGGCAGGAGCGTGCAGCCGTTGAAAGAACGTGGGCAGGCGCAACACGTTGACCGAGCCAATCAGTGCCAGCAAGGCTCCTACGAGGACCAGCAGCGAGATCAGCGCATCCACCCACAGGGAGAAGTCGGCGCCGGTCATTCGATCACCTCGCCGCGCAGCACAAACTTGGCCATGGCCATGGAGCCGACAAAGCCGAACATGCCAATCAGCAGTGCCGCCTCGAAATACACCCCACTGGTGTAGAAGATACCCAGGATCAGCATCGCCAGCATGCCGTTGATGTACATGCAGTCGAGCGCCAGAATCCGGTCTTGCGCGGAGGGGCCCTTGAGCAGACGCAGCAGCGTGAACGCCATGGCGATGACCAGCATGAACAAGGCCGCGCGCAGCGACCACGACAACAGTAAGCTCATTCAAAAATCTCCATCAAGGGGCGCTCGTAGCGCGTTTTGAATTCGGCGATGAAGGCCTCGGGCTCACCCATTTGCAGCACGTGCAAAAGCAGGGTGCTGCTGTCGCGCGAGAGTTCAGACCAGACCGTGCCGGGGTTGAAGGTGCAGATCACCGCCAATGCGGCCAGGCCATTCGGGTCGCGCAGATCTAGCGGCACCAGAATGAATTCGGAGTGCAGTTGATCGGAGCGTTTGAAAACCAGGGCCTTGGCCATGGTGTAGTTGGAGACGGCGGTGTCCATCAGCACGATGACCACCAGGCGCAGCAGCTTCAAGGGGTAGCGTATACGCACGGGCGTGGGCCGCAGGCTCTGGATCAAGCTTGGCAGCGCCACGGCCAAAACAGCCGCCAGCAGCAGGCTGCCAGGGCTGAGGGAGCGGTTCAGCAGCAGCCACAAGCCAAACAACATCAGCGACACGATGGGCGCGGGGAACAGGCGCTTCATGGGGCGGCCTTCACGGTTTGCGACAGGTCTACTGCGGGCGCACTTTGTGTGAGGCCGGGCACGGTCTTGGCGGTCATCACCGCTTGGATGTAGGGCGCGGGGGTGAACAATGCGTTGGCGGTGTCTCGGGTGTAGCGCATCACGGCACCGGCTTGAACGGACAGCACCACGCAGGCCAGCAACAGCGCCGCGACGGGCAAACCTTCGGTCAGTCCGAGTTGCGGGGGACTGCGGTCATGGGCCGCCCAAAAATGGCGAATGCCGGTGCGCGTGAGCGCGATCAATCCAAACAGGCCGGAGGTGATCAGCAAAGCCATCAACAGCCACGCGCTGGTGAGGGGGGCGCCGCCGGGGTGCCCCAAGCCTTCGGGGTTGAGCAAGGCATGCAGCATGGCGAACTTGCCGACAAAACCCGACAGCGGCGGCAAGCCCGACAGCAGCAGCGTGCAGCACAGAAAACCCAGGCCGAGAAACGCCACCGCGCTGGGAATGGGCTTGCCGATCAAGGCCTCTTCGTCGTCGTCGAGGTTGAACTTGGCATTGCTGCGCAGGTTGGGACTGAGAAACGGTGCATCGAACTTCTGCTCGTGCGGTGCAATGCTCGCGCCGGCATTGCGCCAACGCTCGATCAGGTCGGTGATCAGGAACATGGCGCTGGCGGCGAGGGTGGAGCTCAGCAGGTAATACAGCGCGCCGGCCACCAGGTTGGCCTGGCCGAAGCCAATCGAGGCCAGCAAGGCGCCCGAAGAGGTGATGATGGCGTAGCCCGTCAGCTTGCCTAGCTTTTGCGAGCCCAGCATGCCCACGGCGCCGAAGCCCAGGGTCAGCAATCCGCCGGCCACGATCCAATCACTGGCGAAGTCTGCCGATGCGCCTGCCTGGGCCGAAAACAGCAAGGTCCACAAACGCAGAATGGTGTAGATGCCGACCTTGCTCATGATGGCGAACAAGGCGCCCACCGGGGCGGTGGCGGCGCTGTAGGCGGGCACCAGCCAGAAGTTCAGCGGCCAGGCCGCCGCCTTGGCCAGGAAGGCCACCCCCAGAATGGCGGCTGCGGCGTGCAGCAGGCCACGGTCGCTCGGCGAAACCTCGGGAATCCGCACCGCCATGTCGGCCATGTTGAGGGTGCCGGTGATGCCATACAGCATGGACACGCCTATCAGGAACAGCGACGACGCTGCCAGGTTGATGGCGATGTAGTGCAGGCTGGCCTTGACACGCTGCCGCCCAGAGCCATGCAGCAGCAGGCCATAGGAGGCCGACAGCATGATCTCGAAGAAGACGAACAGGTTGAACAGATCGGCCGCCAGGAATGCGCCGGACAAACCCATGATCTGCAATTGGAACAAGGGGTGAAAGTGCACGCCCGCTTTATGCCAGCGGGCTGCGGCGAACACCACCGATGCCAACGCCACGGTGGAGCCCAGCACCAGCATCAAGGCCGAAAGGCGGTCTACCGCCAGCACAATGCCGAAGGGGGCGGGCCAGTTGCCCGGCAGGTAGATGCCTATGGCGCCATTTATGCCACTGCCGTTCTGTTTGTCGGTCCACAGCAGCAGGGTCAGCGCCACCACCCAGCCAAGCAGCGTGGCGCCAATGTTCACGCCGATTTTCAGCTTGCGCTGTTCCTCACGCATGAGCATGATGACGGCGCCTGCCAGCAACGGCAGCAGGATGGGCGCAATGATCCAGTTCGGGCCGGGTTGCAGCAGCGCGAGAAGCCAGTCACTCATGGCTTGTCCTCCGTGCCATCCACATGGTCGGAGCCAGAGAGGCCGCGCGAGGCCATCATCACCACCAGGAACAGCGCGGTCATGGCAAAGCTGATGACGATGGCCGTGAGCACCAGTGCTTGCGGAATGGGGTCGTCATAGTGCAGCAGATCCAGCGGTATGCCGGGGGCGATGATGGGTTCGCGGTTGACCGACAGGCGGCCCATACAAAAGATGAAAAGGTTGACCGCGTACGACAGCAACGACAGGCCCAGGATGACCTGGAAAGTACGGGGGCGCAGCAGCAGCCAGACGCCGGATCCGGTGAGCACACCAATGGCCAGGGACAGCATGATTTCCATCAGCGTGCGCCTCCGCTGCCCGAAGGAGTGTTCAATGCCTTGCCGGGCGTGAGCGCAATGGTGGGGGTCTCGTCATCGTCCTCTTCTGCCTCCAGCCGACGGTGTGCACGTACCGATTGGTGGGCCAGTGCAATCAGCATCAGGATGGTGGCGCCCACCACCAGCGTGAACACCCCGATGTCAAAAAACAGCGCACTGGCGATGTGCACGTCGCCCAGCCAGGGCAGGTGCAGGTGGGCCGTGTGGGTGGTCATGAAGGGGTAGCCCAGGGCCAGCGAGCCCATGCCGGTGGCGAGTGCGCACAACATGCCCATGGCCATCCAGCGGCGTGGCGCGAGGTGCATGTGGGCTTCGACCCACGGGGTGCCGGAGACGATGTACTGCAGCAGCAAAGCCACCGACATCACCAGCCCGGCGACAAAGCCGCCGCCGGGTTCGTTGTGGCCACGCATGAACAAATAGACCGAGACCATGGCCGCCAGGGGCAGCAGCAGGCGCACCAGTACGGCGGGCACCATCAGATAACCGACGGCAGTGTCGGCGGTGGTGTCGCGTGGGTTGACCAAATCTGAGCTGTGGATGTTTTCTAGGGCCCGTTGCTGCTGTGGCAACTGCATGGTTTCGGCTGCCGGGCGGAAGCGGCGCAGCAATGCGTACACGGTGAGGGCGACGATGGCGACGACGACAATTTCGCCAAAGGTGTCGAAACCGCGGAAGTCCACCAGCATCACGTTGACCACGTTGCTGCCGCCGCCTTCACTCTGCGCGCGCTCCAGGAAAAAGGTGGAAATGCCGTCGGGAATGCTGCGGCTCATCATGGCGAATGCCAGCGTGGCCATGCCCAGTCCAGCGCAGATGGCGATGGCCAGGTCGCGGCCACGGCGCGGCAGCGAGCGTACCCGCTGCGCCATGCTTTGCCCAAACGCACGCCGCATCGGCAACCAGCGCAAACCCAGCAGGAACAGCACGGTAGTGACCACTTCCACGCCGAGTTGGGTCAGTGCCAGATCGGGCGCTGAAAACCAGACAAAGGTGATGCAGGTGGCCAAGCCGGATACGCTCATCATGGTGAGCGCCGCGAGGCGGTGGAACTTGGCCATCCAGGCCGCGCCTATGGCGCCTATGATGCCTATGACCCACAGCACCGCAAAGGTCGGGGCCAAGGGCATGAGTGCGCGGGTGCCGGGTTGCAACTGAGTGCCCCATAGTGCCGCTACGGCGACAAGCAGCGCCACACCCACCAGGAAAAACAACTGCGGCTGCAGGCGCAATGTGCCGAGCAGGCGTCGCCCGCGCCAGGCGGCCAGGCTGAGCAGTGTCATGCTGCCTTCGAACATGCGTTTACCGTCCAGGCGTCCGAGCAATGGCGCGCGTGAGCCGCCACCCTGGAAGCGGCGCAGGAACCAATACAAGACGCTGCCGCCAGCCATGGCCACCAGGCTCATGACAAACGGCAGGTTGAAGCCATGCCAGATGTGCAGGCTGAATTCAGGCATCTGTCCCGCCACGACCGGCCATGCCGCGGCGTTGAGAAACGCGCCTACCGACAAGCCTGGCATCACACCGACCACCAGGCAGGCCAGCACGAGTAACTCGACCGGCACACGCATCCAGTGTGGTGGTTCGTGTGGCTGGCTGGGAAGGTCGGTGGCCGCGGGGCCGAAGAATACGTCGACCGTGAAGCGCAGCGAATAGGCTACGCTGAACATGCCAGCCAGCGTGGCGGCAATCGGCAGGCCCCATTCAACCGCCGGCGTGGCGTTGATGAAGGTGGTTTCGGCAAAGAACATTTCCTTGGACAGAAAACCATTGAGCAAAGGCACACCGGCCATCGCGGCGGCGGCCACCATAGCCAAGGTGCTGGTGATGGGCATCATGTGGCGTAGGCCACTCAGGCGCCGAATGTCGCGCGTGCCGCTTTCGTGGTCGATGATGCCCGCGGCCATGAACAGCGAGGCCTTGAAGGTGGCGTGGTTCATGATGTGGAACACGGCCGCGACCGCGGCCAGCGGGCTGTTCAAGCCCAGCAGCAGGGTGATCAAACCCAGGTGCGAAATGGTCGAATAGGCCAGCAGGCCTTTGAGATCGTTCTGGAACATGGCCACATAGGCGCCCAGCAGCAGCGTGCAAAGCCCGGCGCCACCGACGATCCAAAACCACTCTTCAGTGCCCGAGAGCACCGGCCAAAAACGCGCCAGCAAAAAAACGCCTGCCTTGACCATGGTGGCTGAATGCAGATAGGCCGAGACCGGCGTGGGCGCGGCCATGGCGTGTGGCAACCAGAACTGAAACGGAAACTGCGCGCTTTTGGTCAAGGCCCCCAGCAGCACCAACACCAGCATAGGCACATACCAGGCGTGGGCACGTACCAACTCGCCTGCGGCCAGAACATCATCCAATGCATAGCTGCCCACGATGTGCCCAAGGATCAACACCCCGGCCAGCAGGCAAAGCCCGCCAGCGCCGGT
>NZ_JBMOXA010000053.1:0-11243 GCF_049316285.1 Variovorax sp. HJSM1_2 | reverse complement strand
GGTGGTATAGCTCAGTTGGTTAGAGCGCAGCATTCATAATGCTGAAGTCGGTGGTTCAAATCCACCTACCACCACCAAATTTCCAAACCCGCAATGCGCAAGCACGGCGGGTTTTGTTTTGGGCAGCCCCAAAACTGGCGCAAGGGCTTTGCCTTCAGAACATCGCCAGGTACAGGATCAACGCCATACAGACCGCTATCACCGTCAGCGTGCTGGCGATGACATGGACTTCCTCCGGGCTGAATTCGCTGCTTGCCCCCTGTTCGCCCAGCATTTGCTCATGCATCACGGGCATTTCCAGTACAGCCAATGGATTGGTGGTTTGGCAAATACTTGCCGCGTTGGATGGATGCATGGATGGCCTCGGTAGATCTTCAAATTCGATATGTGAATTTTGAAACACCCGACGCCGAAGATCGTTGCGGCAATGTGAACTCGCAGGCTGGACTGCCAGGCCACTTGTGTTGTAGATGCAGCAGGCCGGCCCGGCCTCAGCCTGCGCGCCCCGTCTCTTCCAGCCCGCGCCCATAGTTGAAGGCCCAAACGACAAACTGGTCAGAAGGCATGGGCCTGGCAATGAAGTAGCCCTGCGCGACATCACAGCCCAGCTGGGCCAACCGGTCCCAGTCGCCTTGGGTTTCCACACCTTCGGCTACCGTTTTACGGCCCAGGTCATGCGTCAGGTCAATCGTTGATCGCACGATCAAGCCCGAGTCCTTGTCGATCGACATGCCACGGATAAACGATTGGTCGATTTTGATGAAATCCACCGGTAATTTCTGCAGGTAGCTCAGGGATGAGTAGCCCGTGCCGAAGTCATCGATGTAGAGGCGAACACCCTCGTCCTTTAACTCCTGGAGGACTCGCATGGCCAGCGGAGCGTCGTCCATGAGTGCCGTTTCCGTAATTTCCAGTTCCAGAAACCCTTGTGGAATCGCAAAGTTCTGATGCAGTTGGCGGATGCGCGCCACCAGGCTTTCGTCACGCAGGTTTTTCGCCGAAAGATTGACTGCGATCGGTAGCGCCGTGCCCTGCTTCTGCCAGTCCTGTATCAGTTGGGCCGCCCTGTCGATGACCAGTTCTGTCAAGGGTTTGATCAGGCCGGTGTGCTCGGCCAGCTCGATGAACTGCATAGGCGGAATCAAGCCATGTTCGGCGTGTGGCCAACGCACCAGCGCCTCGGCCCCAACAATCTGGCGGCTGCGCATGTCCACTTTGGGCTGCAGGTGCAGGATCAGGTCGCCCGCGTCAATCGCCCGCCTGAGCGCACCCGCCATGTTCAAACGCTTGGGCCTGGCGCTGTCCAATTGCGGCTCGTACACGGCGTGGGAATGGGGGCTTCGTTTCGCCTGCCGCACCGCAATGTCAACATGCCGCAGAAGATCATGCACCGAGCTGCCGTGCTGCGGATAGACGACGATGCCTGTTTTGGTGGTGACATCCAAGGCGATATCGCCAATCGGAAATGGTTTGACCAAGATGCTCTCGATGCGCTGCACCATGGCCTCCGCAGTGGCGCGGTCGCCTTGCCTCAGCAGCACGGCAAATTCATCACCACGCAGCCGCGCTAAAACCGAGCCGTCCGGCGCCACCATGCGCAGCCGCTTGGCAAACTCCGTCAACATCTCATCACCTTGGGCAAAACCTAACGCGTCATTGATTTCGCTCAAACGCTCGATATTGGTTTGCAGTACGACGAACGGCCTGGAGCTTTCTTTCCCATGGTCAATCGCCTGGTTCAGCAACTCTATGAAGAACGTGCCGTTCGCCAGCCCTGTCAGCGCATCGATGTGCGTCAGACGAAACGTCTCCAGCTCAGAAGCCGCACGGGCCGCGCGCGCGCGTTGGCTGGCGATGCCAAACGCCAGGTCCTCAGCCGACGCCATCAACAGCCGCACCTCGTCGTCACCAAAGGCATCGACTTCTTCGGCAAAGATGGCGAGTGAGCCAATCACCTCACCGTCTACATGCAGCGGGCATGCGATACAGGTACCGTTGCCCATCAGATGCTCTCGCCACGGCGCGTAGTGCGGGTCCGTCAACATGTTCTTGGCCACCTGGGGCAGGCCGGTGCGGATGGCTTTGCCTATGGCTCCGCCGCCATGCGGCCCATCGGCCCAGGATGTCCTGAGGTTTTGCAAGCGCTGAATGCCCGGCAGATAGCCGCTTTCCGCCACCACCTGGGTCGATTGCGCTTCGTCGTGCAAGCGGTACCAGACCATGGCGATCGGGTAGCCGCCGGCCTCCACAATGGCCTGGCACATCGAGTCCAGCAAGTGCGCTTCATCGGTGGAACGCAACATGGCGCTATTGCCAGCGCTGAGTGTCTTCAAGGCCCGTGTGACGCGCTCGAGTTCCTGCACGCGGTGGTTGAGCTCGGCGTTCAGATTGCCGATTTTTTCCTCGTTCAACTTGCGTTCGGTAATGTCTATGCCAAGCACGTAGTAGCCGATCACGTTGCGCTGCGCGTCGCGCTTGGGCACGTAATTGATCGACTGCCATAACGCTGGGCTTGGCTGGTAGTCGTACTGAAAGGTTTCGCCCTTCAGTACCCGCTCGATATTCACCTGCGCAATCGCATAACGCGTCTCGCCCAGCACCTCACGGATGTTCAAGCCGGTGATCGAGCTTCTTTCTGGCATGAAGCGCGCCAGATACTGGTCGTTGACGTAGACGTAGCGCTGGTCCGCCCCCACGTAGGCAATCATCGCGGGAACACTGTTCATGATGTTGCGCAGATGCTCCTGCATCTCCTGCAGCTCATGTGTTCGTTCATTCACATTGCGTTCAAGCGCCGCGTTCTGCTGCCGAATACTTTGCTTAGCAAGATGTTCGACGGTGATGTCGCGAAACACCAAAACCACGCCAGTGACCTGGCCCGCAACATCCACCACGGGTGCTGCGCTGTGGCCCAGCGGCAGCTCGCGGCCATCGGGCCGGAGCAACAGGGTGTCGTTGGACAAGGCCTGCGTCACCCCCGTTTCAATCACTTTGGCAACCGGCCCTTGTGTTGGCAAACGCGTACTTTCATGGATGACATGGAACACCTCATCCACCAAACGCCCGCGCGCGTCGGCACCTCGCCATCCAGTCAAACGCTCGGCCACCGGGTTCATGCGCGTGACACGGCCCTCGGCATCGGTCTCCAGCACCGCGTCTCCCAGCGAGCGCAAAGTCGTCGACAAACTTGCCTCGCTCTGGGCCAGTGCGCGCTGGGTCCTTTCGTTGTCCCTCAACTGCCGGCGGATCAAGGTGTAGATCTGTGCCAGCAGTCCGGCCAATAACAGCCCCAGCATGACACTGATGGCGTAGACCGTTCTTTGCTTTTCAAGCTGGCGCGCCGTGTGCTGCTCCAACGCGATCTGTGCATGCTGGTTCATGTCCTGGAACAAGGCAAAGTTGCGTTCGCGCGTTTCTGGCAGCGCGGCACCTGCAGCGTAGCTACCGGCAGCCTCTCCTCCCTGGGTTGACCGCAGAACACCAATTTGTTTTGCAATCGCCAGACGTTGATCGATCACTGTTCGAAGATTGCGCCAGCGCTCGGATTGCCCCGCATCACCAGCCACCAACTCCTTCAACTGGACCAAGGCTTCTTCTCGCGACGCAATGACCTTGTCACGCTCTTCCAGCAGTTTTTTATCGCCAGAAAGGCGGAAATTCTGCGTGGTGAAACTCACCTCCAGGGTATCGGCGCGGATTCGTGCAATCAGGTTCAGTGTCTGGTGGGTACGTGCCACCAGGTCTGCCGCGTCGGTGGCGTCTTGCGCCATGCGCCAAATGGCCGTGATGAGAGAGGCGACAACAAAGACCGCCGCGCCAAATGCGATCAAAACCTTGCGAGAGAAGCTCGATTGCAATCCTCGGGTTGGGGACAAGTCAACTCCCTCCAGAGTAATAAAAGTCTGGTGCGGCCGTTATAGCGCATACCCATTGAAGTTACACATTGGGGTTTCATATCTTGCAGATGGAGGGCGTCGCCGCCGACCGCCAAAGCCACGTCTCACTAGAGGTTTGCGCGGCTATCGGCCACGCGCCATGGTCCGCAGACCACCTGTAAGAGTTGACAGGTTTTCAAGCTCGCGGTGCAATGACGTAAACGACCTACTTCGACGGCAATGCATTGGCAGCTTTTGTCCTCAATGTCGCGGCGGCATGTGCTTCTGGCTCTCCGTTGGGGTCTGCCGCTTTTCGGAATCTTGGTCGTGGCGGTGCTGTGGGTCGCTGGCTTGGCGCTGATGGACCTGGACCGGCAGCGCACCGAAGAACTCAGCTTTCGCCGCTCCGAGGCCTCGACCCAAGCCTTTGAAGCACACATCACACGGCGCCTGGAGCAAATCAGCCAACTGGCCGGTTTTGTGGCACTGAACAGCGGCGACGGAACCGCTCAACCCGCGCTCGCCCAGTTGGTGCGACAGTCGCTGAACAACCAGCCAGATCTCAAAAGCCTTTATCTGCTGGACGCCGAAGGCAAGCTGCTGGCCGCAGCGCTTGACCAGGGCAGCACTCGCACCAGCACCGGGTCAGCGGCTGACAGGGCCTACTTTCAAGTGCACCGCGATGGCAAAGTCCAAGGCCTGTATGTAGGAGCACCCACCTTCGGGCGGGTGTCGCAATCCTGGGTACTCCATCTCAGCCTGGCGCGCAGGCAGGCTGACGGCTCCTTTGCTGGCGTTGTCGTCGCGACGGTCGACCCCGCATTTCTGGCCAATTTCTATACCGAGGCGCAGTTCGGCAAATCCGGCCTGGTGAGCTTGACCGGGCTGGACGACTGGGTGATTCGTGCCCGGCGCTCTGGTGACAGAGTGTGGTTTGGCGAGCGCGCGGGCAATAACTTCCTGGTGGAACAAATCAGCAAAGCGCCAGCGGGCGTCTATTTGACCCCGAGCAAACTCGACAACATCAACCGCTACATGGCGTATCGCGTCATGCCGCAATACCGCTTGGTCGCCTACACCGGGCTGTCGCAAGACGAGGTGCTCAGCAGTTACTTTCAACGCCGGGGCAAGCTCACCGATTTTTTGTGGGCCAGCACCTTTGTGGTGTTGGTCGCCAGCCTGGCCTTTTTAGTTTTGGTCGAACGCCTGCAAGTCAGCCGATGGCGCGCCGAAGATGCGGAAGACCGGTTCCATGCGGCGTCTGATGCCCAGTTGGACGCATTCTTCATTTTTTCGGCGAAACCGGCTGAGGACGGAAAGTCGACAGACTTCATTTGTGACCACGCCAACCCGCGTGCGCTCAAGTGGCTGGAGCGCAGACGCGACAAGGTGATAGGCCGCTCGGCCCTGTCGCTGGTACCAGCGGCGGCGCGCCCCGCGCTGCAAGCGGTCTATGAAAAAGTCCTGACCACAGGCACCCCGCTTGAAGAAGAGTTCACCTTGGTGACCCGTCAGGGGGCCTATATGCGGGTGGTGCAGCAGGTGGTGCCGCTGGGGCCCGGCCTGGCCGTCACCATGCGCGATGTCACCCACGACCGCGCCCGAGAGACGCTGCTGAAACAGCAAAAGCTCGCCCTGGAGACCAGTCAAAGAAGCCTCGCGGCCATCACCAACAATGTGCCGGCCTTGATTTCCTACGTCGACAGCGCGCAAAACGTGATGTTCGTCAATGAGACCTACACCCAATGGTTTGGCCAGCCCGCGTCTTCCATCCTGGGCACGCAGTTGAGCGACCACTGGTCTCCATTGCTGTACGCACAACTCATCCCCTATGTACTGCGGGCGTTGGCCGGCCAGCGGGTGGAATTTGTGGGAGAGCGTGAAACCCTGCGTGGCACACGTGTCATGCAAAACACCTATGTGCCGGATGTGATTTCTGAAGGCGTCGTGCGCGGCATCTTTATTCTGTGTGCCGACATCACCGACCTGAAACGCACGGAGCAAGAGTTATCCCAATTGCTGCACACCGACGCGTTGACGGGACTGGACAACCGCCTCAGTTTGACAGCCCACCTGCCAAAAGCCATTGCACGCTCCAAGCGTGCGGGCCGAGGCATCGCCCTGCTCTTTCTGGATGTGGACAGGTTCAAGAGCATCAACGACAGCCACGGCCACGCGGTGGGCGACGCGGTTTTGAAGGAAGTGGCGCGCCGACTGAAGCTTGCCGTGCGCGCCGCCGACATGGTGGCGAGGCTGGCAGGAGACGAATTTGTGATCTTGCTGGAAGCGCTGGAAGACGCAAAGGAAACCGAATCCATCGCCCGCAAGGTAGTGCACCAGTTTGCCGACCCCATCATGCATGGCCGCGTATCACTGCAGGTGACCATGAGCATCGGGGTCGCTTTTGACAACAAATGTGTGTTGACTGGAGAAGAGTTGCTCGACGCTGCGGACGCCCAGCTCTACGCCGTGAAGGCCGCCGGCCGAAACGCGTTTTCTGTTTCGGTGCGCTGACACCGGGTTGGCCTTCACCGAAAAGCGCCGCTTTTCTACATTTCCTACAACTTGTCCCGATGTGGCACCGCACGCCGCACCATGTCGCAGAAATATTCGGCTGCGGGTGTCAGCGGCAGGCCGTGGCGTTGCACTAGGCAGACCGCAGGCGCGGGCAACTGCTCCTTGATCTGTATGGCGTGCACCGCGTCGCGCAGCAGCGGCGATTGGGTCCATTGCACGGGCACCATCATCAGCATGTCTGAATAAACCACGCCACTCAGAAAGGTCAGCGCCGAATGCGCCTGCATCACCAGGCGCGGCGCGGGCAGGCCGTGTTGCGCGAACAGCGGGGCGATTTCTTCTTCGGCTTTGTGGGTAATGGACGAGGTGATCCACTCGGCCTGTGCCAGCTCTTTCAATGAGCGCGCGTTCGCCAGCGGGTGGCCTTTGCGGCAGATGATGAGCCGGGTGTTGTCGAACAGCTTTTCCATCGCCAACTCGGGCGCGATCTCCAGCGGCGCGGGGCCCACATAACAATCGATGTGACCACTCTTCAGGTCGGCCTCGATGGTGGGAAACACCGCATCCAGGATGTCCAGCGAGACCTCCGGGTACTTCAGCCTGAACGGCCGCAGCGCGTGCGGCAGCAGCGCGATGTGCGCCACGCTGGACAGCGCCACTCGCAGGTGCCCATGCACCTCACCACGCAGTTGGTCCAGCTCTTCCTTGGCACGGCGCAGCTCGTTGCGCACCGAGCTGGCACGCCGCTCAAACACCTCGCCCATGGGCGTGAGCACCACACCGTTGGGACGGCGCTCGAACAAAGCCACGCCCAGCTCTTTTTCCAGTTCCTGGATGCTGCGGCTGATGGACGGCTGGGTGTTGCCCAGTTGCCTTGCGGCGGCGCGCAGGCTGCCGCGCTCTGCCACGGTGAGGAAGTCTCTGAGGGCGGCGAATTTCATGGTGGCTTACTTTGTGAGCGATAGATAAACGGCATCACTCTACAAAAAAAAGCGTCTTCACGCATCCCGGTGCGATCCCTACATTCCAGTCTCAGAACGTGCCCAAGACAAACGGAGACAAGACTGTGGACAAGAACAACGAAACACACAACATCGTACGTGTGCCGGTATTGGTCGTTGGCGCCGGGCCGGTAGGCCTGGCCACCGCCATCGAACTCGGCAGCCGCACCGTGCCCTGCCTGCTGATTGAACGCAACGACCGCGTGGGCTACGCGCCCCGCGCCAAAACCACCAATGTGCGCACCCGCGAACACATGCGCCGCTGGGGCATAGCCAAACAATTGCGCGCCGCCTCGCCGCTGGGGCTGGACTACCCCTCCAACGTGGTGTTCTGCACCAAGCTCTCCGGCCCCGAACTCACGCGTTTCGAGAACGCTTTCTACTGCGCTCCCGGCCGCAACCCGCTTTACTCGGAACACGCACAGTGGATTCCGCAGTACAGCGTGGAAGAAGTGATGCGCGCCCATGCAGAAAAACTGCCCGGCGTGGCGCTGCGCTTCAACTGCGAGCTGCTGTCGTTCACCCAAGGTGACGATGGTGTGTATGCCGTGGCACGCGACCTGACCACCAAGCAACAAGTCCACATCCACGCCGACTACCTGGTGGGCGCCGATGGCGCGCGCAGCCTGGTGCGCGAAGCCATGGGCGCCAAGCTCGAGGGCACTTACGGCCTCTCGCGCAACTACAACGTGGTGTTCCGTGCGCCGGGACTGGCGCAGGCGCACCAGCACGGCCCGGCCATCATGTATTGGCAGGTGAACCAGGACGTGCCCAGCCTCATAGGCCCCATGGACCGCGGCGACAAATGGTTCTTCATGCCCACACAGGTCGACCCCAGCGTGAAGCTGCAGCCGGCCGATGCACCCGATCTGATCCGCCGCGCCACTGGCATCGATTTGCCCTATGAAGTGTTGTCCACCGACGAATGGGTGGCCAGCCAGTTTCTCGGCAACCAGTACCGCAGCGGCCGCGTCTTTTTGGCTGGCGACGCTTGCCACCTGCACCCGCCATTTGGCGGCTACGGCATGAACATGGGTGTCAGCGACGGTGTCGATCTGGGCTGGAAGATCGCCGCCGTGCTGCAGGGCTGGGGCGGTGAAACACTGCTCGCCAGCTTTGAGGCCGAACGCCGCCCGGTGCACCAACTGGTGCTCGACGAGGCCGTGGCCAACCACACCTTGCTGGGCCGCCAACTGTGGCAGGACGGCATGGACGCCGACAGCCCCGCCGGTGCCGCCATACGCCAAAGCGTGGGCGCGCGCATCCAGAGCGCCAAGATACGCGAATTCGCCACGCTGGGTGTGGTGCTGGGCTACCGCTACGACCACTCGCCGGTGATCGTGGCTGACGGCAGCCCCGCCCCCGGGCACGACTTCATCAACTACCGCCCGACTTCGCGGCCCGGCGCCCTGGCGCCACACGCGTGGCGGCACGACGGCAGCTCGCTGTACGACCACTTTGGCAGCGGCCTGACCTTGCTGGCCCACCCATCGGCCCCCAAAGACGAGATCGAAAATGCCCGCCAGCGCGCTCTGCAACTGCGTGTGCCGCTACAAATCTTGCGAGCTGAAGAAGCAGGCATCGCCGAGCTCTATCCCACGCGCTACACACTGATCCGCCCCGACCAACACGTGGCCTGGCGTGGCGACAGCCTGCCCGCCCCAATCGATGGACTGCTGGCGCACATCACTGGCCGCTTGGCACAAGCATCCAAAACATCTGCAGCCGCCGCACTGGAGGTGAATTGATGAACGCCGCCGTCCACTCCGTACACCGCTTCGTGTTTTCGGTGCCCGACCTGGCTGAGGCGCAAAGCTTCTACACGGCCTTCGGCTTGGACGTGGTGCCACTCGACGGCAGCCTGGCCTTGCGCACCTTCGGCCACGCGCATACCTGGGGCACGGTGCTGCAGCACGGCGGCCCCAAGCGCCTGCTGTATGTGAGTTACGGCGCCTATGCGCGTGAGATCGACGCCCTGCACAGCCGTGCCGCCGCCGCAGGCGCGCTGATCGACTGCCCGGCCCACGCGCGTGGTATGGCCGACACCCAGCAGGGCTTTTGGCTGCGCGAACCCGATGGCATTCCCGCGCAGATTTTGGTGACGGACAAGGTGTCGCCCTCTGCGGCCACCGTCCCTTCGCCCACCACCCCAACGCAGCCCGGCCAAGCGGCCGCGCACCCGCGCAGCCAAACCAAGCCCGTGCGTCCGCGTTACCTCTCGCACATCCTGCGCTTCACGCCCGATGTGCCTGCCATGACGCGTTTCTGCGCCGAGGTGTTAGGCCTGCGCCTGTCGGACCGCTCCGGCGAAATCATCGCCTTCATCCACACGCCCCACGGCAGCGACCACCACCTGCTGGCCTTTGCCAAGAGCCACGCGCCCGGCCTGCACCACAGCAGTTGGGACGTGGGCAGCGCGGACGAAGTTGGCCTGGGCGCCGAGCAAATGCGCGCCGCCGGCTGGGACCAGGGCTGGGGCCTGGGCCGGCATGTGCTGGGCTCTAACCACTTTCACTACGTGCGCGATCCCTGGGGCAGCTTTTGTGAATATTCCTGCGGCATCGACTTCATTCCGCCCGGCCTCGAATGGCCTGCGGCCGACCACCCGCCCGCCGATGCGCTGTACGTCTGGGGCCCGCCACCGCCGCCCGACTTCATCACCAACCACGAATACCCGGCTCCTTGAAAATTTTTTGACCCGAGAGAAACCATGAGACTACTTGCCTTCCTCCACCCCACCGACAAAACCCCGCGCCTGGGCGTTCGCAACGGCGACACCGTGGTCGACCTGACGGCCGACGGCCTGCCCGCCACACTGGACGAACTGCTGCGGCAAGGCGATGCCGGCATGGCGGCGGCGCGCGCCGCCGCCGCGCGCGCCGGTACCCGTTTCGGTTTGGAAAACATCACGCTGCTGCCCCCCGTGGCCAACCCCACCAAGGCCTTTGCCATAGGCCTGAACTACATAGACCACGCCAAGGAAAGCAAGTTCGACCTGCCGCGCCACCCGGTGATTTTTCAGCGCTTTGTGTCGTCCTGGGTGGCACACGGCCAGCCGCTGGTGCGTCCACATGTGTCGCACCAATTCGACTATGAAGCGGAAGTGGTGGCGGTGATTGGCAAGGGCGGCCGCTACATCTCCAAAGAGCGCGCGCTGGAACATGTGGCTGGATACTCCATCTTCAACGACGGCTCGATACGCGACTACCAGACCCGATCCGGCCAATGGATGTGGGGCAAAAACTTTGACGCCACCGGCGGCTTCGGCCCCGAGTTTGTGACCGCCGACGAGTTGCCCCCAGGTGCCGCCGGCCTGCGCATCAGCTGCCGCCTGAACGGCAAAACCCTGCAGGACGCCAACACCCGCGACATGATCTTCGACGTGGCCACCCTGGTGGCCGCCTGCTCCGAAGGCATGGCGCTGCAGCCGGGCGACATCATCATCACCGGCACACCGTCTGGCGTAGGCCTGGCCCGCAGCCCGCAGGTGTGGATGAAGCCGGGCGATGTGTGCGAGATCGAAGTCGAAGGCATTGGCACACTGCGCAATCCCATCGTCGACGAGTCGTAAGACTACACACCGAAAAAAAATAAACAGGAGACAAAAAATGCAACGACGCGACTGCCTGAAAACCGGACTGAAACTCAGTGCCCTGGGCGCACTCACGCTGCTGGGCACGGCTGCCTGGGCGCAAGCCCCGACCCACGTCAAAGGCCCGGTGCGCATCACCAGCACCCTGCCCTCGGGCAGCGGCCCCGACGTGGTCGCTCGCCTGGTGGCCGACAAACTGCAAACCCGCTGGAGCATGCCGGTGGTGGTCGACCCCAAGCCCGGTGGTGCGGGCGCGGT
>NZ_JBMOXA010000052.1:0-13582 GCF_049316285.1 Variovorax sp. HJSM1_2 | reverse complement strand
CGCGGCGGGCGTCGGCTGCAGCGGCTTCGAAGGCCGAGGCCGAGCGGTAAATCTCGCGCCAGCCACCCTTGGTGACCAGGCCGCCCGCGTCGGCAGCGGCAATCAGGCCCTGGTGTTCGCTGATGCAGTGTTCGATCAGGCGGCTGTAAGCGGCCGCCACGTGTATGTAGTTTTGCGGCGCCGAGGCGTTCCAGTAACGTGCCAGCTTCGGCAGCAGATCGCCCATGGCGTTCAGGTGGTAGTGCACGTCGTTGCCACGGCCGAGTGCCACTTCCACAATCTTCGCCAGGCTGCGCGGGAACGCGTAGGGTTCTACGGCTTCGCGTTGGATCAGCCCGGCGTTGCCGTAAGACGTCTCGCGCCCCGCAAGCTTGCGGTCCACCAAGGTGACGGCGTGGCCGCGCTGCTGCAGCGCCAGCGCCGTGCTCACACCCACCATGCCAGCACCCAGGACGACGATTTCAGTAGATTTCATAGAGCAATGGCAGGTATGTGAAAGTGGGGACGGTGATGACAGTGGTTCGACGAAGAATTGTGCCCGCGCGTGCAAAGCGCAGCACATGCGTGGCCAATCGAGTTTCGAAGGCTGGATTGCCGTAATCGCAATTCATCGCAATTTAGCCCCCAGTGCGGATGGCATCGGTCAGGAACTGCACGAAGGCCCGGCCCGCGTCGGGCAACACGCGGCTGGCGCGTGTCTGCACCTCCAAATAGCGCTCGTTCATCTCGCGGTCGCGCAAGGCGATAGCCACCAGCGACTGCCTCTGTAGCCGCGTGCGCAGCGACAGCTCGCCGTAGAACGCAATGCTGCCGTTGCCGCCACCGGTGGAGACAAAGCTCACCAGCGCGTCGGCATGGTTGCTGGTCATGGCCACGTTGTAGTGCAGACCCTGGCGGCTGCAACTGATGTCGAGTAGCTGGCGTACCGAACTGTTTTTGGGCGGCAGCGCCAACGGATAGGCCACCACCTGGGCCAGCGAGAGCTGGCGCTGGCCGGCCAGCGGGTGGTCGTTGGCCATGACCGCCAGCACCGGGCTGGGGTGGCGCAGTGCCTGGTTGATGCCCGGCTCGGGCACCGCACTCAGGGTAATGCCCACGTCGGCTTCGCCATCGCGTACCTGGCGCGCCACCTCGTTCTGCGGGCAAACCTCCAGGTGAAACTGGATGCCGGTGTACTTCTCGCGAAACTGGGCAATCAGCGTGGGGATGAAGTCGAAGGCAAAACCCTCGGTGCTGATCACGCGCACATGGCCGTTGCGCAGGCCACGCAGGGCCGAGATGTCGCCGCTCACGCGCTCAATGTCCTGCTGCGTGCGCTTGGCGTGTGCCGCCAGCAATTCACCCGCAGCGTTAGGAATCATGCCGCGCGCGCGGCGCTCGAACAGCAGTGTGTCGAGCTCACTCTCCAGCCGCGCCACCTGGCGGCTTACCGCAGAAGGGGCCACGTTGAGCCGCAGCGCCGCATCCTTGATGGAGCCGGTCTTGACCACTTCGAGGAAGTAACGCACGGCGGTTTCCTGCAGTACCTGGCTGCGCATGCTGGCGGCTCTTTCAAAGAATGGGGTGAATGTAGATTGCCGAATCGGCAATCATCTAGTCGAAATATTGAGCTTGTTGCATTTTATGGCGACACCTAGGATTGCACTACCTGTTTTGGGTACACGTTTTTGATTGCGTTTTTGTGTCTAGCCTGGGAAATCTCCATGAAAGTCTCCGCAGCCCTTACCTCACTGCTGGCCTTGGCCGGTTGTCTTGTTGCCACCGCGCCGGCCCTGGCTGACGCCGCATTTCCAACGCGGCCGATTTCCCTGGTGATCCCGTTCCCGCCCGGTGGCGCCACCGATGTGCTGGGCCGGGTCATAGGGCAGAAGATAGGCCAGGAACTGGGCCAGCCCGTGGTGGTGGAAAACCGCGCCGGTGCCGGCACCATCATTGGCGCAGCCTACGTCTCGAAGTCGGCGCCGGATGGCTATACGCTGTTGCTCAGCTCCGGCACCACCTTCACGGTAAACCCGGCGATACGCAACAACCTGCCCTACGACCCTGTCAAAGGTTTTGACCCTATCGGCATCGCCGGGCGCACCGGCCTGATCCTGCTCGCCAACGCCGACGTGCCGGTGCAAACCGTGAAGCAGTTTGTCGACTACGTGAAGGCCTCGCCCGGCAAATACGCCTATGGCTCCTTCGGCAGCGGCACCACCTCGCAGTTTGCCGGCGAAACCATTCTGCAAGCCACCGGCCTGAAGATGACACACGTGCCCTACAAGGGCAGTGCACCGGCCATGGCCGACCTGATGGGAGGCCAGGTGCCGTTCACGGTGGACACCGTGGCTGCGGCCGTGGCGCAGCTCAAAAGCGGCAAGATCAAGGCCATTGCGGTGACCACGGCCAAGCGTTCGGCCCAGTTGCCGAATGTGCCCACGCTGGCCGAAAGCGGCTACCCCGATGTCAACATGGACACCTGGCTGGTGCTGGCGGCGCCCAAGGGCTTGCCCGTGGAAGTGAAGGCCAAGCTAGAGAAAGCCCTGGCTGCCGCCATGGCCGACCCCGACACCCGCGCCAAGGTCACCGGCATGGGCATGGACCCGGCCTTCAGTGATGGCAAAGCCACCAGCGAGCTGATCAACCGTGAACTGCCCACGATGCGTGCGCTGGCCGTGCGCGCCAACATCGTCGCCGATTGAACCAAAAGAGCCTTATGACAAATCTGCTTGAAACCTCGGCCGTGGAACTGCGCCGCATGATAGGCGCCAAGGCGATCTCGCCGGTTGAACTGCTGGAAGCCTGCATCGCGCGTATTGAATGGCTGAACCCGCACGTCAACGCCGTCACCGCCACCTGTTTCGAGCGCGCCATGATAGAAGCGCAGGCGGCCGAGCGTGCGGTGATGGCCGGTGCGCCGCTGGGTCTGCTGCACGGCCTGCCCCTGGGTGTTAAGGATCTGGAGCCCACCAAGGACCTGCTGACCACCTGGGGCTCGGCGATTTACCGCGACCATGTGCCAACGGAGGACATCGAACTGGTGGCCCGGCTGCGCCGTGCGGGCGCCATCGTGACGGGCAAGACCAACGTGCCCGAGATGGGCGCCGGCGCCAACAGCCGCAACACGGTGTGGGGTGCCACGGGCAACCCGTTCAATCCCAACCTGAATGCGGGAGGTTCGTCGGGTGGCTCGGCCGCCGCGCTGGCCTGCGACATGCTGCCGCTGTGCACCGGCTCGGACACCGGTGGCTCGCTGCGTATCCCAGCAGCCAAGTGCGGCGTGGTGGGTTTTCGGCCGTCGCCCGGCGTGGTGCCCAGCGTGCGCAAGTTGCTGGGCTGGACGCCAATCTCGGTGGTCGGCCCCATGGGGCGCACCGTGGCCGACGCCTGCCTGCAACTGGCTGCCTCGGCTGGCATGCACGCCGGCGACCCGCTGAGTTATCCGCTTGATCCGCTGTCGTTTCTGAAGCCGCAGGACGTGGACCTGAGCCAGCTGCGTGTGGCCTATACCGAAGACTTTGGGGTGTGCGCCGTGGACGACGGCATTCGCGCCAGCTTCCGCAGCAAGATCGCTGCCATGCGCCACATGTTCCGCAGTTGCGACGAAATCAAGCTGGACCTGGGTGAGGCGCACCGCTGTTTTGACGTCTTGCGGGCCGAAGCGTTTGTCGCCGGCATGCATGCCGCCTACGAGCGCGACCCACAAAGCCTGGGGCCCAACTCGCGCGCCAATTACGAGATGGGCGTGAAGATGAGCCTGCTCGACAGCGCCTGGGCACAGGCCGAGCAGACGCGCTTGATCAAACGTTTCCAAAGCAGCTTTGCCGACTACGACCTGGTGTTGTCGCCGACCACACCGGTGTCGCCGTTTGCCTGGACGCAGTTGTACGCCGACACCATCAACGGTGAGAAACAAGAGAACTACTACCGCTGGCTGGGCCTGACCTATGTGGTGACCTTGCTCACACACCCGGCGTTGTCGCTGCCCTGCGGCACCGACCATCTGGGCCTGCCCTTTGGCCTGCAAATCGTCGGCGGCTTTCGTGCCGACCACCAGGTCTTGGGCGCAGCGCACGCCATGGAACAGGCCTTTCAAGGCCATGCCGGGTTGCGCCGACCCCAGCCGGATCTGGCGGCCCTGTGCAGCACGCGGGCCGAACCACCGCTGCGCTCCATCGTGACCACGCCGCCGGTGCTGGATGGGCACACGGCAGCCGCTGCAACGCTGAGCACGTCGGCGGTTTAGCGCTGCTCGGTACCAGGCATTGCGCTACAAGGGCATGGGCTGCGACATCGGCACCGAGCCAAACAGGTTGGCCAACTCCACGCGGTTGCGCCCATGGTTCTTGGCGCGGTAGAGCGCACTGTCGGCGGCTTCGATCAGCGCTTCGGCGGTGAAGCTAGGGTCGGGCATGGCGCTCGCAATGCCCATGCTCAGCGTCACCTGGGGCGCCGTGGGCGAATTGGCGTGCTGCAGGGCGGCGGTGTGCAACTGTTCGATGGCGCGGCGCGCCATCTGCCGCGCAAACATCAGGTCGGTGCTGGGCAGCAGCAGCACAAATTCTTCGCCGCCGTAACGTGCCACCAATTCGCCCGCCCGGCGAATGCAGGACTGCAGAATTTGCGCCACCTGGCGCAGGCACTCGTCTCCCGCCACGTGGCCGTAGTGGTCGTTGTAGCGTTTGAAGTGGTCGATGTCGACCATGATCAGCGCCAGCGGTTCGTTGTGGCGCATGCAGCGCTTCCACTCGGCCTCCAGCATTTCATCGAAGCGGCGCCGGTTGGCAATGCCGGTCAGGCCGTCGGTGCTGGAGAGTTCGGCCAGGCGGGCATTGGCATGTTCCAAGGCCTGGCGTTGGCGCACCATGTCGGTGATCTCCATGCGCGCCGAGACGATGTAACCCTGGGGCGTACGGGTCTCATAGATATTGATCCAGCGTCCATCGGTGGATTCCTGCACCAGCGGCGAGATGCCGTGTGTGCCGCGTTTGGCCAATCGGTCGGCGCGCCACTCGGCTTCGCGGCCTATGGCCGCCTTGATGGTACCCAGGCGCAGCGAGGTATTGAGCATGGAGCCAAAGGTCTGCCCGTCCTGGTCCCCCACCATGTCTATGTGTTTGTACAGGTGGCGCAGGTAGCGGTTGTGCAGCACCAAGCGGTCGTCGACATCGAAAACCTCAATGCCTATAGGCAAGGCATCGATGGAGTCGACCAACAGCTCGCGCGCCTTCTGGGCCGACTGCCGTGCGGCTTCAAGCGAGGCGCGTTGGCGCACCTCGGCGGTCACGTCCAGTCGTACGCAAACATACAAACCCGAGCCGGTGGCGCATTCATGCACCTGTACCCAGCGGCCATCGGGGTAGGGGCGGGTCTCGGGGACGAAGTTGCGGCGGCGGCGTTGCAGCCGTTCGGCCAGCCATTCTTCCTCGCGACCAATGGCTTCGGCGGGTTCGCCGAACTTCAGGCTCATGCGCACCAGTTCCGCGTAGGTCTTGCCGCGTGCTTCGGCCAAGCTGAAGTGTGGACGCCATTCGGCCATGCGTTTGTTGAAGTAGACCAAGCGGTCCTGCTCGTCGAACAGTTCCAGCCCTATGGGGACGGCTTCCAGCGCTTCATAAAGCTGCGCCTGGGCGCGTTCGGCTTCGCTGCGCGCCTGCGCCAGCGCGCGTTCGCGGCGCACGTTCTCGGTCACGTCGGTGCGCAGGCCGGCGATGCTGCCGTCGGCCAGGCGTCTTTCGTCTATCAACACCCAGCGGTCGCCCGGCAGCGCCATCATCACCGGGCCGCCGGGGTTCTGGTGGTGTTGCAGGCGCTCCTGAATCCACTGTTCTTCGCGGCCTTTGGCTTCAAGTACTTCGCCACTGCTGACGGCATGGCGCAACAGTTCGGCAAAGGCAACGCCGGGCCGGATCAAGGCCGCGGTCAGTGGGTAAAGATCTTTGTAGCCGGGGCTGACGACCACCAAGCGGTCTTGCGCATCGAACAAGGAAAAAATGCCATGGCCCGGCAGTTGTTCCATGGCGGCCTGCAAGTGAGAGCGGGCACTCTCGGCTTCGCGCAGCGCCTGCTGTGCAATGGCCAAAGTCTTGCTGAGCGCCACCAGGGCCCAGGCGATACCGATGACTGCCAGCAGAACCAGCAGCGGCCAGACATAGTGCACCCAGGAATGGGAGTCGCTGCGAGCGTCTATGTGCCACCACAACCAAACGGCGCCACCTCCGGCAGTGCTGGCCAGAACCAAGGGTGCGGTAGACGGTCTCATAGGCTTGAAGGCGTGGGGGCAGGAGGCTTCACGGGGGCCGCGGGCACCCTGGCGGCGATGCGAGAAGTCTAGCAGCGCAGGCGGGAAAAGGGGCGCTTTTTCAGGCAAGTGCTGTGCTTGAAACCCCGCCCAGTATGGGTTTGCACGGGTTTTGCGAGCGCTCACGGCCCGCGGCGACACGGGGTTGTGTTTGGCGGGTGCGCGCGCAGAGCAAGGGGCTTGCTAAGATTCCGCACTTTGTCACGTTTTGCGGCGCCATGCGGGGCTTGCAGACACGCGTGCACAGGACTGGGTTCTTATCAATTTTGCCGTTCTCCATAAAGGAAACGAGCGTAGGTAGCTATGGTTTTGCTAGCGATTATCTTGGGCACGCTGGGTGCTGGTATTGGCAGTGTGTGGGTGGCGGCGATGCTCAGCTTCGGTGTTCTGGCGCGCTACACACAGCACATGCTGAGCCTGGCTGCGGGGGCCTTGCTGGCCACGGGTTTCATGCACCTGTTGCCCGAAGCATTCGAGAGTGGTGCCGAGCCGCAGAATCTGTTCGC
Organism: Variovorax sp. HJSM1_2; assembly: GCF_049316285.1. NCBI lineage: Bacteria > Pseudomonadati > Pseudomonadota > Betaproteobacteria > Burkholderiales > Comamonadaceae > Variovorax > Variovorax sp. HJSM1_2. The sequence goes on along the minus strand of NZ_JBMOXA010000052.1, from coordinate 6,793 downwards.
CTGCCTGCTGGCGGGCCTGGTGTTTTTTTTCCTGCTCGACAAGGCCGAGTTGTGGCACCACGGACATGAGCACCATCACGGCGCGGGCGAGGTGTCCGATGCCGCAGGCGCGTCACACCACGGGCATCACCACGGCCATGCTCACAGCCACGGCCATACGCATGAGCAGGCTGCGTCCAAGCTGCGTGCCGGTGGTTGGTCGGTGCTGGTCGGCGACAGCGTGCACGCCTTCGGCGATGGGGTGTTGATCGCCTCGGCCTTCATTGCCGATTTGCGCCTGGGCGCTGTGGCGGCGATTGCCGTGTTGATGCACGAGGTGCCGCATCACATGGGTGACCTGGTGGTGCTGCGTTCGGCTTCGGGCAACAACCGGCGTGCGGCCTTGGTTAAGGTGTCCATGGCCGGCGCCGTCACCGCCCTGGGCGGGCTGCTGGGTTACGCTTTGCTGGACGTGCTGCACGACTGGCTGCCCTATTTTCTGGTGGTGGCGTCGAGCAGCTTCATTTATGTGGCGCTGGCCGACTTGATCCCGCAGTTGCAGAAACGCCTGACCGCAAAACAAACGGCCGCCCAGGTGGCGTGGCTGCTGGCCGGCATTGCCTTGGTCACGGTGGTCAGCGGCCTGGCCCACGGTCCGCACCACCACTGATTTCGTGCGCAGCGGCCTACAGCGCCGTGTGCGGCTGACCGACAGGCAAGCAGCGCCATCTGAAGCATTCTGAAGCCAGACCCCTGTCGCAGTGGCGCCGTTGGCGCGGCTGGTGATGTGGAGGCAACTTTTTAAAGGAGTTTCCCATGGCGAAAGCAGAAGAGCGTGAGTTGAATCTGGACCCGATCACGCACGAAATGGGTGCCCATCCGGTAGGCACCGGTCTGGGGGCTACGGGTGGGGCAATGGCCGGTGCGGCGATTGGTGGCGTGGGCGGGCCCGTGGGCGCTGCCGTGGGTTTGATCGCTGGCGCGGCCATAGGTGGCTTGGGTGGCAAGGCGGTGGCCGAGGCCGTGCGTCCTACCGTAGAGCACGCCTACTGGCGTGACCGTTATGCGGAAGAGCCTTATTACCAGGTGGGGCGGCGCTATGACGACTACGGCCCGGCCTACGAATATGGCTGGACCAGTTGGGGTCTGTACCCCGGCAGCTTCGAGCGTGTGGAGTCCGACCTGGGCTTGCATTGGGATGCCTGGCGCGGGGGCTCGCCCTTGACCTGGCCCGAAGCACGCCCGGCAGCGCGCGCGGCCTGGGAGCGTGCCAGCCTGGCTTATGGGCCCGTGGGTGAGCCCCTGGCGCGTGAAAACATCAACGCTGACGATGTGGTGCGTGTGCTCAACAGCCTGCTGGAAACCTCGCGTGATGGCGAAATGGGTTTCCGGGACGTGGCCGAACACACTGTGACACCCAGCTTGCAGTCCATGTTCCGCGCGCGCGCCCAGGAGTGTGCGGCATCGGCTGCCGAACTACAGCAGCAAGTTGACCGCTTCGGCGGCAGCGTCGCGCAGGGCGGCACAACGCTCGGCGCTTTGCACCGTGGCTGGGTGGCAGTGCGTGGCAGCTTGGGTGGTTTGAGTGATCTCGCCATGTTGGCTGAATGTGAACGTGGCGAAGAGGCTGCCCTGGCGCGCTACAGCCATGCGCTGCAGCAGGCATTGCCGCAGGATGTGCGCGTCATGGTGGTGCGCCAATGGCAAGGGGTGCAACGTCACCACGATATGGTGCGGCGCCTGCGCGAGCAGGAGCGCGAACGCAATGTTTAACGGCCTTGGCAGGGGTTTGACGCCTTGCATCTCATGCCGCAGCACCGCTTGCGCGGCCCGCAATAGAGCTTAAACAGGCGCTAAGAGCGCTCACTAAAGCCGGCCTTGTGCCTCGTCATCTGCCGCCGCAGCGGGCGTGGCCTTGGCCAAGGCCATCCACAGTGAAAAAGGCAATCTTTCGACCCGGCGCTGCGGTGCTGGGCGCGCCACTTCGAGGCGGTGTTCCGGGCGCTGTTCCGAGCGATTTTGCTGCAGCAGCAAAACGCCGCACTCGGGCGGCACGTCGTCGGCCGTGCCGATGTTGCGGCCCTGGCGGTCTAAACCCAGCACATACCAACAAGCACCCCCCAGGCTGAGGTAGGCGGCCCGTTTGCCGGGCTGGCGCAGGTCACTCAGCAGGTCGGCACGGCGTACCTTGATTTCGTGCACCAGCGGTTCGGCATACGCCTCCACCGAAGTCTGGCGGATCGAGAAGACGTCGGGTTGTGCCATGACCCAGCGTGAGGCGGGCTCACCCTCGCCGCTGCCGGGGTCGGTCGGGGCTGGTATTTGGGTGCGCAGGCTCAAGCCGCGCCAGGCGATGCGCCCGGCCCGCGCCATCTCGCGCGCCACGATGTCCACCAGTGCCTCATGGTCGGAGCGCACCGCACGGTTTTGTGCCAGCGTCAGGGCCAGTTGCTGCAGGCCCGCATCGCTCACGCGTAGCCAGGTGTGGCCGCTGTTGTTGGTGTGGCGCTCGAGCAGGCCCGCCGCCAGCAATTCCACTTCGACCAGGTCCTGGCAGGGCCAGCCTGCCGAGCGGTAAATCTCGCGCAGGCGGCGCGTATGCACACGTGTGAGCTGAGGGAGTGGGGACACTTTGGCGCGCCAGTCGAGAGCAGGGAGCAGGCCTTTTCCAACCCGGCCGGCCTGCTGTGTAAACGGCTGCTGGTGGGCGTGAGCCGGTGTGGTTTAGCGCGTGGCGTAGCCGGTCACGCGCCACTTGCCATCGGCATCCTGAATGGTGGTGACGGTTTCCACCAAGTCCGCCTTGTTGGCAAATTTCGAGTTGAACGAAGAGGTGACGAAGCCGTTGTCGGGGTTGTAGATGGCGGTGGTGGGTACACGTTCTATAAATGCGCCAAAAGGAGCGCGCATTTTTGGCATGCCGTCCATCCACGCGCCAATCGGAACCGCCGAGCGAAACTGCTGCGAGGCACCATCCCAGGCCACACCCCAGTTCCGCTGGTCCAGCAGCGTCAACCAGCCGGCGGCGGCCAATTGGGCCGCCACGGCTTTCTGCGTGGCCTCAGGGTCTGCGGCAGCAGGCTTTTCGGCCGGTGCTGCTGCGGCAGGAGCGGAAGCCGGCGCGGCGGCGGCCGGTGCCGGTGTTTTGGGTTTGGCCTGCGCCCAGGCCGAGTTGGCGCCAAGAGCGGACAAGGAGGCCAGAAGGGCCAGGGCTGCGTAAGAGGCTGTGCGACGTTGCATGGTCAGAACTCCAAATCATTTGAATGCTTGGAGCGAGTTTAGACCGCAAGCTGCCGTACACCACGGTAAACCAAAGTTACAACTCTGTGAACTTTTGCTGGCATGCCGACGCGTGCCGCTGAAGGCGCGGCATGTGAGTCAACGCAGAATATTCAAATTTTGTAGCTGGTGACGCTTTCTGGATAAGCCTAAAGTGCCAATATTGTGGATGGTCTTGGGCGCTTGTAACTGGCTTTGAAATCTCAGTTTGTAAATGTTTGACTTCTAAACTATTTATTCGTAAACTGAACTTTCAAACTTGACCGGTGGCTGGCAAAACCGCCGGTGAGCACCGAGACCCAGGAGCCCAAATGAAGATTGTGTGCATCGGCGGCGGACCCTCAGGCCTTTATTTCGGCCTGCTGATGAAGAAGCAAAATCCCGGCCACGACATCACCGTGGTGGAGCGCAACAAGCCATACGACACCTTCGGCTGGGGCGTGGTGTTTTCCGATGCCACCATGCAGAACATGCGCCAGTGGGATGCCGAAACCGCCGCCACCATAGAACAGGCTTTCAACCACTGGGACGACATAGAACTGCGTTTCAAGGGGCGCAGCATACGCAGCGGTGGCCACGGCTTTGTGGGCATTGGCCGCAAGAAATTGCTGAACATTCTGCAGGCGCGTTGTGAAGAACTCGGCGTGCACCTGGTGTTCGAGCAAGAGGCCACCTCGGATGCGGACTTTCCTGAAGCCGACCTGGTGATCGCCAGCGACGGCATCAACTCGCGTGTGCGCCAGGCGCATGCCGACATCTTCAAGCCCGACATCGTGACGCGGCCGAACCGCTTCATCTGGTTGGGCACGCACCAGCAGTTCGACGCCTTCAACTTCATCTTCGAGAAAACCGAACACGGCTGGTTCCAGGCCCACGTCTACAAGTTTGACGAAAACACCACCACCTTCATCGTGGAAACGCCCGAGGAAGTGTGGCGCGCCCACGGCCTCGACCAGATGGGTGTGGACGCATCGGTGGCCTTTTGCGAAGGCCTGTTCAAGGAACACCTGGGCGGCCACCCGTTGATGAGCAACGCGCGCCACTTGCGCGGCTCGGCCTGGATCAACTTCCAACGCATCAAGTGCGATCAATGGTCGTTCCACAACGGCAACAGCCACGTGGTGCTGATGGGCGACGCGGTGCACACGGCGCACTTCGCCATAGGCTCGGGCACCAAGCTGGCGATCGAAGATGCGATTGAACTCACGCGCCTGTTCCAGCAACACGGCGCAACGGCGCAGAGTATTCCCGCGGTGCTGAAGGACTACCAGGCCTCGCGCAACATCGACGTGCTGCGCCTGCAAAACGCTGCATGGAACGCCATGGAGTGGTTTGAGGTGGTGGGCCATCGTTACGCCGACACCTTGCCGCCCGAGCAGTTCATGTATTCCATGCTCACGCGTTCGCAACGCATCTCGCACGAAAACCTGCGCCTGCGCGATGCGCAATGGCTGGGCGACTTCGAGCGTTGGTTTGCCGAAAGCGCCGGTGTGCCAGTGCCCGCAGACAAGGCCGCGCCGCCACCCATGTTCACGCCCTACACGGTGCGTGGCTTGACTTTGAAGAACCGCGTGGTGGTATCGCCCATGGCGCAGTACTCCGCCGTGGATGGTGTGGCGGGTGACTACCACCTGATGCACCTCGGTGCCCGCGCCGTGGGCGGGGCCGCCATGGTGTTTGCCGAGATGACCTGTGTGAGCCCCGAGGGCCGCATCACCCCCGGTTGCCCCGGCCTTTACAACGCCGAACAAAAGGCCGCGTGGAAGCGTATCGCCGATTGGATCCACACACACAGCGACGCCAAGTTCGCCATGCAGTTGGGCCACGCCGGCGCCAAGGGTTCCACTCGTTTGGCTTGGGAGGGTATTGACCAACCACTGGTGCAAGGCAACTGGCCGCTGGTCTCGGCCTCCGCCCAGCAATACCTGCCCGGCGTGAGCCAGACCGCGCAAGCCATCACGCTGGCCGAGATGGCTACGGTGTTAGCCGAGTTTGTGCGCAGTGCGCAAGACGCGGCCGAGATCGGCGTCGATTGGCTGGAGCTGCACTGTGCCCACGGCTACCTGTTGTCGTCGTTTATTTCGCCGCTGACCAATCAGCGCACCGATGCCTATGGCGGCAGCCTGGAAAACCGTCTGCGCTACCCGCTGGAAGTGTTCCGCGCGCTGCGCGAAGTGTGGCCGCAAGAGCGGCCCATGTCAGTGCGTATCTCGGCGCATGACTGGGTGGAGGGCGGCATCACGCCGGACGACGCGGTATTGATTGCACGCGCCTTCAAGGCGGCCGGTGCCGACTTGATCGACTGTTCTTCGGGCCAGGTCAGCAAAAAAGAAAAGCCGGTGTATGGCCGCATGTTCCAGACGCCGTTTGCCGACCGCGTGCGCAACGAAGCCGGCATTGCCACCATCGCCGTGGGTGCCATCTCTGAGGCCGACCACGTCAACAGCATCATCGCCGCCGGCCGTGCCGACCTGTGCGCCGTGGCGCGCCCCCATCTGGCCAACCCGGCCTGGACGTTGACCGAAGCCGCCAAGATTGGCTACACCGCCGTGGCCTGGCCCAAGCCATATGTGTCGGGCAAAACGCAGATGGAAAGCAACTTCGCGCGTGAGAAAGCTCAAGCCGCCGCGCCGCAAGTGAAGGAGCCGGCATGAGCGTAGAGAGCGCATTGCCGCTGATGGGCAAGCACGTGGTTGTGACCGGTGCCGGGCAGGGCATTGGCGCGGCCATTGTGCAAACGCTGGCCGCGTTGGGCGCAAGCGTGAGCCTGATGGGGCGGCGCTTGGAGCCGCTGCAAAGCTTGATCACCCAGTTGCCGGGTGCTGAGCGGCATGGCGCTGTGGCGGTGGATGTGGGCGATGAAGCTGCGGTTCAAAAAGCCTTTGCCCAGGCCTGCGCCGCACGCGGCCCGGTGGCGGTGTTGGTGAACAACGCTGGCCAGGCCGAGAGTGCGCCGTTTGGCAAAACCTCGCTGGCGCTGTGGCAGCAGATGTTGAACGTCAACCTCACCGGCACTTTTTTGTGCACGCAGGCCGCGCTGCCGGGCATGCTGGAAGCCGGCTGGGGCCGCGTGGTGAATGTGGCCAGCACGGCGGGCCAACGTGGCTACCCCTATGTGGCGGCCTATGTGGCGGCCAAACACGGCGTGATCGGTTTGACGCGTTCGCTGGCGCTGGAGGTGGCACGCAAAGGCATCACCGTCAACGCCGTGTGCCCGGGCTACACCGAGACCGAAATCATGACGCAAAGCATACACAAGGTGATGCAGAAAACCGGCCGCAGCGAAGCCGAGGCGCGTGCCGCGTTCACGCAATCGAATCCGCAAAATCGCCTGGTGCAGCCGCAAGAAGTGGCGGATGCCGTGGCCTGGCTGTGCAGCGCGGGCGCGGCGGCAGTCACCGGGCAATCCATATCCGTATCTGGTGGGGAGGTGATGTGAGCAAACGAAAGACCATAGATCTGGAACCTTTGTTGAGCGACGACAGCATTGGCCTGGAAGCCGGTGTCTCGACCGACGAACACCAGTCGATTCGCC
>NZ_JBMOXA010000051.1:0-13914 GCF_049316285.1 Variovorax sp. HJSM1_2 | reverse complement strand
TGTGAAAGTAGGTCATCGTCAGGCTATTATCTAGAAACGCCCCAGTCTCCAAAGGACTGGGGCGCTTCGCTTTGGGGAATCGTATTTTGATTTGCCTGGGCCGATGCGGACTGCCGAGATGAAGTCAACTCGGCGTCAGTACATAGGACATGGACGAAGCGTTGTCATTCCAGCCAAATGCGCGTAGATCGGGAAAGGCGCCGCGCTCGGGCACAAACAACATCGAACCGCCAAAGTTGATGTGTTGGTGCAATACCGCAAACGAGCGTTGTGGCCGCACATTGGCCCATACCTGGCTTTGATTCTGGATTGACGACACCCGGTCGTTGATGTTCTGGCAGAACCACAGGAAACAAAGCACCGAGCGGAAATCTGGAATCACGCCATGGCCAGCACCGCGTTGCCCATTGGTGCCACTGGTAGTGCCTGCGCCAAACTGCCACATGGCACCGGTGAAGTTAATGTTTTCCCACATGAGTACCGCGCCGCCAACGGCATTGGCGATTTGTTGTGGGCTAGAGCCGGTGCTGAGCACGATGGATGAGCCTGCGCCGGCGAGACCTCTGGGTGATGCTTTCTTGGTTTTGGCGCCACTGTCCGTGCCGCTTGCTAAGGCTTGGTGGAGCTTGTTTGAGTCGCTGTAGACCTGCAGTGTTTCACCGTCACGGGCGCGTTCGTCGAGCAGGTAATACAGAGGCTTGCCGTCAAAATCTTTGACCGATTCAGCGGCAGCGCGTTTGCCGTTCAGCAGCACGGGCAGTTCAGGGATCTTGTGAACGCAGAACGGTTTTTCTGGTGGCAACTGGGTGGCCGCGGCCGACTGCATGGCGGCGCCGCCGCTGCCGTATTGAAGCCCGGCGACAAAGGCCGCACCGATCATGGCCAACTGCTCGGTTTGAAGCTGCTGGCCCGGGCCACTACATCCCGCGCAGGCTTGTGTGCTGTTGCTGGACATTTGAGACTCCTTGGAATCCGTCAGGTCAGTGCACCACGGCATCAATCAAGGCACGTCACCAACCAGAACGGCCTCTGTGGAGTCCAGCGTGCAGCTGGCTGGGCGCATGGTAGCGCCAGACGGAAGGTGTCGGTGTATTTAGTTTGCCGTTGAGCCGCTTTGGCCTGGTTTTGTCACCCGTTCACGGTACATGGGGCGGCTGGTGTCATACCTGTGTGACTTGTGCTTTGACCAGCATGGCGCGCCCGGCGCCAAAGCCAAACCATGCCGCACCCAGCGAGGTGACGATGAACACCCAAGCTGCGCCGCCATAACTGCCGGTCCACTCATGCAGTCGGCCAATCATGAAGGGGCCGGTCGAGGCGATCAGATAGCCTACAGATTGCGCCATGCTCGACAGTTGCGCGGCCACATGTGCGTCTGGGGTGCGCAGCACGATGAGCGTCATGCACACTGAAAAGAGTCCGCCTTGTGCCAAACCCAGCACCACGGCAATGGGCCAGACCCAGGTGAGTGGGGCGAACAGCATGGCCAACAGACAAACTCCGGCCAGCAATGCCAGTACTACGTTCAGCAGCGACTGGTTGCGCAGCCGTATGGCAAACGAGGGCAGCAGCAGGCAGGCGAACACCTGGGTCATGACGGATGCGGAAATGACCCAGCCTGCGGTCACGCCATCCAGGCCGCGGTCGCGCAGAATCGGTGCGAGCCAGCCCATCACGGCGTAGGCCAGGCCGGACTGAAGACCCATGTACAGGGTGACCTGCCAGGCGAGTTTGTCTCGCCACAGGCCGCGCACGCGCAGGCCAGTGTGCCGCCCGCCAGCCGCGCGCCCAGCGCGCAGCGCCTGGGGTGTCCAGAGGGCCGCGACCAGGATCACCGGAAGGGCCCAGGCGGCAAGCGCCAAGTCCCAACGGTCGCCCAGTGCATGCGATAGGGGCAGCGTGAGCCCGGCAGCGGCGGCCGCGCCTGCGCACACGGCCATGGTGTAGAGCCCGGTCATCAGCCCTGCCTTGGCCGAAAAGTCGCGCTTGACCAAACCTGGCATCAACACATTGCCCATGGCGATGGCAGCGCCGGCCATGCCGGACGCGATGAACAACCACGCCACGCTGCCCGTACCCCGCAAAGCGCTGCCAGCCAGCAGCAACAGCAGGATGCCGAGCAGAGCCTTCTCGGTACCGAAGCGCATGGCCAGGCGTGGCGCGAGCGGGGCGAACAGGCCCAGGCAAAGGATGGGAATGGAGGTGAGCAAACTGGCGCCGCCGGCACTCATGCCAGTGCCGGCCATGATTTCAGGAAGCAGTGCCGAAACACTGGAGAACACCGGGCGCAGGTTCAGCCCGATCAACACCATGCTGATGCCCAGCAGCACGTGCTGGGCGCGGCTGCGCACGGGTGTGGGCGGGGCCTGGGGTGTGCCATTGGCCTCGGCGTCTACGGCTTCGGTCGCCAGACCATTTGCCAAATTGCTGGCCAGATCGTTGGCTAACGCGCCTGCTGTTTTGTGCGGTTGGGGCATTTGCCTTGTCTCGTTTTTTTCGTTGTGAAGTGGCTCATGCCTGGCCATTCAATTGCTGAACGGCGCTATAGGCACTGCGCACCGCGCCTTCCAGCGTGCCGGGGTAAGGGCCTTGTACATATTCCCCACAAGCCAGCAGTCCGGGGCCTATGCGTGTGGCCGGGCGCAGCAAGCCAGGCGTACAGGCAAAGGTAGCGCGCTTTTCCACCACGGTCTGGATGGGCTGCAGGTCGTGCAAGCCGAGTTGTGTGCGTCCTTGGGCCAGAACTTGTTGTTCGATTTGCTCGCGCTCGCCGGCGCTCACGCTGACCACAAAGGCCAGCACGTTGGCCTCGGCCCCGGTAGCCGTGCCGCCGAAAAAGCGTCGGTCAAAGACGAACTGTGCCGGGGCATCTGCGGTACTGCGCAGAGCCAGAATCGGTTCCGCCAGGCGCGTGGCGCTGCTGGCGTAAACGGTGGTGATGGCCTCGAACGCCAGGCCTTCGGCCGCGCCTAGCCAGGCTGCGGCTGCAGGGCAGCCGGGCGTAAGATCTTGCGGCAGCACCGGTTTGGCGGCGGTGCGGGCGATACGCGCGGCTTCCCAACTAGGGCAGGCGAGGATCACCTCGTCGAAGGTTTGGCCAAAGTTGTTGCCGTGTTGCTGCCAGCAAAGTTCCCAGCCGTTGCCGGTGGATGTCTCGACTTTGGCAAGCGACTGCACGCGGCAGCCGGTGTGCACCGCGGCGCCATGGTTGGCCAGCCAGGCGGCGGCCGGCTCGGGAAACAACTGGCCAAGATCAAGGCGCGGGATCAAGAAGTTCGAGCTGCCGGGGCCACCAAACAAAGAGTCTTTGAGCACACGCAAAAACACCTGTGCGCTGGCCTGATGGGCGGCGGTGTTCAAGGCCGAGGCGCACAGCGGCTCTATCAGTTCGGCCATGACGCGCGGCGTGAGGCTGGCACACAGTTCGGCCACGCCTAAATCTGCTGCACATACGAAGCCCTGCTGCTGCCAGCGCAGACTGGCGCGCAGCAGTTGCGTTTTGTCGCGCAGTGACCAGCCACGCGCGGTGAGTATGCCGGCCAGTGCGTCGAGCGGCGCGCGCCAAGACGGGCATTGCAGGCCAGTGCCATCGGGGAAGCGCAGTGTGAGGGGCAGGCGCAGAAAGGCATCGGCGGGATTCACGCCCACGGTGCGCAGCAGCGCCAGGGTTTCGCTGTACGCGCCGATGAGAATGTGCTGGCCGTTGTCCAGTGTTAATGCCTTGCCGTCGGGTTGGGCATGCTTTAGGGCTCTGGCGCGCCCCCCAAGTGTGCGGCTAGCTTCCAAAACTGTAGCGCCATGGCCGGCCTGCGTGGCGTAGATGGCTGCAGCCAGCCCCGCCCAGCCGCCACCGACGATGGCTACTTTGCGGCCCGTGGCCGGCGGCGGCTTAGACACGCCCGAAGGCCTGCACCTTCCAGGCGAGCCAGAACTTGCGCAACGGCGTGAGGCTGTTGCGCTGGTGCAGCACCTGGAAGTTGTCGCGCTCGATTTCGCGCAGCAGCGTGCGGTAGATGCTGGCCATCATCAGGCCGGGCTTTTGCGCGCGGCGATCCACTTCGGGCAGCAGCGCCATGGCTTCGTCGTACAGCAGGTGTGCGCGCGCGGCCTGGAAGCGCATCAGCGCCGTGAAGCGGTCGGAATAGGTGCGCTTGATGATTTCGTGTGCCTTCACATCAAACTGCTGCAGCTCGTTCACGGGCAGGTAGATGCGGCCCATGAGCGCGTCTTCCCCGACGTCGCGGATGATGTTGGTGAGCTGGAAAGCCAGCCCCAGCTTGTGCGCGTATTCCGTGGTGGCCGACTGCGTCTGGCCAAAGATGCGTGCCGACACCTCGCCCACAATGCCCGCCACCAGGTGGCAGTAGCGCTGCAGACCGGGAAAGTCGAGATAGCGGCTTTGCTCCAGGTCCATCTGGCAGCCATCGATGATGGCCAGCAGGTGGCGCGCTTCGATCTGGTACTCGGCGGTGTGCGGCATCAGCGCCTGCAGCGCCGGATGTGTGGCCTTGCCGTTGAAGGCGTTGGCCACTTCACCGCGCCACCAGGCGAGTTTGGTTTGGGCCACACCCACGTCATGCACTTCGTCGACCACATCGTCGATCTCTCGGCAATAGGCGTAAAACGCCGTGATGGCGGCGCGGCGCGGCCGTGGCAGGAATAAAAAGGCGTAGTAGAAGCTGCTGCCCGAAGCTGCTGCTTTTTGTTGGACGTATTGCTCGGGGGTCATTCTCTGATTGTCACATCCGTAGGGCACGCCAAAGCATCAGCGGGCCATCTGTCTTGCGAATCTTTGGGCGCGTTTGCAAGGTCGCAAATTCGAGCCGCTCTATTTTGTCGAGTATGCGCAGGCCCCCTTGCACCACCAGGCGCAGTTCCCAGCCGGCGCGGCCGGGCACGGTGTGGACCAGGGGGGCGCCTTCCATCATCAGTTCGCGCGCCCAGGTCACGTGCTCTGCGATGAGGGCGGTGGCTGCGGGTGTTTGTTCTCTGCTGAGGAGCGCGGCCTGCGTGACGCCATGACGTGCGCAGGCCTCATACGGCAGGTAATAGCGGCCGCGCGGCAGGTCTTGGCTGAAGTCTTGCCAGAAGTTGATCAACTGCAGGGCATTGCAGATAGCGTCACTTTGCTGCAACGCTTTCACATCCGTGACACCATACAGGTGCAGCAGCAAACGGCCTATGGGCGCGGCGGAGCGCTGGCAGTAGTGCAGCAGCTCGGTGCGGTCGGCATAGCCGCTGTGGTCGCGGGTTTTCTCCACGTCCTGCACAAAAGCGCTGAGCAAGGCATCCAGCAGATCAAACGGCAGCTTGTGACGTGTTATGGCCTCTGCCAGAGGGGAAAACACGCTTTCCCAGCGCTCGCTGGGGCGTTGTCCAGCGGCTACCCGGGCCAGCTCTGTGCGGTAGGCGTTGAGCTCATCCAGGCGCTGCGCAGAAGTGGCATCTCCTTCATCGGCGAGGTCGTCGGCGGTGCGTGCAAAGTGGTAGATCGCTGCCACCGGAGGGCGCAGGGCAGGGGGACAAAGCCATGACGCCACCGGAAAATTTTCGTAATGTGTGACGGTTTGTCGGGTAGGATTTTGGGCGGTAGGGGAGACGTTCACGGGGAGCATTGTCGCTTGACCCTGTTGAAGATGATTTCTGCCGTTAATAACCTTATGGTCAGTTCCTGCGCCGCCGGGCTGTGACATCACATTGCGCCGGGGCCTGCATGTTCAGCGAGCCCGCTATGACAAACAAAATTTTGCGAGTTCTTGATCTTTCTTCTTTACGCACCGCTTTGTTGTGGATACCCGTGGCGGTGCTGGTGGCTGGCTGTTCCAAGCCGGAACCGGCGCCTGAGCCGATACGCGCGGTCAAAGTGGTGACCGTACAGGCCGAGCCGCTGCATTCGCGCCTGGAGTTTGCCGGCGATGTGCGCGCACGCGTGACTTCTGCGCTGGGCTTTAGGGTGGCCGGCAAGCTGATCAAACGCCAGGCCGAAGTGGGCCAGAGGGTGAAAGTGGGGCAGGTGCTGGCGGAGCTGGATCCCAGCGACTACCGCCTCGCCGCTGCCGCAGCCCAGGCCCAGGTGGCCGCTGCGCTGACCAACCGCGACCTGGCCTCGGCCGACTTCAAGCGCTACAAGGAGCTGCGCGAGCAAAACTTCATCAGTGGTGCCGAGCTTGAACGCCGTGAGAGCACGCTGAAGGCGGCGCAGGCGCAACTGGAGCAGGCCCAGGCGCAACTCGCCTCGCAGGGCAACCAGGCCGGCTACACCCGGCTGATGGCGGATGTGTCCGGTGTTGTCACAGCTGTGCAGGCCGAGGTCGGCCAGGTGGTCGGTGCTGGCACACCTGTGGTCATCATTGCGCAGGATGGACCGCGCGATGTGGTGTTCACCGTACCCGAAGACCGGGTGGCGGCGGTGAAAGTGGGCGAGCCCGTGGGCATCAAGGTGTGGGCCAACGACGATTTGCTCGATGGCAAAGTGCGTGAGGTGGCCGCCAGTGCCGACCCGGTGACGCGCACCTTCCAGGTGAAGGTCGAGTTGGCGGCCAAAGACGAGCTGCCCTTAGGCGCCACCGTCACCGTGCTGCCGCCTAGCATGAGCCGCGAAGGCCTTACCGCGATCAAGCTGCCGACCAGCGCCTTGCGTCGAGACGGTGGCGGCAGCGCAGTGTGGGTGCTGGATACCGGCAGCATGACGCTGCGTTCGCAAGCCGTGCAGGTTGAGACGGCCGACGGCAACGACGTGGTCATCGCCAGCGGACTGACGCCCGGCATGGTGGTGGTGGTGGCCGGCGTGCATGTGCTGGCCCCTGGGCAGAAGGTGCAAATTTATCAAGGAAAAACAACGCCTGGGCAGGCTGCAAAAGCGGCGACAGCTGCAAATACAGTAGCAACACCGGCGCCTGCGCCCGTGGCCCCAGCCGCCCCCGCGGCCTCCGCAGGCAAGTGAGTCCCTGATGATGCAAGACCCTCACACCCCGACTCCGGCGCCAGAGCCGCAGCAAAAATTCAACCTGTCGAAATGGGCGCTGGACCATCCAGCCCTCACGCGTTATCTGCTCATCGTTTTGATGATCATGGGCTGCGCCGCTTACTTCCAGCTCGGCCAGGACGAAGATCCGCCGTTCACCTTCCGTGCCATGGTGATCCGCACCTACTGGCCGGGTGCCACTGCGCAGCAGGTGGCCGAGCAGGTGACGGACCGGCTGGAGCGCACCCTGCAGGAAGTGCCAGGTGCGGACAAGATCCGCAGTTACTCGAAACCCGGCGAATCACAAATCATCTTCCAGGTCAAAGACAACTCGCCGGGCAAAGACGTGGCGCACACCTGGTATGTCGTGCGCAAGAAGATTGGCGACATGCTCTACACCCTGCCGCCTGGGGTGCAGGGACCGTTTTTCAACGACGACTTTGGTGATGTCTACGGCATCATCTACGCGCTGGAAGCCGATGGCTTCAGCAACGCCGAGTTGAAGGTGTTTGCCGACGACGTGCGCCAGCAATTGCTGCGTGTGCCCGACGTGGCCAAGGTGGAGCAGTTTGGCGTGCAGGACGAAAAGGTCTACGTCGAAATCTCGCAAAAGCGCCTGGCGCAACTGGGCCTGGACATGAACCAGGTGCTGAACCAGATGAACCAGCAGAACGCCGTGCAAAGCGCCGGCGCTGTGCAGACCCCGGTGGATGCGGTGATTGTGCGGGTGGAGGGGCAGTTCGAGGTCGTGCAGCAACTGCGCGACATGCCCATTCGCGCGGCCAATGGGGCCACGCTGAAGTTATCTGACATTGCCGAGATCACGCGCGGCTATGTGGATCCGCCGACGGTAAAGGTGCGCCACCAGGGCAAGGAAGTGATCGCGCTGGGTGTGTCGATGGCGCGTGGCGGCGACATCGTGGCATTGGGCAAGGCGATGGATGCCTTGTCGGCGCAGATCAGCCGCAACCTGCCCGCAGGCATCACGCTGGTGCAGGTGCAGGACCAGCCCAAGGCGGTGACCTCTTCGGTCAACGAATTCGTCAAGGTGCTGATCGAGGCGGTGGTGATTGTTCTGGCGGTCAGCTTTCTCAGCCTGGGTCTGCACAAACGTCCAGGAAAGAACCCCTGGTGGAAGTACTACATGCTGGACATGCGTCCCGGCATGGTGGTGGGCATCACCATTCCACTGGTGCTGGCGATCACCTTCCTGGGCATGTGGTACTGGGACATAGGGCTGCACAAGATCTCGCTAGGCTCGCTGATCATTGCGCTGGGCCTGCTGGTGGACGACGCCATCATCGCCGTGGAGATGATGGTGCGCAAAATGGAAGAGGGCTACGACAAGGTGCGCGCCGCCACCTTTGCCTACGAGATCACCGCCATGCCGATGTTGACCGGCACACTGATCACCGCCGCCGGCTTTTTGCCGATTGGCATGGCCAAGTCGATGACGGGTGAATACACCTTTGCCATTTTTGCCGTCACCGTGCTGGCCTTGGTGATCAGTTGGGTGGTGTCGGTTTACTTTGTTCCGTATCTCGGCAAATGGCTGCTGAAGGTGCCGCACCACGTGCAGGACGCTTTGGACAGCGGTCACCACCACGAACACGAAACCTTCAATACACCGTTTTACAACCGCTTCCGCCGCACGGTGGATTGGTGTGTGCACCACCGCTGGCTCACGATTGGCGCGACGGTGCTGATCTTTGCGCTGGGCTTGGTGGGCATGGGCAAGGTGCAGCAGCAGTTCTTTCCGGATTCGAGCCGGCCAGAGATTCTGATCGACATCTGGTTCCCTGAAGGCACCTCGTTTGCCGCCAACGAAGAGGTCACCAAACGACTGGAAGCGGAGCTGATGCAGGAGCCGGGCGTGGCGTCGGTGACGGCGTGGGTGGGCTCGGGTGTGCCACGGTTTTATCTGCCGCTGGACCAGGTGTTTCCGCAGACCAATGTGTCGCAGTACATCGTGCTGATGAAGAGCCTGCCCGAGCGGGAGAAGCTGCGCGTGTTGCTGCCGGAGATACTGGCCAGGGACTTTCCTGAGGTGCGTGGGCGTGTGAAGCTGTTGCCCAACGGCCCGCCGGTGCCGTTCCCGGTGCAGTTCCGTGTGGTCGGCAGTGATCCGCTGGTGCTGCGCCAACGCGCCGATGAGGTCAAGGAGGCGATGCGCCAGAGCCCGAATACGCGTGGCGTGAACGACAACTGGAACGAGTCCGTCAAGGTGCTGAACCTGAACGTCGACCAGGCCAAGGCGCGTGCGCTGGGCGTGACCAGCCAATCGATTTCGCAGGCGGCGCAAACCATTTTGACGGGCGCCACCGTGGGGCAGTTTCGCGAAAACGACAAGCTGATCTCCATCGTGCTGCGCCAGCCGCTGGACGAGCGCAGCGCCATCACCGATATTGCCAATGCCTATTTGCCGACCAGCAACGGCACGGCGATTCCATTGACGCAGATTGCGCGCCCGAGTTTTGCCTGGGAGCCGGGCGTGATGTGGCGCGAGGGGCGCGATTACGCCATCACCGTGCAAAGCGACATCACCGAAGGCCTGCAGGGCGCCACCGTCACCAACGAACTGCTGCCGACCATGCAGGCGCTGGAAGCCAAGTGGGCCAGCCAGGGGCAAAGCGGTTACCGCATCCAGGTCGCGGGCGCCGTGGAGGAGAGCAGCAAGGGCTCGACCTCGATTGCGGCGGGTATTCCGGTCATGCTGTTCATCACCTTCACCTTGCTGATGCTGCAATTGCAAAGCTTCAGCCGCGCCGTGCTGGTGTTCATTACCGGACCGCTGGGCATTGCCGGTGTGGCGGCTGCGCTGCTGCTGCTGAACCGGCCCATGGGCTTTGTGGCCTTGCTTGGGGTGATTGCGCTGATGGGCATGATCCAGCGCAACTCGGTGATCCTGATTGACCAGATCGAGCTGGAGCGCGCCAACGGTGTGCCCGCCTGGACGGCCATCGTGGACGCTGCAGTCGGCCGGTTGCGGCCAATCGTGTTGACCGCGGCCGCGGCGGTGCTGGCCATGATCCCGCTGTCGCGCTCGGTGTTCTGGGGGCCTATGGCTGTGGCCATCATGGGCGGCTTGATTGTAGCCACCGTGCTCACGCTGTTGGCTTTGCCGGCCATGTATGCGGCCTGGTTCCGCGTCAAGCGGCCGCCCAGGGACGGCGCGGCCGCCTGACCCGGCAAACCAGCCCCGAGGTGACGCCAGTGCGTCACCTCGGGGCTGCCAAACCCATGTTTTTTCAGCAGCTTTTGCGCTGCTGGTGTGGGTGGAGCCAAAGTGGCCCCATTTCACGCGTTAAAATGCTGGGTTCACCGATTTCACTCGGATGGTTTTTGCAACGGGGTGCTTCCCTGGACGGCTAGGCCATTCGGTTCTGTTTCTAGGCGCGCGGGTGGCGAAATTGGTAGACGCACCAGGTTTAGGTCCTGACGTCCGCAAGGATGTGGGGGTTCGAGTCCCCCCCCGCGCACCACACTTTTTTTTAGTAAGAGATCAAAATGGCCGTTACCGTTGAAACCCTGGAAAAGCTGGAACGCAAAATCACCTTGTCGTTGCCGGTTGAAGTGATTCAGAACGAAGTGAGCAAGCGTCTGACGAAGCTCGCGCGTACCGTCAAGATGGACGGCTTCCGTCCAGGCAAGGTCCCCATGAATGTGGTGGCCCAACGTTACGGCTATTCGGTTCACTACGAAGTCATGAACGACAAGGTTGGCGAGGCTTTCTCCGCCGCCGCCAACGAAGCCAAGCTGCGTGTGGCTGGCCAGCCCCGCATCAGCGAAAAAGAAGAGTCGCCTGAAGGCCAAATGTCCTTCGACGCCGTTTTCGAAGTGTTCCCGGAAGTCAAGCTGGGTGACCTGGGCGCTGCTGAAATCGAGCGCCTGTCGAGCGATGTGTCTGATGCTGCCATCGACAAGACGCTGGACATCCTGCGCAAGCAACGCCGTACCTTCGCCCAGAAGGCCGCCACCGAAGCCGCCGCTGATGGCGACCGCGTGACCGTGAACTTCGAAGGCAAGATCGACGGCGAGCCGTTCCAGGGCGGCAAGGCCGACGACTTCCAGTTCCTGGTCGGCGAAGGCCAGATGCTGAAGGAATTCGAAGACGCCGTGCGCGGCATGAAGGTTGGCGAAAG
This sequence comes from Variovorax sp. HJSM1_2, assembly GCF_049316285.1. Lineage (NCBI taxonomy): Bacteria > Pseudomonadati > Pseudomonadota > Betaproteobacteria > Burkholderiales > Comamonadaceae > Variovorax > Variovorax sp. HJSM1_2. Next base: position 2,808 of record NZ_JBMOXA010000051.1, on the reverse strand, counting down.
CCGCACTTTCCCGCTGTCCTTCCCGGCTGATTACCACGGCAAGGATGTGGCCGGCAAACAAGCCGACTTCATGGTCACGCTGAACAAGATCGAAGCCGCCCACCTGCCTGAAGTCAACGAAGCCCTGGCCAAGTCGCTGGGCATCGCCGACGCAACGGTGGAAGGCCTGCGTTCCGACATCAAGAAGAACCTGGAACGCGAAGTCAAGTTCCGCCTGCAAGCGCGCAACAAGGCCGCCGTGATGGATGCCCTGATCGCCAACGCCGAACTCGACCTGCCCAACGCCAGCGTGCAAGCCGAAATCGGCCGCATGATCGAAGGCGCCCGCAACGACTTGAAGAGCCGTGGCATCAAGGACGCCGACAAGGCGCCTATCCCTGAAGAAGTGGTGCGCCCACAAGCCGAACGCCGCGTGCGTCTGGGCCTGGTGGTGGCCGAGTTGGTGCGTGCCAACGAATTGCAAGCCAAGCCTGAGCAAATCAAGGCCCACGTGCAAGAACTCGCCGCCAGCTACGAAAAGCCTAGCGAAGTGGAACGCTGGTACTACAGCGACATGAACCGCCTGGCCGAAGTCGAAGGTGTTGTGATCGAAAACAACGTCGCCGAATTCGTGCTGGCGAAAGCCAAGGTTGTCGACAAGGCCATCACGTTCGACGAGTTGATGGCCCAGCAAGGCTGATACCGTTCGGAGAACGCAAATACGGGGCTTGTGCTTTGGCGTACAAGCCCCTATTTACTTGGTGAATTCTTTTCAACCACATGGAACAAAACATGATCTTCGGAAAAAGTGCGCTGGATACCCAAGGTCTGGGCATGGTGCCCATGGTGATCGAGCAATCGGGCCGTGGCGAACGCTCTTACGACATCTACTCGCGTCTGCTGAAAGAACGCGTCATTTTCTTGGTGGGCCCGGTCAACGACCAGACCGCCAACCTGGTGGTGGCGCAGTTGCTGTTCCTCGAAAGCGAAAATCCTGACAAGGACATTTCGTTCTACATCAACTCCCCTGGTGGCTCGGTGACGGCCGGCATGGCGATCTATGACACCATGCAGTTCATCAAGCCGGATGTGTCGACGCTGTGCGTCGGTATGGCGGCCAGCATGGGCGCTTTCCTGTTGGCCGCTGGCGCCAAGGGCAAGCGTTATTCGCTGCCCAATTCGCGCGTCATGATCCACCAACCTTCGGGTGGTGCACAGGGCCAGGCGACGGACATTGAAATCCACGCCCGCGACATCCTGAAAACACGTGACCAGTTGAACCGCATCCTGGCGGAGCGCACTGGCCAGCCGATCGAAAAGATCGAGCGCGACACCGAGCGCGACTACTTCATGTTTGCCGACGAAGCCAAAACTTATGGCCTGGTAGACGAAGTGATCGCCAAGCGACCCTAAGTCTTTCAAGACGCTCGGCCAAACGGCGTTTTCTGACTCAGAAAGCGCCGTTTTTATTTCGTTATCATTCAGCTACGACTGATAAAGGTATTCCTCCCATGGCCGAGAAAAAAGGCTCCTCCAGCGAAAAAAACCTGTACTGCTCCTTCTGCGGCAAAAGCCAGCATGAAGTGAAGAAGCTGATTGCAGGACCCTCGGTGTTCATTTGCGATGAATGCATCGACTTGTGCAACGAAATCATCCGCGACGAAGTGCCTGCGGGCGTCGCCGCTGGCGAGCCGCGCAGCGAGTTGCCGACGCCGGTTGAAATCAAGACCAACCTCGACAATTACGTGATTGGCCAGGAAGTGGCCAAGCGCACCTTGGCGGTAGCGGTGTACAACCATTACAAACGTCTGCGCCACAAGGAAAAGGCCAAAAAAGACGACATCGAGCTGACCAAGAGCAACATCCTGCTGATCGGCCCCACGGGCTCGGGCAAGACGCTGTTGGCGCAAACCCTGGCGCGTATGCTTGATGTGCCGTTTGTGATGGCCGACGCCACCACGCTGACCGAAGCCGGCTACGTGGGTGAAGACGTGGAAAACATCGTCGCCAAACTTCTGCAAAGCTGCAACTACGAAGTGGAACGCGCCCAGCGCGGCATCGTCTACATCGATGAAATCGACAAGATTTCACGCAAGTCGGACAACCCTTCGATCACCCGCGACGTGTCGGGTGAAGGTGTGCAACAAGCGCTGCTGAAGCTGATCGAAGGCACCATGGCGAGTGTGCCGCCACAAGGGGGCCGCAAGCACCCGAACCAGGACTTCCTGCAGATCGATACCACCAACATCTTGTTCATCTTGGGCGGTGCGTTTGCCGGCCTGGAAAAGGTGATTGGCAACCGTACCGAATCCTCCGGCATTGGGTTTGGTGCAGCCGTCAAAAGCAAGAAGGAGCGCAGCCTCACGGAGGTGTTCCGTGAAGTCGAACCCGAAGACTTGATCAAGTTTGGTTTGATTCCCGAGTTGGTGGGCCGTATGCCGGTGGTCGCCACTTTGGCCGAGCTCAGCGAAGACGCCCTGGTGCAGATCTTGACCGAGCCCAAGAACGCCTTGGTCAAGCAGTACAGCAAGCTGTTGGCCATGGAAGGTGTGGATCTGGAAGTGCGTCCATCGGCCCTCAAGGCCATTGCCAAGAAGGCGTTGGCGCGCAAAACCGGTGCCCGTGGTCTGCGTTCCATCCTTGAGCTTTCCCTCATCGATACCATGTTTGATTTGCCGAACACCGCCAACGTGGAGAAAGTGGTTGTCGACGAGTCCACCATCGAGGAAAACAAGCCGCCGTTGCTGGTTTACCGCGAAGCCGCCAAGAAAGCCTGAGTCCGGCCAAGACAGACTTGGCAGGACTGTTGGCCGCATCGGGGTTGCCACC
>NZ_JBMOXA010000050.1:0-14522 GCF_049316285.1 Variovorax sp. HJSM1_2 | reverse complement strand
GTGATCACCGTGGCCGGCACCAATGGCAAGGGCTCCACCTGCGCCATGCTGGAAGCGGTGCTGATCCAGTCGGGCTACCGCACGGGGGTCTACACCTCGCCGCATCTGGTGCATTTTGAAGAGCGCTGCCGCTTGAATGGTGAAAGCTCAACTGCTGCGGATTTGATAGCTGGCTTCGAAGCAGTGGAAAGCGCCAGAGGCGAAATTTCCCTGACCTATTTTGAGTTCACCACACTCGCCATCATGCACCGCCTGGCCTATGCCGGGCTGGACGCGGTGATCCTGGAAGTGGGCCTGGGCGGGCGTCTGGATGCCGTCAACATCATCGACGCCGATTGCGCCGTGATCACCAGCATCGATCTCGACCACATGGAATTCCTCGGCCCCGACCGCGAGAGCATTGGCCGCGAGAAGGCCGGCATCATGCGTGCTGGCCGCCCGGTGGTGGTCAGCGACCCGGTGCCCCCAGCCAGTGTGCTGGAACACGCGCGTGCCATAGGCGCTGATTTGTGGCGCGCCGGTGAAGACTTCAATTTCTCTGGCGACAAGCAGCAATGGGGCTGGGCCGGGCGTGGCCGTCGCTACACCGGCTTGGCTTACCCGGGTTTGCGTGGCGCCAATCAACTGGTCAACGCCGCCGGTGTGCTGGCGGCGCTCACCGCCATCCGCGACAAACTGCCCGTCACCGCGCAGGCCGTGCGCAACGGCATGGCGCTGGTCGAATTGCCCGGCCGCTTCCAGATTGTGCCCGGCGAGCCCGCGCTGGTGCTGGACGTGGCGCACAACGCACATGCCGTGGCCGCACTCGCCGTGAATCTGGACGCCATGGGTTTCTTTCCGACCACACACGCGGTGTTTGGCGCCATGGCCGACAAAGACCTGGCGCCGATGTTCGAGCGTATTGGCCCGTTGATTGACCATTGGGTGTTCACCGATTTGCCCACCGCCCGCGCCGCCAAGGCGCAAGACCTGCAGGCACGGTGGCAGAGCCAAAACCCGCGCAAGGATGCCACCAGCGAGGTGGCTGAGAGCCCGGCCCAGGCCCTGGCCGCCGCTGTGGCTGCCGCAAAGCCGGCTGATAGAATCGTGGTCTTTGGATCGTTCTACACCGTTGGCGGCATACTTGAGAACGGTGTTCCCAGGCTCCATGCCAAACATCTGGGCTCTTAAGGGCTTCTGAGTTCTAACCGCACATGGCTTTTTTCAAGTTTCGTTCTCGCGGCCAAAAGGGCGACGATCTGTCGGTCAGCCCCACTGAATCCATAGAAGGCATGCGCCGCCGGGCCAGGCACAGGCTGATCGGCGCCACCATTCTGGTGTTGCTGGGGGTGATTGGTTTTCCCCTGCTGTTTGATACCCAACCGCGCCCGGTGTCGGTCGATGTGCCGATCGACATCCCTGAAAAAGGCAAGGTCAAGCCGCTGGGTGCTGCGGCCACCGGTCCGGTGGTCAAGCTGGAGCAACCACCCGCAGATGCCACGCCTTCTGACACCACACCGGCCTCGAATGCTTCGTCCAAGGCCAATGTCAGCGCTGCGGCGAGCTTGTCAGCCAAGGAAGAGGTGCTGTCTTCGTCCAAACCCGAAACCCGACCCGAAGCCAAGCCGGAACCAAAGCCCGAGCCCAAGGTCGAAGCCAAGCCTGAGCCCAAGCCAAAGCATGAGCCTGAAGCCAAGGCCGTTGCCAAGGCTGAGCCCAAGCTTGATGACAGCGGTGCGCGCGCCAAGGCCTTGCTGGAGGGAAAATCGCCTTCTGCAGCCACCGCCGCCGCGTCGTCAGCGGATGATGGGCAAGAACGTTTTGTGGTGCAGGTGGGAGCTTTTGCTGAAGCCAGCAAAGCGCAGGAAGTGCGCTCCAAACTGGAGAAAGCCGGTTTGAAGACCTACACCCAGGTGGTGCAGACCAGCAGCGGTGCCCGTACGCGGGTGCGTGTGGGGCCTTTTGCCAAGAAGGCTGAAGCGGAAAAAGCCGTGGCCAAGATCAAGGGTCTTGACTTATCGGCTTCCGTCCTGACCTTGTAAGTATTCGTTATGGCTGTGTTGGATTGGGTGCTGGTGGCACTGTTGCTGGCCTCCATCGCTCTGGGGGCCTGGCGGGGCCTGGTATTTGAAGTCCTGTCCCTGTTGGGCTGGATTGCCGCTTTTGTGCTGGCGCAATGGTTTGCGCCAGAAGTGGCAGCCCGATTGCCTATCGGCGAGGCATCGGAGACCGTGCGTTATGCCGCCGGATTTGTCATCGTATTCATTGTGGCGGCGTTTGCAGCGGGGCTGTTGACGGCGCTGGTCAGGAAGTTGGTCCAGGTCGTCGGTTTACGGCCTGTGGATCGCGTGCTCGGCATGTTTTTTGGTGCCTTGCGTGGCGTGGTGTTTCTGCTGGCCGGCACTGTGGTGGTGTATCTGGTGTCGCTGGATACCCAGCCGTGGTGGCAGGAGTCGCGCGGTGCGTTGCTTCTGACCGACTTGTTGCACCAGTTGCGGCCCATGTTGCCGGAAGAGTTTGCTAAGTTTTTGCCGTAACCCCTGCGGCTAAGGAAATCATATGTGTGGAATCGTTGGTGTCGTCAGTGACGCTCCTGTTAACCAGTTGATCTATGACGCGTTGCTGCTGCTGCAGCACCGGGGCCAGGATGCCGCCGGCATCGTGACCCAACAAGACCGCAAGTTCTTCATGCACAAGGCCAAGGGCATGGTGCGCGACGTGTTCCGCACGCGCAACATGCGCAGCCTGCCGGGCGACTGCGGCCTGGGCCAGGTACGTTATCCCACGGCCGGTAACGCCTACAGCGAAGAAGAGGCGCAGCCTTTTTACGTGAATGCGCCTTTCGGCATTGTGTTGGTGCACAACGGCAACCTGACCAACGCCAAGGCCTTGAAGCGCGAGTTGTTTTCCACCGACCACCGGCACATCAACACCGAGAGCGACTCTGAAGTGTTGCTCAACGTGCTGGCGCATGAAATCGAACGCTGCACACGCGGCCTGCCGCTCACGCCTAGCGATTTGTTCCAGGCCGTGCGCAGTGTGCACCGCCGGGTCAAGGGCTCGTACGCCGTCATCGCCTCGATTGCCGGCCATGGCCTGCTGGCCTTCCGCGATCCGTACGGCATCCGCCCGTTGTGTATTGGCCGTGGCGTGAACAACACCGTGATGCTGGCCAGCGAATCGGTGGTGCTGGAAGGCACGTTGCACACCATGGAGCGCGATGTGGCGCCCGGTGAAGCCGTGTTTGTCGACCTCAAGGGCCAGGTGCACACCGAGCAGTGCGCTGAGTCGCCCAAGCGCAACCCCTGCATCTTTGAATACGTCTACCTGGCGCGTCCCGACTCGGTGCTGGACGGCATTTCGGTCTACCAGGCGCGTTTGAACCTGGGCGAAACGCTGGCCAAGCGTGTGATCTCCACCGTGCCGCCCAAAGACATCGACGTGGTGATCCCCATCCCCGAGTCGAGCCGCCCGAGCGCCATGCAACTGGCCCAATTGCTGGGTCTGCCGTACCGCGAAGGTTTTGTGAAGAACCGCTACGTTGGCCGTACCTTCATCATGCCGGGCCAAGGCACACGCAAGAAGTCGGTGCGCCAAAAACTCAACGCCATTGGCAGCGAGTTCAAGGGCCGCAACGTGTTGCTGGTCGACGACTCCATCGTGCGCGGCACCACTTCCAAAGAAATCGTGCAAATGGCGCGTGACGCCGGTGCCCGCAAGGTCTACCTGGCCAGCGCTGCGCCACCGGTGCGTTATCCCAACGTCTACGGCATAGACATGCCCACCAAGGACGAGTTGGTGGCGCATGGCCGCACGGTTGAGGAAGTTCGCGAGTTGATCGGCTGCGACGCGCTGATCTACCAAGATGTGGACGGTATGAAACGTGCCATCGGCGCTGCCGCCGACACCACTGGTTTGGGCGACCTGCCGATTGGCGGTTTCGATGCTTCGTGTTTTGACGGCGTGTATGTCACCGGCGACATCACCTCGGACGACATCCAGCGTATCAACGAAGGGCGTCATGCGGCCACCAACGAGCAGGAAGAAGACACTTCCCGCCTGGCTTTGCCGAATGCCCAAACCGCTTGAGATCCATGATGCAAAAGACCCGTACCCGCTTCGCTCCATCGCCCACTGGCTTCATTCACCTGGGCAACATCCGTTCCGCGCTGTACCCATGGGCGTTTGCCCGGGCCACCGGCGGCGATTTCGTTCTACGGATTGAAGACACCGATCTGGAGCGCTCCAGTCAGGCCGCCGTGGACGTGATCATCGAAGGCATGGCTTGGCTGGGCTTGAACCACGACGAAGGCCCGTTCTACCAAATGCAACGTGTCGACCGCTACAAGGCGGTGTTGGCCGACCTGCAGGCCGCCGGACATGTGTACCCCTGCTACATGTCGATCGCCGAGCTGGATGCGCTGCGCGAGAAACAAATGGCCGCCAAGGAAAAGCCACGTTACGACGGCACCTGGCGCCCCGAGCCTGGCAAAACCCTGCCGCCCGTGCCCGAAGGTGTGCAACCCGTGTTGCGCTTCAAGAACCCTATCGGCGGCGTGGTGGCATGGGACGACAAGGTCAAAGGGCGCATAGAGATCAGCAATGATGAACTCGACGACCTGGTGATTGCCCGCCCCGACGGCACACCCACCTATAACTTCTGTGTGGTGGTGGACGATATCGACATGGCCATCACACATGTGATCCGCGGCGACGACCACGTCAACAACACACCACGCCAGATCAACATCTTCAAGGCGCTGGGCAAAGAAGTGCCGGTGTATGCCCACTTGCCTACCGTGCTGAACGAGCAGGGCGAGAAGATGAGCAAGCGCAACGGTGCTAAGCCGGTGACGCAATACCGCGAAGAAGGTTATCTGCCGGATGCGATGGTGAACTACCTGGCACGTCTGGGCTGGAGCCACGGTGATGACGAAATCTTCAGCCGCGCACAATTCCTCGAGTGGTTCAATCTGGACCACCTGGGCCGCAGCGCGGCGCAGTTTGACGAGAGCAAACTGCGCTGGGTGAATGCCCAGCACTTGAAAGCCATGGCCGATGACGCGCTGGAGCCGCTGGTGCGCGCACGCTTGGCGAAGCAGGGCATTACCGCCGATCAGCGCCTGGTGCGCATCTGCGGCCTGTTTAAAGACCGCTGCGACACCATCAATGCCTTGGCCGATTGGGCAGCGCGTTTTTATGGCGATGTGGTCATCAGCGAAGAAGACCGCGCCACACACCTGGTGCCGGCCATTTTCCCGGCGCTGGATGCATTGGCGGCGAAGCTGGCGCAGTGTGATTGGACGAAACCTGCAATTGCTGCCGCGTTCAAGGAAACCTTGGGCGAATTTGCCCTTAAAATGCCACAGTTGGCCATGCCAGTGCGTGTGCTTGCAGTAGGGACTGCGCACACACCTTCCGTGGATGCGGTGCTGGAATTAGCAGGAAAAGAAAAAATTTTGGCAAATTTGCAAAAACGCTAAAAACCTGTATATAATTCGAGGCTCAGCAGTTAACGATGTGTTGAAAGCGAAAAGCAAGAAACAAATCGAAGACAGTGGGGGGTATAGCTCAGTTGGTAGAGCGCTTGCATGGCATGCAAGAGGTCAGCGGTTCGACTCCGCTTACCTCCACCACAGTGTTGAATTGAACGGAAGTTCTTAGGTTATGACCCTATCGTCTAGAGGCCTAGGACATCACCCTTTCACGGTGAGTACCGGGGTTCGAATCCCCGTAGGGTCGCCAAGTTATAGCGCTTGGATGTGATACACGATTTGTGTTGCATCGAAAGCTATCTACCGGGAGCGGTAGTTCAGTTGGTTAGAATACCGGCCTGTCACGCCGGGGGTCGCGGGTTCGAGTCCCGTCCGCTCCGCCAAAACGGAAAAGCCGTTGCAAGTCAAAAGCTTGCAACGGCTTTTTTCATTTCTTCCTTATTTTTCTAGTGCTGTCTGCTGGCCCCTCGTCCGCGTCGACGTGGTCCGGCTGCTGCCTCTGCGGCTTATCTGTTGTTTGCCCAGCTTTTGTTTACGTCCAGGCCAGGGCGGCTGACGGCCGGGAGCTTCAGGGCGAAGCCGGGGCCAAGGCTAAAACGCGGGTGCGTCTGAATTGAGGACCTGTAGTTTTGAGCCCGTGCTGGCTGGGAGCACATGCTCGTTGGTTTCAACCACTACGGTGCCGGGCACGAGAAGAGGGCGCAATACCTCCAGAAACTCTGGCGGAACCACCAGGCGCGCCATCTCGGCTTCATCCACGGGCACATTCGCCTCCCCCAAATGACCGGGAAGGCCGATGTGTATCCAGGATGGCTGGGCGCCTGATGCCCCGTTGGCTGCAAGCACGTACGCATGTGTGCCCTGCGCCGGCCCGGGCTTTCTGAAGGCGATGCGGCTGCGGCCGATCTCCAGGCCGTTGCGATAGACAAGCAGGCGCAGATCTGCGGTGCTGATCAGGATGGAAATCGGGCCCACGGGTGAATCCATGGGTTGCCAGCGAAACTGTTCTCCCCCGGCGAGCCTGTGGCTGGCCGATTCGGCGCCCGTCATCGGGTGGATGGGACTGGCTGCGCCGGGATGTACCAGGCGCTCGGAAGCCTTGTTTTCTTTGGAAACGACAACCGTCATGCCCAGGGTCGTGCTGTCAAAAAGAAGCCGCGCAAACTCCGTGGGCAGGTGCACACAGCCATGTGACTCGGGATAGCCGGGCAGCCCGCCGGCGTGCAAGGCGATGCCATCCCAGGTCAGGCGCTCCTGATAGGGCATGGCAGCGTTGTTGTACTTGTTGGAATGGTGATGTTTGTCCTTCTGCAGGATGGTGAACACACCCGTCGGGGTTTCATGGCCTGGCTTGCCGGTGCTGACACTTGAAAAGGCGATCAGAATGCCATTGCGGTACACGTAAGCACGCTGCTCGGTGAGACTGACAATCAGCGCCATGGGCCCCATCGCCTTGTCATCACCACCCCAAAACCATTCGCCTGGTTGGAGCTGCGAGGGCGTGGTGTCAGCGGAGCTGGATTGTTTGGCGCCCCACGAAGGTGTTGCGTTGGCTGGAAGGGCCTGCGCGAACCAGATGAGCCAAGCGGCAAAAAGAAGTCTGAGCATTTCTTATCTCACCTCTATGGGGGGGTGCGGCCGCACAAGCCATTCTGGCGTTCGGCACTAGGGCGTAGGCAGGATTTCCAGTACCAACTCAGGTGGCCTGCACAGACGTGTGCCTATAGATGTCACGACGATGGGGCGGTTGATCAGGACGGGGTGCTGCAGCATCTGTTCGACGATGGCCGCGTCGCTCCAGTCGGCCCCGGCCAGCCCCAGTTCCTGGGCCAGTACTTCTTTTTCGCGCAGCAACGCACGCGGGGAACTCATGCCCATCGCCTGCAGCAGCGCCATGAGCTGCGCTTGGCTGGGCGGCGTCTTCAGGTATTCGATGATCTCCGGCTCAAGCCCGCTATTGCGTATCAGCGCCAATGTGTTGCGCGAGTTGCTGCAGGCGGGGTTGTGGAAGATGGTGACAAGGGCCATGGGCAAAACCGCAGGGTGGTGAAGATTCAGTGGAGGCGCAGCGTGCAGCTGTCACCCACGCCATCGCGCCAGACTTTTACGCTTTGCAGCAGGCTGGGCTCGATGTTGAGCCGCTGCGCAATGAAGGCGCAGAGGTTTTCCAATGTCGGCACGCCCATGCCCGGCACCTCGTCGAGCAGATGGTGGTCCAGCATTTCGCGCACCAGCGCAATCTCTTGCCGCAACAGGCCAAGGTCTATCACCATGCCGCTGTCCGCATTTTGCTCGCCCGCAACGGTCACTTCCACGTTGTAGGTGTGGCCATGGATGCGTTTGCTGCCAGCGGTTTCAATCGCCCGCTGCAAAGTGTGGGCGGCGTCGAAGTAGAACTTCTGGCTGAGTTCGAATCTCATCGAATTCCCGTGATCTTGTGGGTTTGCAGGCTCAGGCGCCAAACCGGGTGCGCCATACATTGCTCAATACAGGCCTGGGTGTTGGCCGATTGTTGGGCGTTGTCCATGGGCTGCAAATAACGGTTGGCAAAGTCGGCGGCTTCGAGCTCAGCCAGATCCAGACCTGCCTGGGGCCACACGACCTTGAGTTCCTGACCCTGGCGCTGAATCCACTGTGAGCCGCCTTTGGGGCTGACACACAGCCAGTCAATGCCGGGGGGCGCCAACACGGTGCCGTTGGTTTCCACCGCGATCCTGAAGCCCAACTGGTGCATGGCGTCGATCAAGGCGGTGTCGATTTGCAGCAGCGGCTCGCCGCCGGTCATCACCACCAGGCGATGGGCTTGATCGTGTGCTGGCCAGAAGCCGGCAATCTTCTGTGCGAGTGCTTCAGCCGTTCGGAATTTGCCGCCAGCGGTGCCGTCGGTGCCCACGAAGTCGGTGTCGCAAAACTTGCAGACCGCACGGGCGCGGTCTTCCTCGCGCCCGCTCCAGAGGTTGCAGCCGGCAAAGCGGCAGAACACCGCAGGATGGCCAGCGTTAGCACCTTCACCTTGCAGCGTATAGAAAATTTCTTTGACGGCGTAGGTCACAGGCGCATCTCCTGGGCGCGTAGGGGCTGCAGCAGGTCTGAGTCCGCGCGTTAGCCCAGAATTTCGGTCGCGGCGACTGGGTCTGCGTCAAAGCAGTCCAGAAAGCTGAAGTAGATCGAGGTGAAGAACATGGACGCCATCACCAGTGCCATTGGCAGCATAGCGGTTGCGGCCAATTCTGGCGAACCCAGCAGCGTGGACAAGATGGTCATGGCCAGACCGGCCAGCAGGAACACACCCATCCAGGCCAGGCCAAAGATGGTGAAGGCGCCAAAGTTGCGCAGGCAGGCGACCATGCTGAAAAACAGGCTCTTCACCGGCGCAACGTTGTGCCAATGCACCAGCGCTGGCGCATGCCAGAACATCAAGGACAGCGGCAGATAAAGCGCCATGCTGACCCACATGGCTGTCTGGAAAGACGGGCTGGTGGCGGCTTCGCGTGTGAGCGCTTCGCCCAGTAAATAAGCCTTGGCAAACGCACCACCGTCGACCAGGGCCGAAACACCCATGACGATAAGAAAGCCGCCCGCGTACAGCAGGCCCAGCATCACCATGGCATTGAGCCGCTGCCGACCAGCGCGAAACGCACTGAGCAAAATCGTCGGTGTCGGGAACTTGCCTTTGCTGGCTTCTTGCGTGGCGGCCATCAGCCCCAAGGTCGCGGCCGGCAACAGGCACAGCGCCAGGGCGCTACCCAATAACGGCACCATGCTGGCAATGGCGACGCTGGCCATGAACATAAAAAACAGCCCGGTGAGCGCCAAGGGTTGTTTGAAGAAGGTCAGTATGCCCAGTTTCACCCATTGGAGCCCGGTGCCGGCCTTGACGATTTTGAGTTTCATGGCGGCAGCTGTCAGAGGACGTTGGGGTTGGCGATACGTTCGCGCAGCACCCGTTCAAAATGTGTAGGGTCGTGGGCTTTCAGGATGGCGGCTTCACGCGGCAGGTAAAAATCCCATAGGCGCGAAATCCAGAAGCGCAGGGCGCCGGCGCGCAGCATGGCCGGCAGCAATTGCCGCTCGGCGGCGGTGAAGGGGCGCACGGCGCTGTAGGCCGCCAGAAATGCGCTGGTGCGCTCGGCATCCGCTCGGGCGCTGGCCAGGTCCAGGCACCAGTCGTTCAGGCACACGGCCAAGTCGAACAACCAGGTGTCGACACCCGCGAAGTAGAAGTCGAAAAAACCGGACAACACCGGCTGCGTGCCATCGTGGTCGAACATCACGTTGTCGCGGAACAGGTCGGCGTGGATGGGGCCGCGCGGCAGGGCGGCATAGGCCGACGATTCGGCGACGTGGTTCTGGTAAGCCACCTCACTTTGCAGCAAGGCGGCTTGTGGCGGATCGAGGTAGGGTTTGATGACCGGCGTGGTTTCGTTCCACCATTCAAGCCCGCGCAGGTTGGGTTGGCTGCGATTGAAGTCGCTGCCGGCCAGGTGCATGCGCGCCAACGTGGCGCCCACTTGGGTGCAGTGCTCCACACCAGGCGCGAGTTCGCTTTTGCCTTTGAGCCGTGTCACCACAGAAGCCGGTTTTTGCTGCACTTTGTGCAGTATGTCGCCCTGGCGGTTGGCCATGGGGTCGGGCACCGGAATACCACGGTGCGCCAGGTGCTTCATCAAATGCAGATAGAACGGCAATTGCTCGAAGCTCAGGCGTTCAAACAGCGTCAACACATACTCGCCGCTGGCGGTGGTGACGAAGTAGTTGGTGTTCTCAATGCCGCCTTCAATGCCGCGCAGATTGCTGACTTCGCCGAGATTGAGCTCGCGCAGCAGAGCCTGCGCCTCTTGTAAAGAGACTTGTGTGTAAACCGCCATGGATCAGAAAATTAGAAGTCCAGCACTTTCCAGGCAGGTTTGCCGGCGCTGCCTGCAGGGGTGTTGCGATCGTCGAGCGATGGACTGCGCAATCCGCTGGACGGCTTGACTTCATAGGCCGGCATGCCATTGGCTGGCTGCACAGTGATGTTTTGGGTTTGGCCGCCGTAGCGGGTTTCGTCGATGCGCGCGCCGTCGTCTTCCACCGTGATGCGCTCAATCTTCTGATCGCGTGTCGCAACGGGGGCGCCACTGGATGGTGCCGCCTGGGGGGCGGGCGCCGTCGCAGGGGCTTGCGCCCAGCCGGTGGACGCGGTGAACAGAATCAGGGGGAGAATGATTGTGGCGCGCATGTAGCAGATTGTAGGACGGTTGTTGCCTTTGAATCCACTTCGTCGCACACAGTGCACGCAATACTGGTAGGGCTTTGCTGCAAAGGCCTGTTCGTCAGCGGTGTGCCGACGCTGTAAGGGCCAGGCAAGCAGGCAAAATGCGCCCATGACGAACAAGACAACCTTGCTGCTGGTCGATGGCTCCAGCTACCTGTACCGTGCCTTTTTTGCCGGTGGTGAAACCATGAGCACCACCCTGCCCGACGGCACGGTGCAAAAGACCGGGGCCATACGCATCATCATCAATATGATGAACAGCCTGCGCAAAGAGGTGCGCGCCGACTACGCCGTGTGTGTGTTCGATGCCAAGGGCCCGACTTTCCGCGATGAGTGGTATCCGGCCTACAAGGCCACGCGCAGCCCCATGCCCGACGATTTGCGCAGCCAGATCGAGCCGGTACACGAGGTGATTCGTCTCCTGGGCTGGCCGCTGGTGGCCGTGCCCGGTGTGGAGGCCGACGATGTGATCGGCACGCTGGCCGTGGTCGCGGCTCAACAAGGCATAGAAGTCATCATCTCCAGCGGCGACAAGGATTTGAGCCAGTTGGTGAACGAGCACATCACCGTCATAGACACCATGAGCGGCAAGCGCCGCGACGTGGTCGGTGTGACGGAAGAGTTTGGTGTGCCCCCCAGCTTGATGGTCGATTACCAAACCCTGGTGGGCGACACCGTGGACAACGTGCCCGGCGTGCCCAAGGTCGGCCCCAAGACTGCCGCCAAGTGGCTGCAGGAATACGGCTCGCTCGACGCCTTGATGGCCCGGGCCGGCGAGATCAAGGGTGTGGCGGGAGAGAACCTGCGCAACGCCAAGGACTGGCTGCCGCAAGGCCGGCGCTTGGTCACCATCAAAACCGACTGCGATTTGGCTGGCTACATCGACGGCTTGCCTGCTATGGATTCAATAGCTTATGGCGCACAGGACACGGGCGCACTAAAGGCTTTTTACGATAAGTTTGGGTTCAAGGGGCTGGCCAAGGCGCTGGAGGGCGCCGCGGCCGCCGAGCCCGCGCCCAAGGCCGAAAAAGCAGCCAAGGCCGCAGCTTCGACCGAACCTGGCTTGTTCGACGAGCCCACCGATGCCCCGGCCCCCGCCGCCGTCCCGCGTACCCCTGGTTTTGAAACCATACTGAGCTGGGAGGCGTTCGACGCCTGGCTGGCCAAGCTGCAAGCGGCTGAACTGGTAGCGCTGGACACCGAGACCAATTCCATCGACGAAATGCTGGCCGAAGTGGTGGGCATCAGCGTGTGTGTGACGCCCGGCGAGGCGGCCTACATTCCGCTGGCGCATAACTACCCCGACGCGCCCACACAATTGCCGCGCGACGAGGTGCTGGCCAGGCTCAAGCCCTGGCTGGAGGATGCGGGCAAAGCCAAACTTGGCCAACACATCAAATACGACCGCCATGTGTTTGCCAACCACGGCATCGAAGCTCGCGGCTACGCGCACGACACCATGCTGCAAAGTTATGTGCTGGAAGTGCACATGCCGCACGGCCTGAGCAGCCTGGCCGAACGTCACCTGGGCCGCAGCGGCATCAGCTTTGAAGACCTGTGTGGCAAAGGTGTGCACCAGTTGACCATCAACCAGGTGGACGTGGAAAAAACGGCTGAGTACGCGTGTGAAGACGCTGACATGACACTGGCGGTGCACCGTGTGTTGTGGCCACAGTTGCAGGCCGATGAGAAGCTCGGCGGCATCTATGCGCTGGAAATCGCCAGCAGTGAGGCGCTGTTCCGTATCGAGCGCAACGGCGTGTTGATCGATGCACCTACGCTGGCGGCACAAAGCCATGCCCTGGGCCAGCGCATTCTGCAGTTGGAAACCGAGGCCTACGAGATTGCCGGCCAACCGTTCAACCTCAGCAGCCCCAAGCAGTTGGGCGAAATCTTCTTCGACAAACTCGGCATGCCGGTCGTCAAGAAAACCGCCACCGGCGCGCGCAGCACCGACGAGGAAGTGCTGGAAAAACTCGCCGAAGACTACCCGCTGCCGGCCAAGCTGCTGGAGCACCGCAGCCTGTCCAAACTCAAGGGCACCTACACCGACAAACTGGCGCTGCTGATCCTGCCGCGCAGTGGCCGTGTGCACACACATTACGCGCAGGCCGTGGCGGTGACGGGGCGCCTGAGCAGCAACGACCCGAACCTGCAGAACATCCCGATACGCACACCCGAAGGGCGGCGCGTGCGCGAAGCCTTTGTGGCCGCGCCCGGCAAACTGATTGCCAGCGCCGACTACTCACAAATCGAGCTGCGCATCATGGCCCACATCAGCGGTGATGCTTCGCTGTTGCGTGCCTTCCATGAAGGCATAGATGTGCACCGCGCCACCGCTTCCGAGGTGTTTGGTGTGGCGGTGGATGAAGTCTCCAGCGAACAACGTCGCTACGCCAAGGTGATCAACTTCGGCCTGATCTACGGCATGAGCGCCTTTGGCCTGGCGCGTAACCTGGGCATAGACAATACGGCGGCGAAAAACTACATCGCGCGCTACTTCGAGCGTTACCCGGGCGTCAAAGACTACATGGAGTCGACGCGCAGAATCGCCAAGGAACAGGGTTATGTGGAAACCGTGTTTGGCCGGCGTTTGCAGCTATCCGGCATTCAAAACGCCAAGGGCGCGCAGTTGGCGGGCCTGGAGCGCGCCGCTATCAACGCGCCCATGCAGGGCACGGCCGCCGACCTGATCAAGCGCAGCATGGTCAAGGTGCAGGAAGTGCTGGACGCCGAGAAACGCGGCACGCTGATGATCATGCAGGTACATGACGAACTGGTGTTCGAAGTGCCGCAAGACGAGGTGGACTGGGTGCGCAGCGAGATCCCGCGCCTGATGGCCGGTGTGGCCGAACTCAAGGTGCCGCTGCTGGCCGAAGTGGGCGTGGGCGCGAACTGGGATCAGGCGCACTGAGCCTGATCCGTGCCCTCGGCCTGGCCTAGGGCAGACTTAAAACCGGTCGGCCCGATAAGGCGCCGGGTCGATGTAGGGCGTCTCACCGTGCATCATCTCGGCCAGCAAACGGCCCGTGGCCGGGCCCAGTGTGAAGCCCTGGTGCGCGTGGCCGAAGTTGAACCACAAGCCCTTGTGTTGCGGTGCCGGGCCGATTACCGGCAGCATGTCCACGGTGCAGGGGCGCGCACCCAGCCAGGGTGTGGCCTCCACCGGTGCCCCCAGATCCACCAGTTCGCGCGCGGCCTGCTCGGCGCGCACCAGTTGTACCGGCGTGGCCGGGGCGTCGATGTGTGCAAACTCGGCGCCCGTGGTCAGCCGCAGGCCCAGTGCCATGGGCGCCAGCACCATGCCGTTGTCGGTGTCCAGCATGGGGCTGTGCACCGGCTTGGCCAAGGCGTAGTGGCGGTGGTAGCCGCGTTTGACGAACAGCGGCAGCTTGTAGCCCAAGCGCTGCGTCATGGCATCAGCCCACGGGCCCAGCGCGATGACGGCCTGCGCAGCGTTGACGATGCCGTCTTGTGTCTTCACCGACCAGCCCGCGCCGTTGGCGGCCAGCGTGCCAGCGTCGCCGTGTTGAAGCTGCCCGCCGCGCTGCACAAATAACTTGGCGTAGCGCGCCACCAACTCACCTGGGTCGCTGATGGCCCATGGGTCGCGCCAATGGACGGCGCCTGCCAGGCTTTGCTGGAGCGCGGGCTCGGCCAGAGCCAGGGCTTGGCCGTCTTCGATGCCAACGTCCAACCCGTAGCCTTGGGCCACGCGGCGGGCGTCGGCTGCAGCGGCTTCGAAGGCCGAGGCCGAGCGGTAAATCTCGCGCCAGCCACCCTTGGTGACC
>NZ_JBMOXA010000049.1:0-14587 GCF_049316285.1 Variovorax sp. HJSM1_2 | reverse complement strand
TCTGGAACCTTTGTTGAGCGACGACAGCATTGGCCTGGAAGCCGGTGTCTCGACCGACGAACACCAGTCGATTCGCCTTTGGCTGCGCCTGCTGTCGTGCAGCACCGACATCGAGACCGAAATCCGCAAACGCCTGCGCACCCAGTTCGGCATGACGCTGGCGCGCTTCGACTACCTGGCGCAGTTGCACCGCCACCCCGAGGGACTGCGCATGAACGTGTTGTCGCGCAACCTGATGGTGACTGGCGGCAACGTGACGGGCCTGACCGACGAGCTGGAGCAAGCCGGTTTTGTGTCGCGCACCAGCCAGCAGGAAGACCGTCGTTCGTTCCTGGTGTGTTTGACCGCCAAGGGCCGGCGCGCATTTGAAAAGATTGCCCAGGTGCATGAGGGCTGGGTGGTCGAACTGATGGGCGGCCTGGGCGACAGCAACCGCCAGCAGCTCTATGACCTGCTGGGCCAATTGCGCGTGCAGGTGTCGAACAGCCTGGGCGCCGAAGCGGCCGACAAGGCGGCAGACAAAGCTGCCAGTGTGGCGGCCAGCAAAGCCGCGAACAAAACCATAGGAGACTGAGCATGCCCACCAGCGCAACCGAAATTTCCGGGATAGACCCGCAACTGATGGCCGGCAACCAGCAGCCCTGTGCCGACTACCAGGCCAGCAACTTCCTGTGGCAGGTGCGCGACCGCGTGGGCATCATCACGCTGAACCGGCCCGAGCGCAAAAACCCTTTGACCTTTGCCTCGTACGCCGAGCTGCGCGACCTGTTCCAACGGCTGCGTTATGCGCCCGATGTGAAAGCCGTGGTGCTGCATGGTGCGGGCGACAACTTCTGCTCGGGTGGCGACGTGCACGAAATCATTGGCCCGCTGATAGGCCTGAAGGCGCCCGAGCTGCTGATGTTCACCCGCATGACCGGCGACCTGGTGAAGGCCATGCGCCATTGCCCGCAGCCGATTGTGGCCAGCATCGACGGTGTTTGTGCCGGTGCCGGTGCCATCATGGCCATGGCGTCTGACATGCGCCTGGGCACGGCGCGCAGCAAGACGGCGTTTTTGTTCAACCGCGTGGGCCTGGCGGGCTGCGACATGGGCGCATGCGCCATGTTGCCGCGCATCGTAGGCCAAGGGCGCGCTACCGAGCTGCTGCTCACCGGCCGCGCCATCGGCGGTGAAGAGGCAGAGCGCTGGGGCTTCTTCAACCGTGTGTGTGCACCTGAGGCGGTGCTGGACGACGCGTTTGCGCTGGCCCGCGAACTGGCCCATGGCCCTACGTTTGCCAATGGCCTGACCAAGACCATGCTGCAGCAGGAATGGAACATGGGTGTGGACGAAGCCATCGAATCCGAAGCCCAGGTGCAGGCGCTGTGTATGTTGACCGAAGACTTTGGCCGCGCGTACCACGCGTTTGCCAACAAACAAAAACCAGTCTTCGAGGGGAATTGAAGTGAGTGACACCCGCTACCTCGACTGGCCGTTCTTCACTGCCCCGCACGCCGCGCTGCAACGCGCGCTGGACGCCTGGGCGGCCGAACACATTGCGCAAGACCACCCGCACGATGTGGATGCCGCCTGCCGCGCCCTGGTGAAAAGCCTGGGCCAGGGTGGTTGGTTGCGCCACGCCGTGGCCGGTGTGGCGCACGGCGGTGCATCTGAAGTGCTGGACACACGGGCGCTGTGTTTGATCCGCGAAACGCTGGCGCGCCACAGCGGCTTGGCCGACTTTGCGTTCGCCATGCAGGGCTTGGGTTCGGGTGCCATCTCGCTGGCCGGCACACCGGCGCAGCGCGAGCGTTATCTGCCGCGAGTGGCGCGCGGCGAGGCGATTGCCGCGTTTGCATTGTCCGAGCCCGAAGCGGGTTCTGATGTGGCGGCCATGCAATGCGCCGCGCGTATTGAGGGCGACGAGGTGGTGCTCGATGGCGAGAAAACGTGGATCTCGAATGGCGGCATTGCCGACTTCTACGTGGTGTTTGCGCGCACCGGCGAAGCGCCTGGTTCGCGTGGTATCTCGGCTTTTATTGTGGATACCGATACGCCCGGGTTTGAAATTGCAGAACGCATTGAGGTGATAGCACCACACCCGTTGGCGCGCCTGCGTTTCACCAACTGCCGCATTCCACTCACGCAGCGTATTGGTGCAGCGGGCGAGGGCTTCAAGGTCGCAATGCGCACCTTGGACGTGTTTCGCACCTCGGTGGCCGCAGCGGCCCTTGGTTTTGCGCGCCGCGCGCTCGATGAAGGTTTGCACCGCGCCACCACACGCAAGATGTTCAAGGGTGTGCTGGCCGACTTTCAGCTCACACAAGCCAAGCTCGCGCAGATGGCCACCACCATCGACAGCGCGGCCTTGCTGACCTACCGCGCCGCGTGGATGCGCGACCAGGGCCACAAGGTCACACGTGAAGCCGCCATGGCCAAGATGGTGGCCACAGAAGGTGCGCAGCAGGTAATCGATGCGGCCGTGCAACTGTGGGGTGGCCTGGGCGTGGTGAGTGAGCAGCCGGTGGAGCGCCTGTACCGCGAGATCCGCGCCTTGCGCATCTACGAAGGTGCCACCGAAGTGCAGCAACTCATCATTGCACGAGAGTTGCTTAACGACATGAAGACCTCTTCGGAAATCACGCCGTAAACCTTGTGTGGTTCCGAGTCAGTTGAGTTTCAGTTCTTAGACTTCTGCGAGTTCGCTACCATGACCAGTGCCCACATCGATACCTTTGCGCGTGACCGCCTGCCGCCGCCCGAGGACCAACCTGAATTCCTGTTCACGCTGCCCGCCTTGCAGTTCGCCCCACGGCTCAACTGCGCCGTAGAGCTGCTGGACAAACATGTGGCTGAAGGCCGAGGCGACCGGCTTTGTATCCAGGCCAAAGGGGTGCGCTGGACTTATGCCGACCTGCAGCGCCAGGCCAACAAAATCGCCCACGTGCTGGTGGAAGACATGGGCCTGGTGCCCGGCAACCGTGTGTTGCTGCGCGCCGCGAACAACCCCATGTTGGTGGCCTGCTGGTTCGCCGTGATGAAGGTGGGCGCGATTGCGGTTGCCACCATGCCGCTGCTGCGCGCGAAAGAGCTGTCGCAAATCATCGCCAAGGGTGAGGTCACACACGCGCTGTGCGACAAACGCCTGGCCGAAGAATTACAAATGGCCCGCGCGCAAGAAACCCGCTTGCAGCAGGTGCGCCACTTCAATACCGGCGATGCCGATGGCCTGGAAGCCGCGATGGCCAGCAAGCCTGAGACCTTTACTGCGGTGGACACCGCAGCCGACGACACCTGCATCCTGGCCTTTACCTCCGGCACCACCGGCGAGCCCAAGGGCACCATGCATTTCCACCGCGACGTGATGGCCATCTGCGCCTGTTGGCCGCCGCACGTGCTGCGACCCACGCCGGACGATGTGTTCATCGGCAGCCCGCCGCTGGCCTTCACTTTTGGCCTGGGTGGCCTGGTGTTGTTCCCCATGAGCGTGGGCGCCTCCACCGTGCTGCTGGAGAAAGCCGGCCCGCCGGATCTGCTGCAGGCCGTGCAAGACTATGGAGCGACGGTGATGTTCACCGCCCCCACGTCTTACCGCGTGATGGCGCCCATGGCCGATGTACTGCGCAGCAGCAAGTTGCGCAAATGTGTTTCGGCCGGCGAGGCGCTGCCTGCGGCCACACGCGCGGTCTGGAAAGAGCACACCGGCATTGAATTGATTGACGGCATTGGTGCCACCGAGATGCTGCACATCTTCATCTCGGCAGACGAAGAACACGCGCGCCCCGGTGCTACGGGCAAAGCCATTCCCGGCTACATCGCCCAGGTGGTGGATGACGAGGGTCAGGCCGTGCCGCCCGGTGTGGTGGGCAAGCTCGCAGTGAAAGGCCCGACGGGTTGCCGCTATCTGGCTGACAAGCGTCAAAAGCAATACGTGAAGAACGGCTGGAACCTGACCGGCGACGCCTACCTGGTTGACGACGACGGCTACTTCCACTACCAGTCGCGCACCGACGACATGATCATCTCTTCAGGCTACAACATCGCTTCGCCCGAGGTGGAGGACGCGCTGCTGCTGCACCCGCTGGTGACCGAAGCCGGTGTCATCGGTGTGGCCGACGAAGAGCGTGGCCAGATCGTCAAAGCCTTTGTGGTGCTGCAGCCCGGCGCCGAGGCCACCCCTGCGCTGGTGACCGAATTGCAGGAGTTTGTGAAGGCGACAGTGGCGCCCTACAAATACCCGCGTGCTGTGGAGTTCCGCAGCAACCTGCCGCGCACCGAAACCGGCAAGCTGCAACGCTTCAAGCTGCGCGATGTCTGAGCCCCTGGTGTTGAAAACCGATGGCGCTGTGTTCGAGCGCCCTATGCAGATCCGCTTCGCGCATTGCGACCCGGCGGGCATAGTGTTTTTTCCGCAGTACCTGGTGATGTTCAACGGCCTGGTGGAAGACTGGGTGAGTGATGGCCTGGGCATCTCGTATGCCCAGTTGCTCGGGCCGCGCCGTGTGGGCTTGCCCATCGTCAACCTGCAGTGCGACTTCAAGGCCATCAGCCGCATGGGTGATGTGGTCACGCTGGGCCTGCGTCTGCTGCACCTGGGCAGCCGCTCGTTGCGCGTGGGCATTTCTTGTCGCAGTGGCGACGAGTTGCGTGTGCTGTGTGAACAGGTGTTGGTGTGCACCAGCCTGGAGAGCCACCGCGCCGTTACCATGCCGCCAGACCTGCGCGCCGCGCTGGAAGATTTCTACAACAAGTGAGTGATGGCCTCAAAGCCGCGCCACAGCGAATCCAAACCAAATTCAAACATTTAACGGAGATCAAACATGCAAATTCTTCAACCCCCCGGCTGGCCCCGTCCTCGTGGTTATGCGAACGGCGTCTCCGTCAAAGGTCGCATGGTATTTGTGGCCGGCATGGTCGGCTGGGATGCCGAGTGCAAGTTCCGGCACAAAGACATTGCGGGCCAGGTGCGCCAGGCGCTGGAGAACGTGGTGGCGGTGCTGAAAGAAGGCAATGCCAAGCCCGAGAACATCGTACGCATGACCTGGTACGTGACCGACAAACGCGCCTACGTGGCCGCTTACCCCGAAATCGGCGTGGCGTTTCGCGAGTTGATCGGCAGCTTCAACGCAGTGATGACGGCCGTGGAAGTGGCCGGCTTGATTGAAGATGAAGCGCTGGTGGAAATTGAAGTCACGGCAGTGGTGCCGGATTAAAGATCAGGCAGTGTTGTTCGGGCTGCAGCCGAGTGCTGCGGCTAGAAGAAATGCCAAATGAAGCAGAGGTTGAACCAAGCGTGGAGCGCGATGCTCCAGCGCAATCTTCCGCTGGCTTCTTTGGCTTTCCCAAAAACGAGTGAGGGGAAAAAGGTGAGCAGGGCGAGGGCGAGTGAATGTGTGGGAATGTGGCAAGCCGCAAACAGCACACTGGTCAGGACGTTGGGCACACTCAGCCCACACCACTGTTTTTGCGCCCAGCGCTGGTGGCTCAGATAATCCTGAATGGCGGCGCGGAAGGCGAGTTCTTCCATCAGCGGCGCGACCAGCAGGCTGAGCGCGATCGCCGTGAGGCTCATGCGATGGCCGGGTAGGCCGGGTAGGTCGGGTAAAGCCAGCACGCCCCATGACGCCAGACTTTCGATGGCGCCAAGGCCTATGGGCCCCAGGGCGAACGCCAACAGCAGAAATGGGAAAGCCGGGCTGCGCAGCAAAGCGTGAGGGCGTAACGCGGCTTTCATTTCTTTTATTGGCGTTTATTTAACGCGCTTGTGGGCGCCAAATACGCCGGCGGTTCAGGCCGACGATGGCCAGCAAAAACACGCCCCAGAGCACCGGGTCAAACAGCCCCCTGCCACCCATGGAGCAGCCGCCGCCGCTGTCTAGCTTGGGAACGGGATACAGCGTCTCGACCACGCTGGAGTCCAGCGCCACGCTCTGTGGGTCGGCGCCCAGCTTTTGCAGCTCTGTGATGAGGATGCCCGAATACTCGTTGAACAAGCTCGCCTGTCCTGAGGTCAGGTTGCCGGCCGTGGCACTGGTGTTGACCTGTGACTGGTAGTTCTGCAGCCATTTTGCGGCTTGGGAGAACTGTGTCTTCTTCGCTGCGGCGTCGCTGGTGGAGTAACCCCGCGCCACCGAAAGTGTGGCTGCATCTATGGATTTCAGAGCATATTCCGCACCCGTGAAGTAGAGAAACTTGTTGTGGTCGCGCAGCAGCGAGGTCGAAGGCTGTATCGGGAATTGCGCAAAGTTGGCGCACAAGGCACCGCAATTCAGTCCCATGCCGGTGATGGACACGCGGGCTTCGGCGAGCATGTCGTCGGCATCCGCCTGGAGGATGAAGCCGTCTTTCACGTTCTTCGCGGCAGACGCCGAGAATGCGTTGAAGTAGGCGTCGCGTGTCGGGTAGAGGCTGTTGAGCACCTCGGTTGAGAAGGGCTCGTGCCGGCCGTTGAGGAAGCAGGTGCCAGCGCCGGTGTTGCCCCCCTGGTCCAGCGCGACGGGTACATCAAACGGTGCCACGCGTATGCCGCCGAGAACATTGCCCCGGCTGTCGCGTTGTACCGTGGTGCCGTCAGCTTCCAGCTTGATGGGCGGGCCGCTTGGCGGAACCACGGTGGTGCCGCCCGTGCTCCAGCGCGTCAGCCAGTCTATGGTGGCGGCGATCACATGGCGGTCCGGTACCCGGCTACGGCTGGGCAAGTCGCAGGTGTCGCGCAGCCCGGCAGTGGGTTGGTCGCGGCGCAGCAGGGCGTATCGCACCGCAAACGAGGCCCAGTCTGAATGGGATGCGCCGGCGATCGACCACACGCGTATCTTGTCGGTGTCCGGTTGCAGCACATTGATTTCGTTGGCTGATGCCGGTGCCACGTACTCTGTCTCAGACAGCAGTTTGATCACCGGAATGCCCAGATCCGTGCGGATCTTTTCGCCCCCGATGTACAGCAGGGCCGCATCCGTGATGGCGACGTCACGTGTCTGTATGGCGTTGAGGTAGACCGAAACACGCCCGGCGGATTGCGAAACCCCGGCGGCAATCACTTTCTTCAGGTTGGGGCGCAGAGCACCCAGCACATTGGTGCTGCGCAGCGCCTGAATACCTTGTGCGTAAACATCGTAGGAGAGTGGATCGCCACTGGTGAATTTGCCACCAGCGGTGAGGTCTAGCGTGGCATAACGCTGGGGGCTGAACTGTTTGAGGCCCAGGGTGGCGTTGGTGATGGGGCCGCTTTGTGCGGTGATGCCGACCCAGGCATAACCTTCGCGCAGAAAGAACTCATGGGCGCGGAACCACAAGGCTTCCACGTCGTAGTTGCTGGTGGCGTTCATCCATTCCACGATCACCGTGCCATTGAACTTGGCGGGATCGCTGGGACGCCGAACTACCATGCGTGTGGTGTAGGGGTTGCCGGTGGTCAGCACGTTGGCGGTGGCGGACGCACTGGGCCTGGCGCCAATGCCGCCGGCAATGGTGGCGTCATAGGTGTTGGCCTGGCCGGAGTAGAAGAATTCCTCTTCCGTGAAACCGCGTGACTTCAGGTCCAGGTCGGTGGCAAAGAAGGTGTAGTTCTTGTTCGCACTTTTCAGATCCGAGGCAATCGGCCCGGTAACGGTTGGTGTGGGAATGACGGCAAATGCCGATGTCCCAAGGCTTAGCAGCAAGCTTGCCGCGGCGGCCCGCGCAAAGCGGGAAAGTAGGCTTTGATGGCCCTTTTTTCTCAACATCTTGTCTCCTCAAAGTTAGGCGTATACATGGGTCATGCAATACGTACGTACCAGTTGGTACATTTAATGTCGGCTACTTTGAGAGGCTCAACCAATAGGGATAACCCGGTTTTTCGGCCTGAACTTGTTTTGACAAATGACGCAGGTTCGCCGCGCGTCATGGGTTGATTCGGCTGGTGCATCCAGCGCTCGCCGAGCAAAAAGCCCCGCTGCAGGCAGACGCTGCAACGGGGTTTGGGGATGGTGAAGCGTGCCTAGGCTTACTTCATCATCTTGACTTCGGCCTTGCCCTTGTCCTGGTCGGCCTTGGCCATCTTCACGCAGGCGCTCTTGGCGTCGCCCGACTGGTCGTCACACTTTTCCTTGGCGACTTCGTAGGTGGCGTCGACTTTTTCTTCGGCTACCTTGCGGGCGTGGCTGGCGCTAGGTTTGTATTGTTGTTCCAGCTCTGCCTTGGCGACGTTTTCCTTGCCCTTGGCTTCCTTTTCACACACGTCCTTGGCGTTGTCCTTCATGGGCGCACATTGGGCCTTGTCGGTCTTGTAGGTGGCTTCAATGGTGGACTTGGCGGCCTTGTATTCGTCGCCGGTCATGGCACTGGCTTGCGTCGCCATAAAACACATGGAAGCGAGGCCGATCATCAACAGGTTCTTTTTCATGGCAATCCTCTTTTGCTTGTTGACCGCCAGAGCGGTCGGGGAATGAATAGGCGGTTAAATCTTTTTGGGGTGGCGGGTGGCACCGGTGGGCATCGATGGATATCGATCAAGGCCGACGGGTGCCACCCGGGCAAGGGCTATCGGTAACGTCCGTGTGGTCTTACGTGTCACCAGCCCCTAGCCAACTTGTGTCCCGTTAGTCGTTAGTACCAGAGGGTGGGCGGTGTGCGGCCGTCGCGGGTTTCCCACAAGGCAACCTGCTTTTCGGCTTCGTCCTTGGAGACGCCATAACGCTCTTGCACCTTGCCCAGGAACTGGTCACGCTTGCCGGCAATGACGTCGAAATCGTCATCGGTGAGCTTGCCCCATTGCTCCTTCACCTTGCCCTTGAGCTGTTTCCAGTTGCCTTCAATGGTGTCCTTGTTCATGGTGATGTCCTTTCGAAGTTGCGGCGGGCCGGGGTCGGCTGCCGTGAATCCAATGTAGGTGGCATCAAGTTTTAGCAACGTAGGACTTGTCGGGCGTGAGGCGTAGGTTTGCGGCGCGGCGTTTTGCGGGTCGGATGGCGACGTTTGTAGGACACGCCACAACAAAAAAACGCCCCTGTTTCCAGGGGCGTTTGTGAAGGTTGGCGGGGCAGTGTTTCAGCCTTGTGCCACCGGCCGGCTGGCGTCGCTGCACCAGTCGCTCCAACTGCCGGCGTAGAGTCCGGTGCGGCCCAGGCCGGCAACTTCCATGGCGATCAGGTTGGGGTTGGCGCTGACGCCGCTGCCGCATTGGTGCACCACACTTGCCGGGTCGCGTGTGCCCAGCAGGCTCAGGAACTCCGCACGCAAGACCTCGGCCGGTTTGAACTTGCCGTCGGCGCCCAGGTTGGCGGAGAACGGCCGGTTGAGCGCGCCCGGGATGTGGCCGGCCACGGGATCGAGTGGCTCGACTTCGCCGCGGTAGCGTGGTGCGGCGCGGGCATCAAGCACGGTT
Organism: Variovorax sp. HJSM1_2; assembly: GCF_049316285.1. Taxonomy (NCBI): domain Bacteria; kingdom Pseudomonadati; phylum Pseudomonadota; class Betaproteobacteria; order Burkholderiales; family Comamonadaceae; genus Variovorax; species Variovorax sp. HJSM1_2. The sequence continues at coordinate 5,244 of NZ_JBMOXA010000049.1, read as the reverse complement.
TGGCTGGCGCTGCCGATGTTCTTCAGCACCGTGTCGGGTGAGACCAGTGTGGCGACAGCCGGTTTGATCGCAAACTTTTGTGTTGGGTTTTTAGAAGAATTTTCTGGGGCGGCGCCGGACTCGACTGCGCCGCCCGCGGCTTGCCAGGCTTGCAGGCCGCCGTCGAGCACGGCCACGGCTTCGTGGCCCAGCCACTTGAGCATCCACCACAGGCGGCCGCAGTAGTTGGCGCCGTTGCGGTCCAGCACCACGGCTTGCATGTGGTTGGCAAAACCCACGCTGCCCAGCCAGGCGGCAAAGGTTTCGCGGCTGGGCAGGGGGTGGCGGCCACCGGAGGCGGCATCGGCAGCGTCGTGTGTGCTCAGGGCGCTGTCGAGATTGGCGTAGACCGAGCCGGCCACATGCACTTCGGCATACGCCTTGGGGCCGGTGGCGGGGTTGCCAAGTTCAAAGCTGCAGTCAAACACCATCAGCGGCTGGCCGCTTGATTGCAGGGCTTGCAGTTGTTCAACGGAGATGAGTGTGGTGTACATGGCGCGTTGTTTCCAAAAGAAAGAGGGTCAATGTTCTTCGGCGGGTGCGTCGGGCGCGGCGCGGGCGCGCAGCAGGGTGGCGACAATGCCGCTGGTGATGATGATGGCCATGCCTATCCAGCCGATCAGCGGGATGTCGTCGCTGAACACCACCGTGCTGTAGATGCCGGCAAACACAATGCCCGAATACTGCAGGTTGGCCACGACCAGCATTTCGCCCTTGCTGCGCACCAGCGAATAGGCACGTGTCATGCTGAGTTGGCCCAAGGCAGCCAGCACACCAATCGGCACCAGCCAGACAGCGGCGTTCCAGTCCCAGGGCGACAAGCCGGTGATCACCATGCCAATGGCGCCCGCGATGGTGGAGCCCACGGCGAAGTAAAACACGGTGCGGGTTTCGGGCTCACCCATGCGCGAAAGCGCCATCACCTGCATGTAGGCAAAGGCTGAGCTCATGCCGGAAAGCAGTCCGATCAAGCCGCCGAAAATTTCGCTCGGGTTCAGCGAGGGGCGCAACATCATCACCACACCCGCAAAGCCGGCCAGCACGGTGAGCACCAGCGAGATCTGCATGGGCGGTGCGGTGTTGTCGCGGCCGGGGCGCCAGGTGAGCATGGCGCCCCCGACCAGGAAGGCCGCGATCCACACGCTGCTCATGTAGTTGAGCGTCATGGCCGTGGCCAGGGGCAGCTTGGAGATGGCGTAGAACCAGGCCATCATCGAGGTGACACCAATGGCGCTGCGCCAGGCGTGCATGCCGGGGTAGCGGGTGCTGAGCGCCACCTTTTGCGAGCGTGCCAGCAGTGCCATGAAGAGGATGCCGATGATGCCGCGGTAGAACACCATCTCGGCGGCGTTGAACGCCTCGGAGGCGAACTTGATGCAGACCCCCATGGTCGCGAAAAAGAACGCGGCCAACACCATCCATAACGCCTGCATGCCGATGCCTTCTACAAAGATTTAAACGGAACAGGCATTCTAGGCAGTCTGCATCAGCGCAAGCAGCTACTAAGTTTGTAGTGCCTCAAGCTGCTCGGGTATTGGCATCTGCTGGCGGTACCACTCGTGGAAGTGCTGCATGCCGTCTTCCATGGGACTTTGGTAGGGGCCGACCTCGTTGTCGCCGCGTTGCATCAGCGCGCGCCGGCCGGCGTCCATGCGCAGGGCGATTTCATCGTCTTCGACGCAGGTCTCCATGTAGGCGGCCTGCTGGGCTTCGACGAACTCGCGCTCAAACGCGGCGATTTCTTCGGGGTAGTAGAACTCCACCATGTTCAGCGTCTTCTGCGGCCCGATCGGGTGCAGCGTGGAGACGGTGAGCACATGCGGATACCACTCGACCATCACGTTCGGGTAGTAGGTGAGCCAGATCGCGCCATGTTTGGGCGGTGTGCCTTGGCTGTACTGCTGCATGGCATCCTGCCAGCGCTGGTAGGCCGGGCTGCCGGCCGCGCCCAGGCGCTGCGCCAGGCCCACGGTTTGCACCGAGTAGTGGTCCTTGAATTCCCACTGCAGGTCGTCGCAGGTCACAAAGCCGCCCAGGCCGGGGTGGAAAGGGCCGACATGGTAGTCCTCCAGATAGACCTCGATGAAGGTCTTCCAGTTGTAGTCACACTCGTGCAGTTCCACGCGGTCCAGCACGTGGCCGGAGAAGTCGAGGTCGGCACGCGGGCCCATATGGGCCAGATCGGCCATGACGTTGCGGCCACCGGCCTCAAACAGCAGGCCGTTCCACGACTGCAGCGGGTAGTTCTGCAGGTTCAGGCAGGGGTCTTGCGCGAAGTGTGGTGCGCCCAGCAGCGTGCCGGCCGGGGCATTCTGGGTGCCGCGGCTGTCGCCGCTATAGGTCCAGCGGTGCAGCGGACAGACGATGTTGCCGCCGGTGCTGCCGGGTTGGGTGGTCAGCAGCGAGCCGCGGCCCTTGAGCATCACGGCCTGGCGGTGGCGGCAGACGTTGGAGACGAGTTCCACCCCTTTGGCGGTGCGCACCAGCGCACGGCCTTCGCCCTCTTGGGGCAGGGCGTAGTAGTCGCCTTGCTGGGGAACTGCCAGTTCGTGCCCGACGTAACGGGGGCCTCGCTGAAACAGGGTGGCAACTTCGCGCTGGAACAGCGCGTCGTCAAAATAGCTTGAAACTGGTAGTTGGCTTGTCGCCTGCTGCAGTTGAAGACTTAAATCAGACATGAATGTCCTGACCTAGAGACTCCCCCTATGAAGGGGCAGGTGGTGGGCGTTTCATCCGGAGACTGAACGCAAAATGAGCGGATGTCGGCCAAACCCGACGAAAGAGCAGGGATTGTAGCCGCCGTGACTTACTGCCGTGCCGCATCCGGTCTTTGCCGCGGTTTAGCAATGTCCATCCTTTGAAACCTGGCCCTCACACTCTGCCAGCACCGCTGCGCGCGGCTCGCTCTAAAATGGCCGGTTTTCGACCCCAAAACATTAAATGCCCAAGGCAACAGTGACCGCAACCCCTTCCACATCGCCCGCCAGTTACGAGGCCGCGCAGGAAGAACTAGACCAACTGGTGAGCAAACTAGAGTCCGGGCAGATGCCGCTGGAGCAGTTGCTGGCGGGCTACCAGCGTGGCGCAGAACTCTTGCGTTACTGCCGTGACAAGCTGGACGCCGTGGAAGAACAGATCAAGGTACTCGACCAGGGCTCGCTGAAAGTCTGGGGGCAGGAATGAGCACCGTGCTGCCTATAGAACAAACGCCCGGTTTTGTGCTGCGCGACTGGAGCCAGCAGCAGTTGGCGCGTGTAGAGCAGGCGCTGGACGCCTGGGTGGCACCAGACCGCGCGGTGTCCGAATCTTCCAGTGAGCAGGAAGACCATGTCTTGGGCCACGCCGCGCCCGCAGCCCTGCGCGAAGCCATGCGTTACTCGGTACTCGACGGTGGCAAGCGCTTGCGCCCGCTGCTGGTGCTGGCCGCGCGCGAGGCGGTGCGCGAGTTGGAACCTGAAGCCATGCGCGCCGCTTTGGACGACGCCGCGTTGCGTGCCGCCTGCGCGGTGGAGCTGATCCACGCCTATTCGTTGGTGCACGACGACATGCCGTGTATGGACAACGACATCCTGCGCAGGGGCAAACCGACGGTACATGTGAAATATGGCGAAGCCCAGGCCCTGCTGGCTGGCGACGCACTGCAGGCCCTGGCCTTTGAAATCCTGACGCCCGCCTTGGTGCCGTCGCAGCCGCCGGTCTACGCCGTGCAGGCCCGCCTGTGCCGCCTGCTGGCCTGCGCCGCGGGTTACGAAGGCATGGCCGGTGGCCAGGCCATAGACCTGGCGAGCACCGGTTTACGCCTGACCGAAGACCAACTGCGTGGCATGCACCGCCTGAAAACCGGCGCGCTGCTGCAAGGCAGCGTGATGATGGGCGCGGCCTGTCTTGCCGATGATGCACATATGGCGGTCACGGCTTTCCCCGCATTGCGCGACTACGGCGCTGCGCTGGGCCTGGCCTTCCAGGTGGTGGACGACATTCTGGATGTGACCGCAGACTCGGCCACGCTGGGCAAGACCGCTGGCAAGGACGCTGCGCAGGACAAACCCACCTACGTTTCGGTGCTGGGCCTGGAGAACTCCCTGGCGTATGCTCAAGCGCTGCTTGACCAGGCCTTGCAGGCGCTGCAGCGCAGCCAGTTGACCAACACCGCAGCCTTGCGTGCCCTGGCTGACATGGTGGTCAACCGCGGCAGCTGATGTGATGCTGGGGGTTTGCCATTTCGGCACCCAATCCTACCCACGGGGTGTTGAGAGCGCCCGTAAGATTTAGAACTATGTCCACTGCAAAGAACAACACCTATCCGCTGCTGCAGTCCATTTCCGACCCTGCCGACCTGCGCCGTCTGTCGCGCGAGGCGCTGAAGACGCTGTCCGATGAGCTGCGTGCGTATGTGCTGGAGAGCGTTGCCAAAACCGGTGGCCATCTGAGCTCCAACCTGGGCACGGTGGAGTTGACCGTGGCCTTGCACTACGTGTTCAACACCCCCGAAGATCGGCTGGTGTGGGACGTGGGTCACCAGACTTACCCGCATAAAATCCTGACCGGTCGGCGCGACCGCATGCACAGCCTGCGGCAACTCGGCGGCTTGTCGGGCTTTCCGCTGCGCAGCGAAAGCCCTTACGACACCTTTGGCACGGCGCATTCCAGCACCTCGATCTCGGCCGCACTTGGCATGGCCCTGGCGGCCAAGACCAAGGGTGAGGATCGCCGCGCGGTGGCCATCATCGGCGACGGTGCCATGAGTGCTGGCATGGCCTTTGAAGCCATGAACAACGCGGGTGTGTCCGACTGCAATTTACTCGTTGTGCTGAACGACAACGACATGAGCATCAGCCCGCCGGTGGGTGCGCTGAACCGCTACCTCGCGCAGTTGATGAGTGGCCACTTCTATGCCGCCGCCAAGAATGTTGGCAAACAGGTGTTGAAGGCCGCACCGCCGCTGTTTGAACTGGCCAAGCGTTTTGAGCAGCATGCCAAGGGCATGGTGGTGCCGGGCACCTTGTTCGAGCAGTTTGGCTTCAACTACATCGGCCCCATCGATGGGCACGACCTGGACTCGCTGATCCCCACGCTGGAGAACATTCGCCAGTTGACCGGTCCGCAGTTCCTGCACGTGGTCACCAAGAAAGGCCGTGGCTACAGCCGTGCCGAAGCCGACCCCGTGGCCTACCATGGCCCGGGCAAGTTTGATCCTGCCGTGGG
>NZ_JBMOXA010000048.1:0-16129 GCF_049316285.1 Variovorax sp. HJSM1_2 | reverse complement strand
GGCGCGTTTCGCCTTGGGGCGGCCCGGCGGCGAAACTGTGGCCCCCACGCCCGGCACTGACGTGTCCTCGCTGCCCCCCGAGGGGGCGCGTTTCGCCTTGGGGCGGCCCGGCGGCGAAACTGTGGCCCCCACGCCCGGCACTGACGTGTCCTCGCTGCCCCACGAGGGGGCGCGTTTCGCCTTGGGGCGGCCCAGCGGCGAAACCGTGGCCCCCACGCTCGGCACTGGCGTGTCCTCGCTGCCCCCCGAGGGGGCGCGTTTCACGAGCTTCGAGCACTTCCTCACCAGCCTGAACCAAGACAAACGCAAGAAGATCCGCCAGGAGCGGCGCAAGGTGGCTGAGGCTGGCGTCAGCTTCCGCTGGGCACGCGGTGCTGACATCACCACCGCCGACTGGGACTTCTTCTACCGCTGCTACGAGCGCACCTATCTGGAGCACGGCAACAAGCCCTACCTCAGCCGCAGCTTCTTTCGCCTGATGGCCCAGACCATGGCCGAAAACTGGGTACTGTTCATTGCCGAACGTGGTGTCGGTGACGCGCGGCGGGCCGTGGCGAGCAGCTTGATTGCGGTGTCCACCCACGCCGGCCCCACCGTGGCCTATGGTCGTTATTGGGGCGCACTAGAGCGCGTCGATTGCCTGCACTTCGAAGCTTGTTATTACCAACCCCTGCAGTGGTGCATAGAACACGGCGTGGCCGTGTTTGAAGGCGGCGCCCAGGGCGAACACAAAATGGCCCGCGCCTTGATGCCCGTGCGCACCACCAGCGCCCACTGGCTGGCACACCCGGCCTTTGCTGAAGCCGTGGAACGCTTTCTGGCGCGTGAGGGCGAGGGCATCCAGCACTATCTGCACGATCTGGCCGAACGCAGCCCCTTCAAACACGGCACGAGCTGACGGAAGCGATGGGCTGGCACTGCTGCTGGATTTCTGGGCGCGTTCAGGGCGTTGAGCAGCAGCACCCGGCGCAGTTCGCCGAGCCTCCCCGGGCCTACACAATCCCAAAGTCCTTCGCCTGCCCGCCCGGAAACACCTGCTCTAGCTGGGCTGGCGACAGGCCATAAAGGCGCGCAAACAAGCCGCCCAGTACGGCGCGGTACTCATTGAGCACCGGTGTGTCACGGTTCTGGAACAGGCCAGCGGCCGACACCTCGGCCTGTTCGCCTATCACCCGGCCTCCCGCCTGTGCCGCCAGACCGCCACCCAAGAACCAGTACACCGTGCCGTGGCCGTGGTCGGTGCCGCCGTTGCCGTTTTCGCGGAAGGTGCGGCCAAACTCGCTGAGCACTACCACCACGCTGCGGCGCCAGGTGCTGTCATCCAATTCCTCGGCAAAACCTGCCAGGCCACGTCCCAACTCCTCAAAACGATTGGCCAGATAACCGGTGCCCGCGCCCTGGCCGACGTGGGTATCCCAGCCGCCAACGTCGATAAAACCGATGTCGAAACGCTCGCGCATGAGCCGTGCCACACGCCGCGCAGTCAGCTCAAAACCCTTGGCGCTCATGGCGCTGCGGCTGGCACCGTCCATCTCGGCCTGGACCGAGCGTTGCACCTCCTCGCGTACCGCGAAGCCCTCTTCCACCATGGCGCCCAGAGCCGTGTCGCGGTACATGCTCTGGATCACCCGGCTTTGCCGCTGATCCACGGCTTGCCGCCCCACGGCGTTGAGCGCCATATTGGCAGCCCGGGCCTCGCCACGCAGCACCAGCGGCAGTTGATCGGTGAACGCCATGGCCGAAAGCTTGGCTGCGGCCGTGCCATTCAACACACCGACCAGCCGGTTCAGAAAGCCAGAACCGCCCTCCCGATTCTGGCTTTGTGCCAAGCCAAGCTCGATTGCATCCTGGGTTTCAAAGTGGCTGCGGGTAAGGTCATGTGTGCCCGCAAACGGCATCAACGCAAGCTGCCCCTTGGTGAACAACGGCGCCACACTGGTCGCCAGCGCCGGATGCAGGCCCCAGCGGTTGTCCAACGGCAAAGCCCCGTTCACCTCACCCGGGCGCGGCACTGCGATGCCCGGGCGGGCTTGGTAATAAAACGGGCTGGCATAGGGGACGAGCAGATTGGCGCTGTCGTAGCCACCGCGCAAAAACACCAGCAGCAGCTTGCTGCCCTGTGCAGCGGGCGCCGCCATCAAGCGCCCAGCCACACCCGTCAGCGGCACGGTTGCCAGGTTTTTCAGAAGCTCACGTCGCAACATCACAAATCCTTCTCACAAACGCTGGTTGCCCGTGATGAGTCCATGGCCAGCAGCGTGGAAGCGGCTCTGCCGTAACCCTGCAAGGGGGCACAGCAGCACGCGATACGCAAAGCCCGGGTGTGTTCAGCCTCATCTGTGCATGAACTCGGGTGAAGCCAGCAGGTAGGTATTCCAATCCTGCGGTGTCTGGGCCTCAGCCAAAGCCTGGCGTGTGCGCGGCCCCAGTGTGGTGTACAGCGCCAGTGCCGCCGAAGATGCCGCCAAAGGGGGAAAGGCTGGCGTCTCCAGCGGCTGTTTGTCGTCGGCGCGCAGCAGCGTGGCGCCGTTGCTCGCCAGCAGGCGCGCAATTTCAAAACGCGTGCTCATCTGGCCTGCGCTGGCCCAAGCCGAACGCTGCAAGGGGTAGCCATCGGGCGTGCCTTGGCCATGCAGCGGCTCGCCCATGCGGGTCAGCCAGGCCAGCATGGGCGCGACATTGCGCACCACCCGTCCATCGTAGGCCAGGCGTACGCCGGCCAGCACGTAATGCAAGGGGTCGCGGAACTGCTGCCCCAGGGACGCGCTGAACTCGGCCGAGGCAAACATCGTCGCCAGCGTGGCGGCGATGTCGCCATCGGTGCGGCTGAAACTCGCCGCCATACGCGCGACCAACGCGGGCGGCGGCTCGTCCGCCACGAAGTACATCGCCAGCTTGTGTGAGATGAACCGCGCGGTGGCCGGTGCACGCGCCAGACGGTCGAGCGCCTGGTCCACTTCGGCCAGGCCACGCGCGGTCATGGGCTGGCCAAGCAAGGTTTTGGGGCCATAGTCGTGCCGCTGGGGGTTGAACTCAAACAGGCCGTCGCGCACGTAATCCCGGATCAGCGCGGGTGGCACATTCGCAGGCGGCCCGGCTTCGGCCCGCAGCGTCACGCCTACGCCGGTCAACACCCGCGCCAGGGCCTGCACGTCGGCCTGGTCATAACCGCCATTCACCCCCAGGGTGTGCAGCTCCATCAGCTCGCGTGCGTAGTTCTCGTTCACGCGTTTGTTGGCGTTTTGCACGTTGTCCAGGTAACGCAGCATGGCCGGGTGCCGCACGGTGGCGCCCAGCAGGTCTCGAAACTTGCCCAGCGCGTGTGGCCGGATGGCGTTTTCTTCGTAGTCGCCCAAGGCCACACGCAGGTTCTCCCTGCGTCCATTGACGCTGAAATGGTTCATCCAGAACCACACCATCTGTTCCTGCAACTGCTGGGGCGCGTACAAGGCGCGCAATAAAAAGCGCTGCTGGGTTTCACGTAGCAGCCGCGTCAACTCTTGCTGGTAGGCCTGGCGTGCGGCCAGTTTCTCGGCCGGGTCGGCAAGGCCGTCTATGGCCTTGCGTTGCAGCTCCAGCGCCGCTGCCAGTTGCGGAAGTGTCTGCTGCGTGATCGCCATGGCATCGATCTGCGCCTGGGCCTCGAGCGGCAGAATAACCGGCCCACCGCTCAATTGCTGCTCCAGCCAGGGCGCCAGACCAAGCCTGGCGAATGTGGCCTGGCTGCTGGGGTTGGCGCCCCAGGTCACACGGTTCAACCATGCCAGTTGGGTGGCGGGCGGCAGCGTGCTCTGGGACACACCCGCCAGTTCGGGCCAGGCCTTCACCGGCGCGCCGGGTTGCGCACACCCGGCCAACCAGGCCAGGCTGATCACGGCGACGGCGGCACAACAACGGCGCGCAAACTTGTTCATAAGGGGTTCAACCGAATGGCGCCGGGCGCGGTTGACGTCATTTGTGGCGCGGCATGTAAAGTTGGCCAGAGTGCCTGTTTAAGCAACAGGCCTACTCGTCCAGCATGGGGCCAATCTGCAGTGTGCCGCGCTCGCCCAGCGCGTCGAAATTTTGCGTCAGCCAGGCGGCAGCGGTCTGTCGGCCGATCTCGCGCAGATGCACCAAAAAGGCCCACTCGGCGTTCATCTTGGAGGTGGCGCCCAGCGGTCGCAGCGCTTCCTGGTTTTCGATCAAGTGGCAGCGCAGCGAACGGTAGCGCTTGGGGTCCACAGCACCTTGCTCGATCAGCCGCTGTACAAACTCAATCGCGCGCAGTTCTTTCAGCAGGCTTTGGTTGAAGGTGATCTCGTTGATGCGGCTGTGGATTTCGGCCGCTGTGTGTGGAATGCCTTCACGCTCGATCGGGTTGATTTGCACCACCACAATGTCTGAGCATGGCGTGCGGCTGATCAGCGGGAACAATGGCGGGTTGCCCGCATAACCTCCGTCCCAATAGGACTCGCCGCCAATCTCCACCGCCGGAAAAAGATCGGGCAGGCAGGCCGAGGCCATCACCGCGTCAGCCGTGACGTTGACATTGTCAAAAATCTTCACGCGGCCGGTTTTGACATTGGTGGCGGCCACAAAAAGCTGCGGCAGCGGACAGGCATGCACACGCTCAAAGTCGACATGCGCCAGCAATACCTCGCGCAGTGGATTGATTTGCAGAGGATTGAGCTGGGTCGGCGACCACATGCGTTGCGCGGCGCTGAGCAAGGTGTACACCGGCGAATTGTCCAGGCTCCAATTGCCGCGCAGCACGTCCAGAGGGCTACGCTGCAAGGGGCTGAATCGGGCGCGCTGGGCAATGTCGGCCCAAAAACCTTCTAGCTTTTGCCGGGCGCATTCCGAGCCACGCTCGGGGCCGCCTTCTGCCATGCCATCGGCCACCAGCACGGCGTTCATGGCGCCGGCCGAAGTACCACTGATGGCGCCTATGCGCACCCGGCCGTCGCGCAGCAACTCGTCGAGCACGCCCCAACTGAAAGCACCATGCGAGCCGCCACCCTGCAGCGCCAGGTTGATTTCTTTGCGCTGGCGTTCGGGTGTGGGTTTGGCTTTGGGTGCCGCCTGGGTCACCGGTTCACCAAAGGATTCCAGCGCCGATTGGGCGGCGGCTTTGGCAATCGCTTTGGTGGGGGGCTTGGTAGTGCTTTTGAGCACTGGCTTGGCCGGGGCGGCGGCTCGGCGCTTCACGGCTGGGGACTTGCGGGATGAAACACTGGCACGGGCAACCATAGGCTAGACGCTCCATTTGTGCAGGAGCCCGCGGCCCCCTTGCCCGGCCATCCTCGCCGGGCCGGGAAAGGCTGTCAACCCAGGGCTTGTTTGAAATCGGCCAGCAGGTCGGCGGTTTCCTCCAGGCCCACGGACAGGCGCACCAGCCCATCGGCAATACCCATGGCGGCGCGCACTTCAGCACCGGCTTCCCAGAAGATGGTGGGTGCCACGGGGATGATCAGCGTGCGCGTGTCGCCCAGGCCGGTGGCCTTCACCGGCAGTTGCAGCCGGTTGACAAAGGCCAACATGTCGCTGGCGTCACGCAACTCAAACGACAGCAGCCACGAGCCCGCGCTGAAGTGTTTGAGCGCACGCTCGTGTTGCGGATGCGAGGGCAGCATGGGGTAGTTCACCTTGGCGATGGCCGGGTGGCTTTCCAAAAACTGCGCCAGGGCCAGGGTACTGGCGCTGGCCTGGCGCTGGCGCAGCACCAGGGTTTCGGCGCCCAGGGCGATGCGGTGTGTGTGGTCGGCGCTCAAGGTGCCGCCCATGTCGCGCAGGCCCTTCTTGCGGATCTGCGTCAGGCCCCATTGCGCGGTGTCGCCCTTGCGGTAGGCCTCGGCAATGTTGGGGTATTGGGTCCAGTCGAACAGGCCGGTGTCGGTCAACGAGCCACCGAGTGCACTGCCGTGGCCGGCGATGCTTTTGGTCAGCGAGTTCATCACGATGGAGGCGCCCACCGTCTTGGCGCGGAACAGCGCGGGCGAGAGTATGGTGTTGTCCACCACGTAGACCAGGCCGTGCTGCTGGCACAGCGCGCCTATGCCTTCGAGGTCGGCAATCTGCGTGCCGGGGTTGGCCACGGTTTCGACAAACACCATGCGGGTGTTGGGGCGCACAACGGCGGCCACAGCCTGGGCGTCGGTCGCGTCAACCATGCTCACGTCCACACCCAGGCCGCGCAAGGTGTCGGCAATGCTATTGGTGTTGCCAAAAACAAACTGGCTCATCACCAGGTGGTCACCACTGCGCAGCAGCGTGAAAAACAAGCCGCAGATGGCGGCCATGCCGGTGGCAAACGACACCGAACCCACGCCGTCTTCCATGCGCGTGATCTTGGCCTCCAACGCTGCCGTGGTGGGCGTGCCCTGGCGCGAATAGCTGTAGGCACCCTTGAGCGTGCCCTGAAACATGCCGATCAGGTCTTCCACCGTGTCAAAACCAAATTGCACCGAGTTATGAACCGGTTTGTGCACGGCACCGTGCTCAGTGCCGAAGGCACTGTCTGCGTGCACGATGTTGGTGGTGAATCCTTGCGCTGTCATGAAAATCGTCCTTGAGGCTTTGCGGGAGAAGACCGGGTGCATTGCCGCACCCGGTCTCATTAAATCAGCCCTCGATTATCAACACATCAGAACGTCAATTTCACACCCACCTTCAAGCTGCGACCCGGTAGCGGCGCTTTGGGGAAGGCCGTGGTGGTCAGCACCGAGGTGGCGCTGTAGGCCAGCTTATCGGTCAGGTTGTCCAAACGCGCGTACCACAGGGCCTGCGAGCGCCCCAGGTTCTGGCTGTAGTCCACCGAGGCGTTGACCAGGGTGTAGGCCTCGGTGGCACGCTGGCCCACGCTTGGCACACGGTCTTGCGCGGCGTAGTAGTCGGCCCCCAGGCTCGCGCCCCAGGCGGCGCGGCGCCAGGCCAGCGACGCGCCCAGGCGCAGCGGCGCAATGCGTGGCAAGGGTTCACCACTGCTGAGGTTGCTGGCGCGCACCAGGTCGCCGCGCAACAGAAGGTCGAGCCGGTGGCCGTCGACGCTTTGCTGCAGGCCGTCTTCGCCCAGCAGGCGTATGCTGCCGCTGGCCTCCAGGCCCACAAAACGCGCACGCACACCGCTGTAACGGGTGTCGTCCAGGGTTTCTTCGCCGCTGGCCGGATCGGGGTTGACGCTGCCGTCCACGCCGCGTGTGTCGCCGGTGAAGTCCAGCCCTATGTAGTTGCTGAAGTGCATGGCGTAGCCGGTGAGCGCAAAGCTGTGGCCGCCGTCTTTCCAGGCCACGCCCAGGTCCAGGCTGGTGGATTTTTCCAGGCCCAGGTTCGGGTTGCCGGTTTCCCAGACCGCCGTGGCCAGGTGTGGGCCGTTGGCGTACAACTCGTAGTCCTTGGGCGCGCGCTGGGTCGATGCCAGGTTGGACGTGAGCTGCCAGGTTGGCGTGAGATTCACCAGGCCGCCCAAGGCCAGGCTGAACGGCGTGAAGTTGCGCTCGCCGGCCACAAAGCGGTCGATCTCGCTGCTGCCTTCAGAGCTGACGCGCACCTTCTCCACGCGCGCACCAAAGCTCAGCTTGCCCCAGCCGGTGCGCCATTCTTCCAGCGCAAACAACGCCAGATTGCGCGTGCGGCTGGGCGGCGCAAAGGCTTCGTCGCCCTCGGCGGCAAAGTGGCCGTTGTCGCCCTGCAGGCCAATCACGCCTTCCAGCGGCCCGATGGCGGCATGGCGTGCCTCAATACGAAAGTCGTTGCCCTGGTTGGTGAACGTGGTGCCCGCCTCTGCGCCCTCGAACTCGGTGTGACGGTAATCGGTGTGGGCAAACTGCGCCTTGATGCCGGTGATGGCGCCGCCCGGGTTGCGCCAGGCGCCTTCCAGCGCATAACGGTTGCTGCGCATGCCTATGGTGACCTCGTCTTCGGCCACGGTGCCGTAGTCGCTGCGGTATTGGCTGACCGAGGCCCCCAGGTAACCCTGGTCAAAAAACAGCGCGCCGCCCACCGCCCCGCCCTTGGTTTCGCTGGCCGAATTGCAGATGCGCCGCGCAGGGTTGGCCGAGCCGGGCTTTTCGCAGGCCAGGTCGGTGGGCACACGCACGTCGGAAGTCTTGCGGTCGAACACGTCGACGTGCAGGCCAAACTTGTTGGTGCCGGTCTCCAGGCGCACACCGGCGTCTTTTTCGCGGTTGCCAGTGGCGTAGCCGAGTTGTGCTTCGCCACTCACGCCACCTGCGCCGTCGTTGATCGGTTCACGCGGAATGCGGTTGTCTATGGCGTTGACTACGCCGCCCACGGCGCTGCCGCCGTAGAGCAAGGCGCTTGGGCCGCGCAGCACTTCTATGCGCTCTGTGGTCAGCGGGTCTATGGGCACGGCGTGGTCGAAGCTCAGCGCCGACGCATCCACACTGGCGCCGCTGTTTTGCAGCACCCGGATGCGGTCGCCATCCAGCCCACGGATGATGGGGCGGCTGGCGTTGGGGCCAAAGTAGGTGCTGCTCACGCCGGGTAGGCCATCCAGCGTTTCGCCCAACGTGGGCTTTAAGCGTAATGTGAGCGCGTCGCCCGTCACTACTGCGGAAGGCGCTACGGTATTTGCAGCACCGAGTGGGTTGCCGGTGACGGTGACTTCGGACAGTTCTTTGGTCTTTTCAGAGAATGGTGCGGAAGTTTGTGCGGCCGCGTGGAAGCTGGCGCACGCCAGCACGGCGGCGCCTGCAACGCTCTTGGCGTTGCGGGAAAAATGTGGGTTCATAAAAACTTGTGTTGAACGAAAACGGCCGCAACAACGCTTAGCAAATGGCCAAGCGTTCGTGCGGGGTTAAAGCAAACTCAACACAAGTGAGGAGGCCCTCGGGCGTCGAACCAGGCGCGCCAGCTTGGCAGCACATGGGCGCGCAATGCCGTCTGAAAAACCGCCGGCCACGCCGGTGGCATGACCAAAGCCGCTGCCAATGCGGGCATGGCATCGGCGTGGCTCAGTTGGTCGTAAAGCCGGCAGTCTGCGGCGTGGATGCCGTCGTCGTGGTGGCCGAGCAGTCGCTCCAGCACCGCGTGCAAGGCAGACGCTGCGGCGTGGCTATGCTGCTGGGCTTGCAGCGCAGCCGGCTGCGCCAATGCCGGGTGGATTTCCTGGTGCACAACACCCAGCCATTGCGTCCATAGCAGCGCAAAGACCAGCAGCCCGGCCGCTAAACGGGGCATGGCCCGAGGTCGGCGGCCCAAGTGCTGCATCACACCAAACACTAGGCGGAAGGTGATGGATTGGGCGCGTGGCCCTTCAGCGGGCTGGGTGTGCAGTCTGAGCACACGCCGCGCATAGACAAGTCCAGGCTCACGCCGTGGTGGCCCAGGTCCTCCAGCGCCTTGAGCGCGGCCTTGGCGGCGGCTTCCAGCTTGGCATTGGTCTCTTCCGCCTCGGGCGTGAGCGGCAGGTCGCGGTGGCAGGCGCGGCATTCAAAGTGCGGCGCCACCATGGTCGGCTCGTCCACGCCGGGGTTCATCGCCTGGTAGTGGCGCACGCGTTGCGCGTCCACGGTGCTCAGCAGCAAACCGGCCTGCGCCATGCGGTCGACCAGGCGGTAGAGCGTCACGCGGTCAACTGCGGGCACGCCGTCTTGCGTCAACGCATCCTGCAACTCCGCATGGGTGTAGCTGGTGTCGGCATGGTCTAGCAGCCAGCCCAAAACGGCGCGCGCGCCCGCCGTCCGCCGCAGACCGTGGCGGGCCAGGAGATCATCAACAGCAGAGGTTTCGGTGCGCATAACGTTTCCTTGCATGACAAAATTTATCTAATGCAACAAAGTTGCAATAGAATAAGATGCAATTCAGTTGCATTATCTCCGGTTTTCCGCGTCATGACACCCCACCCCCACACTTCTTCCGCCCCGCGCCAAGCGCTTTTTCCGTGGCGCGAAAGTTTTCTCGCCTGGCCTGCGTGGCTGCGTTTGCTGGCCGTGAGCCCGGCCTTGTTGTTGCTGTGGGCCGCCGTGGCCTGGGCGCTGGCGGACGTGTCATGAGCATGGTCATTCTTGACGACTTCTGCGCCCACTACCGCGGCCAGCCCGCGCTGCTGCAAGTCAGCGGCGAGATCACCACGGGCTCGTTGACCGCCGTGGTCGGCCCCAACGGCGCAGGCAAAAGCACGCTGTGCAAATCGCTGCTGGGCCTGCATCCGGCCAGCGGCGGCACACTGAAGGTGGCGGCGAAAAAAGAACGCATCGCCTACCTGCCGCAACAAGCGCAAGTCGACCGTGGCTTCCCCATCAGTGTGCGCGACTGCGCCCTGCTAGGCACGTGGCCCGTCACCGGCGCGTTGGGCGGCGTGGGTGCACAACGCCAGAAACGCGTAGACCAGGCGTTGGAAACCGTGGGCCTGGCCGACCTGGCACGCCGCCCGGTAAGCGCCTTGTCCGTGGGCCAGTTTCAGCGCTTGTTGTTTGCGCGTGTGCTGGTGCAGGACGCCGAGCTGATCTTGCTAGACGAACCCTTTAACGCCGTGGACAGCCGCACCACCCGCGCCTTGCTCGGCCTGGTGCAGCAGTGGCACACCGAAGGCCGCACCGTGGTGGCGGTGTTGCACGACGCTGCACAGGTGGCCGCGCATTTTCCGCAGACCTTGCTGCTGTCGCGCAGCGTGGTGGCCTGGGGCGCCACGGCGGACGTGCTGACGCCGCAGCACCTGGCGCGCGCGCAGGTGATGGCCGAGCACCATGCCGAACACCACGCGCATGCCGCCGCACCACGCGTGTTGGTGCCTGAAGGAGCACTGTGATGGCGCCGATCGACTTCAACCTGCTGGACTTGCTCGACAACCCGCTCTACGACTTGCTGATCGCACCGTTCCAGGAGTTCGCCTTCATGCGCCGCGCCCTGGTGTCGTCCTGGGCACTGGCCCTGGGCGCCGCGCCGCTGGGCGTGTTGCTGACCTTGCGCCGCATGAGCCTGTTTGGCGAAGC
The DNA here is from genome assembly GCF_049316285.1 of Variovorax sp. HJSM1_2. Taxonomy (NCBI): domain Bacteria; kingdom Pseudomonadati; phylum Pseudomonadota; class Betaproteobacteria; order Burkholderiales; family Comamonadaceae; genus Variovorax; species Variovorax sp. HJSM1_2. Next base: position 5,195 of record NZ_JBMOXA010000048.1, on the reverse strand, counting down.
CCTGAGCCACGCAGTGTTGCCCGGTGTCGCCATCGGTTTTATGTTTTTTGGCCTGTCGCTCACCGCCATGACGGTGGGTGGTGTGCTCGCGGGCCTGGCCGTGGCGGCCGTGGCCGGCCTCATCAGCCGCGCCACGGTGTTGAAAGAAGACGCCAGCCTGGCCGCGCTTTACCTTGTGGCCCTAGCGCTGGGGGTGTTGCTGGTGTCGCAACGCGCCAGCCAGCTCGACCTGTTGCACATCTTGTTTGGTAGCGCCTTGGGTGTGGACGCCAATGGGCTGCTGCTGGTGGCCGCTGTAGCCACCCTCAGCCTGGCCGGTGTGGCGCTGGCCTACCGCGCGCTGTTGTTGGAGAGTTTTGACCCCAGCTTCATGGCCGCCAGTGGCCGCCATGGGGGCCTGGTGCAGCAAGGCTTCCTGGTGCTGGTGGTGCTGAATCTGGTCGCCGGTTTCCAAACCATGGGCACGCTGATGTCGGTGGGCTTGATGACCTTGCCCGCCGTGGCCTCGCGCCTGTGGTCAGACACCCTGCCCGGCCAGATAACCGCCGCCGTGGTGCAGGCGGCACTAGCCGGTTATGCCGGGCTGCTGCTGTCCTACCACCTCGGTACGGCGTCGGGCCCCACCATCATCGTTTGCGCCGGGGTGTTGTACGCCGCAGCCTTGCTGGTGGCACCACGCGGCTGGTGGCCGCGTTGGCGCGCGGCGCGCCAGCATGACCATGAGCATGCACGCGGCCATTCACAAGCTTGATTTTTGTTTGAAGGAGTTGTTCACCATGTTGAAGTTTTCAGCCGCCGCAGCCTTGGCCTGCGCCACTGCCCTGCCCCTGGCCGCATTCGCGCAAACCCCGGCCGCCAAAGTGCCCGCGCCCATGCCCGTGACCGCCAGCTTCAGCATCCTGGCCGACCTGACGCGTGTGGTCGGCGGCGAGCGTGTAGAGGTGCAAACCTTGGTGGCGGCCAACCAGGATGCCCACGTCTTCGAGCCTTCACCGGTCGACGCCAAAAAACTGCTGCAGGCCCGTGTACTGGTGAGCAATGGCCTAGGCTTTGAGCCTTGGCTGGGCAAGCTGGTGAAGGCGGTCAGCTACAGCGGCATCCAGGCCGTGGCCTCCAAAGGGGTCAAGGCCATGGCCGCCGAGGGTGACGACCATGAGCACGGCCACGGTCATGACCACGGCGAAAGTGATCCACACGCTTGGCAAGACCCCACCAACGTGATCACCTACGTGCGCAACATCAGCGCCGCGCTGAGCCAGGCCGACCCCACGGGCGCGCCGGTATACCAGGCCAACAGCGCCGCCTACATCACGCAGCTGCGCGCGTTCGACACCTGGGCCCAGGCCCAGTTCGCCGCCTTGCCCGAAGCCAAGCGCCGCGTCATCACCTCGCACGACGCCTTTGGCTACTTTGCCAAACACTACAAGCTGCGTTTCCGCGCGCCACAAGGCATCAGCTCAGAAGCCGAAGCCAGCGCCAAGGACGTGGCCGCACTGGTGCGCCAGATCAAGCGCGAAAAGACCAAGGCGGTGTTTTTCGAGAACATGAGCAATCCCAAGCTGATCACACAGTTGGCCGCCGAAGCTGGCGTGAAGCTGGGCCCGGCGCTGTATGCCGATGCCTTGTCAGCCCCCGGCCAGCCGGGTGCGACCTATCTGGAAATGATGCGCTACAACGTCAACACGCTGGTGGCGGGCATGCAGCAGAACTAAGCCCCCTTGCAGGCCGCATGCTGGGAAGCTGCGCGACGCAAGCGCCATAGGCTCACGCAAAGGCGGCCAAGTCGCTGCGCGCACTCCAGTCAATCGGGTCTTGCTGCAACACCATGTCGATGTCCAGCCCCAGGGTCAGCCCCACCACGTCGGGGAAACTCACAGCCAAGGCGCGTTCATCGAACTGCGCTTCCTTGGCGCGGGCGCGCCAGGTGGCCAGATGCAATACGCCGGCCAGGGGCTCGTACACGTCGTTGTCGAAAGGCTCGATCTGGTGTGCCAGCGCGTCCACGATCAGATCTGGAAACTGCCACTTGCGAGCCAGGCCGGCGCCGACTTCGGCATAACAGTAGCCAAAGCTGCGCTGTTCAATCTTGGCGCGGCGCAGATCCAGTGGCGGCGTGGTCTGGTTCAGGGGCACGACCGTATCAGGCATGCCCAAGTGCATCACCAATTCACCCACACCGTGGATCAAACCCGCGGTAAAGGCCGTGGCCGGGCTTTGCTTGACCATGCCGGCCAAGGAGCGCGAAATCTTGGCCACGTTGACGCTGTAGCGCCAGAAATGTGTCAGGTCTATGCCGGGCACCGCACGAAAGCTGCCACACAAAGCGGCGGCTGAAGCCACCGAGCGCAAGTGGTCAACCCCGAGAACCGCCAGGGCTTCGGGAATATTGCTCACCTTGCGTTCGAGCTGGAACATGGACGAATTCGCCAGCGTGAGCAGGCGGGCGGTCAAGGCAACGTCGGTGCTGATCAACTGGCTGAGCTTGCGCAAATCGGGGTCGGGGCGCCCCAACTCGCTCAGCAGCAACGCCACCACCTTGGGCATGCTGGGCAGCGCTGCTTCGGAAGACAGCAGGACGTTCAACTCCATGGGTGCGGGCTCCGGTGAATGAATGAGACGATTATGTTACGGATGTAAGCATTCTGTCGTCCGGTGCCGCGCCAAGCCGCATGCTTTCGACATGCGCGCGACAGACAGACGGCCAGAGTTGCCGCCTCCTCACACCCGGGTGAGCGCCCTAGCGCCGGTTTTGCAGCTTGGCAAACGCCGAAGCCATGGCCGATGGGGCAGCGGGCTCGTTGCCGCGACGTGGAACCGATTGACCACGTCCCGCGCCTTCGAATCGGTTGTCACGCGGTCCGTCACGGCGCGCAGGTGCAGCGTCGAGCTTCATCGACAAGCCAATGCGTTTGCGCGGCACGTCGACCTCCATGACCTTGACCTTGACGATGTCACCGGTCTTCACCACTTCGCGCGCGTCGTTGACGAACTTGTGCGCCAGTTGGCTCACATGCACCAAGCCGTCCTGGTGCACACCGATGTCAATGAACGCGCCGAACTGCGCCACGTTGCTCACCGTGCCTTCAAGCACCATGCCTTCGACCAGGTCTTTGATGTCCTCCACACCGTCGTTGAAACGCGCCACCTTGAAGTCGGGACGCGGATCACGTCCCGGTTTTTCCAGTTCGCCCAGGATGTCTTTGACAGTGATCACACCAAAGCGCTCGTTGGCGTAGAGCTCGGGGCGCAGCGTTTTCAGCACTTCGGCGCGGCCCATCAACTCGGCCACGGGCTTGCCGGTGGTGCTGATGATTTGCTCGACCACGGGGTAGGTTTCCGGGTGTACACCGGTCACGTCCAGCGGGTTGTCACCGCCGCGAATGCGCAGGAAGCCAGCGCATTGCTCAAAGGTTTTGGCGCCCAGGCCGGTCACGGCCATCAACTGCTGGCGGTTCTTGAACGCACCGTTGGCCTCGCGCCAACGCACCACGGCCTTGGCCACGCTGGCTGACAGGCCGGACACACGGCTGAGCAGCGGCACGCTGGCGGTGTTCAGGTCCACACCCACAGAGTTCACACAGTCTTCGACCACGGCCTCCAACGTCCGCGCGAGTTCGCTTTGGTTCACGTCGTGCTGGTATTGGCCGACACCAATGCTCTTGGGGTCGATCTTCACCAGTTCGGCCAACGGGTCTTGCAGGCGGCGCGCAATGCTGGCCGCACCACGCAGGCTCACGTCCACATCGGGCATTTCCTGCGAGGCAAATTCGCTCGCCGAATACACCGAGGCGCCGGCTTCACTCACCACCACTTTTTCAACCAGATGGTCGGGCCGGGCCTTGGCCAGCAGCTTGATCAGATCGCCTGCCAGCTTGTCGGTTTCTCGGCTGGCCGTGCCATTGCCAATGGCGATCAGGTTCACGCCATGTTTTTCGCACAGGCGGGCCAGCGTGTGTAGTGAGCCATCCCAGTCGCGGCGCGGCTCGTGCGGGAATACGGTAGAGGTGTCGACCAGCTTGCCCGTGGTGTCGACCACCGTCACCTTGACGCCGGTGCGTATGCCTGGGTCTAAGCCCAGCACCACCCGGGCGCCGGCCGGAGCGGCCAACAACAGATCGCGCAGATTATCGGCAAACACCTTGATGGCGACTTTTTCAGCGTCTTCGCGCAGGCGGGCAAACAAGTCGCGCTCGGTGGACAGGCTCAGCTTGACGCGCCAGGTCCAGGCGACACACTTGCGCAGCAGGTCGTCGGCTGGACGGCCTGAGTGGCTCCAGCCCAGGTGGATGGCAATACGGCCTTCGGCCATCGATGGTTTGCCCGGCTCCGGGTCTACCGGCAGGGCCAACTTGACGTCCAGGATTTCCAGGCCTCGGCCCCGGAACACCGCCAGCGCGCGGTGCGACGGCACGTTGCCTATCGGCTCCTCGTAGTCAAAGTAGTCGCGGAACTTGGCCACGTCTGGATTGTTTTCGTCCTTGGCGTCGACGCGGCGGCTGCGCAGCAGGCCTTCGCTCCAAAGCCATTGGCGCAGGTTTTGCACCAGGCCAGCGTCTTCGGCCCAGCGTTCGCTGAGGATGTCGCGCACACCGTCCAGCACCGCTGGCACGCTGGTGAAGTCTTCACCACCCTCGCCCTTTTCGGCTTTGACAAAAGCCTGTGCCTCGTCTGCGGGCACCAGGCTTGGGTTCTCAAACAGGCGATCCGCCAGCGGCTCAATGCCGGCTTCACGTGCGATCTGCCCCTTGGTGCGACGCTTGGTCTTATACGGCAGGTACAAGTCTTCCAATTCCTGTTTAGTACCGGCGGCCATCAGCGCAGCACGCAGGCTGTCGGTCAGCTTGCCCTGCTCTTCAATGTTTTGCAGTATGGCTTCGCGCCGGTCTTCCATTTCGCGCAGGTAGCTCAGGCGCGCTTCCAGTTCACGCAGCTGGATGTCATCCAAACCGCCAGTGACTTCCTTGCGGTAACGGGCGATGAAGGGAACGGTGGCGCCGCCATCGAGCAACTCGACAGCGGACTTGACTTGCTCTTCCCGCACCTTGATCTCGGCGGCTAGCTGGCGAATGATTTTTTGCATGAGAACGCGAACACTGGGGATTCAATCGAAGCCCGCGAGTTTAAGCGGCTCAGCAGCCGCATTCGGCCCTTGCGCTGCGCAATCTGACAGATCGGCGGCCGTGAACGACTGTTAC
>NZ_JBMOXA010000047.1:0-17904 GCF_049316285.1 Variovorax sp. HJSM1_2 | reverse complement strand
ATGGCGAGGTAGTCGCCGCGCAGCTTGAGTGTGGGCGCGCCCAGCAGAATGCCAAACAAACCCGCCAGCCCGGCCCCTAGCGGCACGATGAGCCACAGCGGCGAATGCAGGCCGTTGGGGAACATGGCGGCAAAAGCCGGGAAGGCATCGCTCAGTTGCGGCGAGGCCATCAGCGCATACATGTAGGCGCCCACGGCAAAAAACGCCACAAAGCCCAGGTCGAGCAGGCCGGCAAAGCCGACCACGATGTTCAGCCCCAGCGACAGCAACACGTAGAGCAGCGCCATGTCGGCAATCCGCACCCAGGCGTTGCCGAAGTTTTGCAGGATCAGCGGCAGAATGAAAAGCCCGACGGCCAGAAAGGCCAGCTTCAGATTTTTACTTTGGTTCATGTTCAAAGACTCCCGCATCAGGCACGGTCGGCCACACGCTCACCCAGCAAGCCGGAAGGACGCAAGGTCAAGACGAAGATCAGCACGATGAAGGCGAAGATGTCGGAGTAATGGCTACCCAACACACCACCGGTCAGGGTGCCGATGTAACCCGCGCCAATGGCTTCGATCAGGCCCAGCAAGATGCCGCCGAGTACCGCGCCGCCCAGGTTGCCAATGCCGCCGAACACGGCTGCCGTGAAGGCCTTGAGGCCGGGCAGGAAGCCCATGGTGTGTTGCACCGTGCCGTAGTTGGAGGCGTACATCACGCCGGCGATGGCGGCCAGGATGGCGCCGATGATGAAGGTCGCGGAAATCACCATGTCGGGCTTCACACCCATCAGGGCGGCGACGCGTGGGTTTTCTGCCGTGGCGCGCATGGCGCGGCCGAGCTTGGTGAAGTTCACCACCCACATCAGCACCGCCAGAGACACTGCCGTCAAACCCAGGATGAGGATTTGTGTGGGCGTGATCACTGCGCCACCGATGTTGTAGGGCGCGCTAGGCAATAGGGTCGGATACGGTTTGTAGTTGGGCTTCCAGATGATCATGGCCAGCGTCTGCAGCAAGATCGACATGCCGATGGCGGTGATCAAGGGTGCCAGCTTGGGGCTGTTGCGCAGCGGCCGGTAGGCCACTTTTTCAATCACGAAGTTCAGCGCGGCAGCCACCACGCAGGCGATGATCAGCGCCAGGAACAAGATCAACCAACCGGGTGCGCCGGGCATGCCGTCTTTCATCAGACCGATGACGGTCCAACTGGTGAGCGCGCCCACCATCAACACTTCTCCGTGCGCAAAGTTGATCAGGTTAATGATCCCGTACACCATGGTGTAGCCCAAGGCTATCAAGGCATACATGCTGCCCAGGACCAGACCGTTGATGATCTGCTGTAGCAAGATATCCATAAAAAATTACTCCGGGTTTAATTCAGTGCCAGCAGACTGACCTGAACCCTCAAGCACCCAGGGGCATTTGAAGACTCGCGTCAGGCCGTTGTGACCAGCCTCTCTAACTAGCAAAAAACCCGCCAGGTCTGTGGTTTGGCGGGTTCGGGCGGATTGTAGCTAGCGCCGAAAGGTGTCCCACCTAGGGAACAGACGGGGTTTTCCCTGTTGAAGCACTCAAATGAGTTGTTTGTTGCACCCATAAGGTGTCTTAATGAATAAACCCGTTGCAGGCCGCGCACTTATCTCGGAATCGGCGCCAGACACCTAGGCGACAGATCGGCGGTTTTTGACCGCTCAGCCGCCGCCGGCCTCGTCGTCCAGCTTGCGCAAGAAGGCCAATTTTTCGCCTATCTTGCTCTCCAGCCCACGCGGTACAGGCTGGTACCAGCCCGGCTGGTCTAGACCATCTGGCAGATAGGTTTCGCCCGCCGCATAGGCATGCGGCTCATCGTGTGCATAACGGTAGGCGTGGCCATAACCCAGCTCCTTCATGAGCTTGGTGGGCGCGTTGCGCAGGTGCACCGGCACCTCGCGGCTCTTGTCCTGCTTCACAAAGGCACGCGCCTGGTTGTAGGCGTTGTAGCCGGCGTTGCTTTTGGCAGCAACGGCCAGGTAGATGACGGCCTGCCCCAGCGCCAGCTCGCCCTCCGGGCTGCCCAGGCGCTCGTAGGTGAGTGCGGCGTCGTTGGCAATCTGCATGGCGCGTGGGTCGGCCAGGCCTATGTCCTCCCAGGCCATGCGCACAATGCGCCGCGACAGGTAACGCGGGTCGGCGCCACCGTCCAGCATGCGGCATAACCAATACAGCGCGCCGTCAGGGTTGGAGCCGCGCACCGACTTGTGCAGCGCCGAAATCTGGTCGTAGAAGTTGTCGCCACCCTTGTCGAAACGGCGCGCGTTCAGGCTCAGCGCGTTCTGCACAAAGTCGGCATTGATGTGGGTCACACCGGCCGCGCCCGCAGCAGTCTGGCATTGCTCCAGCAGGTTCAGGAAGCGGCGCGCATCCCCATCGGCATAACCCACGAGGGTATTGCTGGCGGCGTCGTCAAAGCTTAAATCACCCAGCGCTTTTTCCTGGGCGCGGGCCAGCAGCAGCTTCAGTTCGTCGTCGGTCAAGGACTTGAGCACATAGACCTGCGCACGCGACAACAGCGCCGAGTTCACTTCAAACGATGGGTTTTCCGTCGTCGCACCGATGAAGGTGACCAGTCCGCTCTCGGCATACGGCAGTAGCGCATCCTGCTGAGACTTGTTGAAGCGGTGGATCTCGTCCACGAACAAGATCGTCGCCTGCCCTTGCGAGAGGTATTGCTGCGCCTGCTCCATGGCTGCGCGGATGTCTTTGACGCCGGAAAACACCGCCGACAAAGCGATGAACTGGCAGTCAAAAGCCTGCGCCGTGAGCCGCGCCAGCGTGGTTTTGCCTACGCCCGGCGGGCCCCACAGAATCATCGAATGTGGTTTGCCCGACTGGAACGCCAGCTTCAGCGGTTTGCCCGGCCCGAGCAGGTGCGACTGGCCTATCACTTCGTCCAATGTTTTCGGGCGCAGGGCCTCGGCCAACGGGGCCACGGGTGCGGTGGCGAACAGATCGGACATGGGACTAAATCATCCAGCGTTTCAAGGCTTCAGCACATCGGCGCCAGCGGGGGCTTTGAACTGAAACACTTCGGCCGCCAGCTTGGGGTTGCTTTCAAACTGGCGGAAGGTGATGACCGAGCGCTGGCCGAAACCATCCAGAATATCCAGCACCGCCAGGCGGCTGCCCTCAAAGCCCACACGCACGTTCTGCACCTGGGTGTCTTTGGCTTTGGGTGTGGCCTGTACCCACTGCAGGCCGTCGGCATCCGGCGCCGCGACCAGGTTGAAGTCGGCGCGCAAGGCTTGTAGATCGGGCGTGCTGGCCAGCAGCGCAGCGGGTGTGCTGCCCAATACCTTGTCCTGCGCGCGCTGGGTGACCTGGTTCAGGTCAGCGTCATACAGCCACAGCGTTTTGCCGTCGGCCACAATGGTTTGCTCAAACGGTTTTTTGTAGACGAAGCGAAATTTGTTCGGCCGTTGAAACTCGAATTGCCCGCTGGAAGTCTTGCTGCGCGCGACCTGGCCATCTTTGGGCGGAGAGGTCACGACCTGGCTGAAGTCGGCGCGGCCGGACTGCGTGCCCTTCATGAAATCTTCCAAGCTTTTAAGGCCGTCTGCGCTTGCCAGCTGTACGGTGCCAGCTATCAAAATAGCAAAAAAAACACGGCGCGGGAAAACAGGGTATTGCATGGCTTCTCCAGAGGCACGGCACACTTGAAAGTGTGCCGCACGGTGTTTACTCGCTGCGCGGGGGCACCAGCACTTCGCGCTGGCCGTTGGAGCTCAAGGCGCTGATCAGGCCGGCTTTTTCCATGTCTTCGAGCAGGCGTGCCGAGCGGTTGTAGCCAATGCGCAGTTTGCGCTGCACGTAGGAGATGCTGGCCTTGCGGTCTTTCAACACCACTTCCACGGCCTGGTCATACATCGGGTCTTTCTCGCCGCTGTCGCCATCGGCATCACCATCCGAGCCGCCCTCGCCATCCACGGTGCCGCCTTCGAGCACACCTTCGATGTAGTCCGGCTCGCCTTGGGTCTTGAGGTAATTCACCACGCGGTGCACCTCTTCGTCGCTGACAAATGCGCCGTGTACACGGATAGGCAAACCCGTGCCGCTGGCCATGTAGAGCATGTCACCCATGCCCAGCAGCGCCTCGGCGCCCATTTGGTCGAGGATGGTGCGGCTGTCGATCTTGGAACCCACGGAGAACGCGATACGTGTGGGGATGTTGGCCTTGATCAGGCCGGTGATCACGTCCACGCTGGGGCGCTGGGTGGCCAGAATCAGGTGGATGCCCGCGGCCCGCGCCTTTTGAGCCAGGCGCGCAATCAGCTCTTCTATCTTCTTGCCAACAACCATCATCAGGTCGGCCAACTCGTCGATCACCACCACGATGTGGGGCTGGCGTTGCAGCGGTTCGGGCTCGTCCGGCGTGAGGCTGAACGGGTTGTAGATGAATTCTTCACGCGCCTTGGCTTCGTCGATCTTGGCGTTGTAGCCAGCCAGGTTGCGCACGCCCAGCTTGCTCATGAGCTTGTAGCGGCGCTCCATCTCGGCCACACACCAGTTCAGGCCGTGCGCCGCTTGTTTCATGTCGGTGACCACGGGGGCCAGCAAATGCGGAATGCCTTCATAGACCGACATTTCCAGCATCTTCGGATCGATCATCAGCATACGCACGTCACGCGCCTCGGCTTTGTAGAGCAGCGACAGGATCATGGCGTTGATCCCCACCGACTTACCCGAGCCGGTGGTACCGGCCACCAAGACGTGCGGCATCTTGCCCAGGTCGGCGACGATGGGGTTGCCGACAATGTCTTTGCCCAGGCCCATGGTGAGCATGGACTTGGCCTCGTGGTAGACCGAAGAACCCAGGATTTCGGACAAACGGATCGACTGGCGTTTGGCGTTGGGCAGCTCCAGCGCCATGTAGTTCTTGCCGGGAATGGTTTCCACCACCCGAATCGACACCAGGCTCAAGCTGCGCGCCAGGTCTTTCGCCAGGCCAACGATCTGCGAGCCTTTGACACCCGTGGCGGGCTCGATCTCATAACGGGTGATCACCGGCCCCGGCGAAGCCAGCACCACGCGCACTTCGACACCGAAGTCTTTCAACTTCTTCTCTATCATGCGGCTGGTCATCTCCAGCGTCTCGGGGGCCACGGTTTCCTGGCGTGCCTGCGCCGAGTCGAGCAAATCAACCTGCGGCAGCTTGGAGTCGGGCAGCTCGCTGAACAGCGGCTTCTGGCGCTCCTTGGCGACGCGCTGGCTCTTGGGTGGTTCGACCAGCACCGGCTCGATCAACACCGGCGTGGGGTGATGGGCTTCAATTTCCACGCGTTCTTCGCTCACCACCACTTGACGCTCACGCGCGGCTTTTTTGCCGACCTCAAGGTCTTGCGCCACTTCACGTTTCTCGCGCCGGGTTTCGATCAGCGCATGGGCTCGCGCGCCCAGGCTCTCGGCCACTTGGCCCCAGGAGAAACGGAACACCGCCGACAGGCCCACCAGGCCCAAGACGATCCACACCAGGCCAGACCCGGCAAACCCGAGCCACTTGCTGCTGAAGGGGCCCACCACATAACCCAGCACACCACCGCCCTGCCCTGGCAGATAGGATTCCAGCCGATAAAGGCGCGTCCATTCCAGCGACGTGCTAGCGCACAGCAGCAACACCAGGCCACACCAGAAGGCGGCACGGGTTTCCAGCCAATGGACTTCTTCTCCCTTGCCGTTTTTCGGCAAGGCATCCGCACCACGCATCCAGTCGGCCAGCGTGGCCAGCCAAAAACGCAAACCGGCGGCAAAACACCACCAGACAGAGAAACCAAACAAAAAGTAGCTGAGATCGGCCACCCAGGCGCCAAGCCGGCCGGCCCAGTTGCGTACCTCGGCCACCTGGCCCGTGGTCGACCAAGCGGCATCTTGTGGGCTGTAGCTGAACATGGCCAGCAGCCAGAACACCAGGGCCAGCAGCCCGAGGATCAAACCAATCTCGCGCACAAAGCGGCGCACCCCGCTGCGCAGCGGGGACGAGACGGGACCAGAAGAATTGAGAGTGTTAAGCGAGTAAGTCATGGGCAATGAATGCACCCAAGCTTAACGCATTGAACAGCCGACTTGATCGCTACAGCGCGCAAACCAACTGTAAGTGGCTGTTGCGCTCAGGCCTTTGCATCGCCCGCCGACTCCACCAGGGGCATGGCGGGCACTTCAGCCCCAAGAGTCAGGTCAGTGTGCCCAGCACCGATTTCAGTGCCATGGAGCCGTTGTCACGGCTCTGGATGTAACCACGCTCTTCCAGATCCTTCATCACCCGGCTGACCATTTCGCGCGAGGCGCCGACCATTTTGGCCACATCCTGGCGCGAAATCTTCTCGCGTATGACCATATGGCCTTCTGCGTCGGGGCCGGCTTGCTCCAGCAGTACGTGGGCCACGCGGCCATAAACGTCCATCAGCGCCAGCGATTCGATTTTCTGGTCGGCGCGGCGCAAACGTTTCACCAGCCCCGTCATCACCGCACGCGCCATGGCCGCGTTTTCGCTCAGGCAATGCTCGAATTCCGGGCGGCCCAGCATCAGGCAGTCGGTAGGGCTTTCGGTGAGCACGGTGGCGGAGTGCGGCTCGTTGTCGATCAAGCTCATCTCACCGATGTAATCGCCGGTTTGCAATGTCGCCAAAATCACCTCGCGCCCCCGCGCATCGGTCGTGAGCACGCGCGCACGGCCACTGAGCACGATGAACAAGGCGTTGGATTTGCGGCCTTGTTCGACAATGATTTCACCGCGTTTGAATTTTTGTTTAATGACGGCTCGCGCAACCACCTCTGCTTGCTCCGGCGTCATCATCGAAAACAGGGGCACACGCAGCAGCAGATCCAGATTTGACAACATCGACATCAAAAATCCTTCCTTAGGCCCCATCTAGGGGTGGGTGATTACAAACAAGGCAAAATTCCCTCCAAGGGTAACCACGCACGTGTAGCGTCATGGCTTGAAGTTTTGTAACCAGACGCAAACTGTACACGGCAACCCACGAATTCAACTACAGGTTTTTTTAACAATGTCAGCCACCAAACACGCCAAGGTCCTCATTCTCGGCTCCGGCCCCGCCGGTTACACCGCGGCGGTTTATGCCGCACGTGCCAACCTCGATCCAGTGCTGATCACCGGCATCGCCCAGGGCGGCCAACTGATGACCACCACCGAAGTCGACAACTGGCCGGCCGATGTGGCGGGTGTGCAAGGTCCAGAATTGATGCAGCGCTTTCAGGAGCATGCCGAGCGCTTCAAGACGGAAATCATCTTTGACCACATCAACGAGGTCGACTTCAGCCAGCGCCCGTTCCGCCTCAAGGGGGATAGCGGCAGCTACACCTGCGACGCGTTGATTCTGTGCACCGGCGCCTCGGCCCAATACCTGGGCCTGGAATCGGAAAGCGCTTTCATGGGCCGCGGTGTATCCGGTTGCGCCACTTGCGACGGCTTCTTCTACCGCGAGCAAGAGGTTTGCGTGGTCGGCGGCGGCAATACCGCCGTGGAAGAGGCGTTGTACTTGTCCAACATCGCCAGCAAGGTCACACTGATACACCGCCGCGACAAGTTCAAGGCCGAAGCCATTCTGGTCGACAAGCTGATGGAAAAAGTGGCCGCCGGCAAGATCGAGCTGCAACTGTTCCACACCCTGCAAGAAGTACTGGGTGACGCCTCCGGCGTGACCGGTGTGCGCCTGCAGAACACACAAGACGGCAGCACCAAAGACATTGCCGTGCACGGCTGCTTCATCGCCATTGGCCACAAACCCAATACCGACATCTTCCAGGGCCAACTGGAGATGAAAGACGGCTACATCGTGACACGCTCGGGCCTGCAAGGCCTGGCCACCATGACCAGTGTGCCGGGCGTGTTTGCCGCGGGCGACGTGCAGGACCACATCTACCGCCAAGCCATCACCAGCGCTGGCACCGGCTGCATGGCCGCTTTGGACGCACAGCGTTTCCTGGAAAAAGGCGTCTCCTAAAACCCGGAAGAAGCCCGCAAGGCTTCTACAGCCTAGGCCAAGGCCTGCGCACCCCGCGTGCGCAGGCCTTTTTCATGTGCGTCAAAACAAAGCGTCTTTGCCTATGCCATTGCGCCCCAGGTGCACGCGCAATTTGCGTAGCGCCTCCACCTGGATCTGGCGCACCCGTTCACGCGTCAGTCCCAAGCGCTCGCTCAGCACCTCCAGGGTTTCGGGTTCGCGGTCATGCAGGCCATAACGCGCATCCAACACCTCGCGCTCGCGCACCGACAACATGCCAACCCACTGGTCGAGCAAGTGCCCGACCTCGTGATCGTGCGTCGTGGTGGAGGGGTCGACGGCGTTTTCATCGGGCAGCGAATCTCCGATGTTGCTGCCGTCTTCGGCACGGTCCAGCGAGGCGTCTAGCGAACGTGGCGTTTCGGCCAGCGCCAGCAGATCCGCCACCACGTGTGGATCGCGGCCCAGCAGGCTGGCCACGTCCTCCACACGTACGCCCTCGGGGCGCAGCGCCGAAAAGGCCGAATCGTTCTCCAAGGTGCGGCGAGCGCGCAGCACCTGCTGCAGCTCACGCACCACATGCACCGGCAGGCGAATCGCCCGGCCTTGGTTCATCACCGCACGCTCTACCGCCTGCCGTATCCACCAGGTGGCATAGGTGGAAAAACGAAAGCCCCGCTCCGGTTCGAACTTGTCGATGGCGTGCATCAGCCCCAGGTTGCCCTCTTCGATCAAGTCGCTCAGCGGCACACCTCGGCCCAGGTAGAACTTGGCGATGCTCACCACCAAGCGCAGGTTGTGTTCGATCATGGCCTGGCGCGCCGCAAAGTCGCCGCCGCGCGCGCGCGTCGCCATCTCGAATTCTTCTGTGGGGGTGAACAGCGTGGTGCGGCGCACATCGCGCAAGTATTTGGTGAGGATGTCGCCACCGTCCCCGGCCGCAGCAGAGGCGCTGGAAACCGCGTCCAAACCGTCGCCACTGCGCGTCGACGAGCCCGCGTTGCGCTTGTGCGGCAGCGGCGGGAAGGCTGCAGGCTCGAGCAACTCGCTCGCAGGGTGACTGGCCAAGGCCGCGATCTCGGCTAAAGCAGCCGCGTCCGGTTCGGCAAAGGGGGCGGGGTCTGGTGGATCAGAAAGATCGGTGGGATCAGCTGCGCCTGCTGCATCCGTCGGTGGGCTGGGCTTTGCTGCTTTCGCAGGCCCAGGCACCGGAGCACCCAACGCGTCCAAGTCCATTTTCTGGCCGGCGGCGTTGGGTTTTTTCATGCTGCTCCTACCTCGCGGGCAGGTACTTGGCCGGATCGACCGGCTTGCCCTGGCGACGGATTTCAAAATGCAGCTTCACGCGGTCGGCGTCGGTGCTGCCCATTTCGGCCACCTTCTGGCCCTTGCGCACGGTTTGGTCATCTTTGACCAACAGAGTCTGGTTGTGTGCGTAGGCGGTAAGAAAAGTGTTGTTGTGTTTCAGGATGATGAGGTTGCCGTAACCACGCAGGCCGGCACCGGCATAGACCACACGTCCATCGGCTGCGGCCAGCACCGGGTCACCGGCTTTGCCACCCAGATCAAGGCCTTTGTTCTTGGCTTCGTCGAAGCCATTCAACAGGGCGCCGCTCACGGGCCAGATGAAGGCCACGTCATCGGCGCCGGCGGAAGCGGCTGGTGCCGACGAGGCTGGCGCAGGCTTGGCAGCTGCGGCAGCACTGGCCGCACCGGCGTTGGCGGCGGCCGCAGCCGAAGCCGCCGATGCAGCAGCCGTGGCCGTTGCGGCCCCCGAGGATGCAGCCGATGCAGCAGTGACCGTGGACGACGTGACCGGGCGCGTCACCACACCGTTGTCACCGCTGGGCGTCGCGCCTGGGGTGACCACGCGCAGCACCTGGCCGACTTCGATGATGTTCGGATTTTCGAGATTGTTCCAACGGGCGATGTCACGCCAGCTTTGGCCGTTGTCCAGGCCGATGCGGATCAGCGTGTCGCCCGGCTTGACGGTGTAGTAGCCAGGACGGCCAGCGTTTTCAGCACCGGGCAGTGGCTTCGCAGGCGTGACCTCGGTGGCGCCCGTTTCGCCATTGGCAGACGAGTAGGTGCCGCGCTCTTCTATAGGCGCTGTGCGCCGCGCATTGTTTGAAAACGAACATCCCGCCAACCCTGCGACCACTGCCAGCAACAAGCCGGTTTTCCACCCTTGACCACGCAAACCAACCATGAGTAATTCCTTCAAGCAATGCCTGATTTTAAGGGGACAAAGTGAACCGCCTCGAGCACCTGCTGGTGCAGGCCCTGTGCGCTGCGGTCTATCACCACCAGCGCCTGCTGCCCGCCATGGGTGACGGTGGGCGCCACCAGCCGCCCGCCCACGGCCAGCTGTTCCAGCCAGGCCTGTGGCACGGCTTCACCGCCGGCCGCAGAGATGATGCCCGCATAAGGCCCGCCCTTGGGGTAGCCCAACATGCCGTCGCCCAGCAGCAGATGCACATTGGCGAGTTTGAACGGACGCAGGTTGGCACGCGCCTTTTCGTGCAGGCCGCGGAGCCGCTCTATGCTGTAGACCTCGCGCACCAGTTCGGCCAGCACCGCCGCCTGGTAGCCGCAGCCGGTGCCGATTTCCAGCACACGCGTCAACGGTCCACGGCTGGCCAGTTCGGACTGCAGCAGCAGCTCTATCATGCGCGCCACCACATTCGGCTTGGAAATCGTCTGGCCCAGGCCAATCGGCAAGCTGGTGTCTTCGTAGGCCTGGTTGACCAGCGCGGTATCCACAAAGCGGTGGCGCTCCACCGTGCCAATCGCCTGCAGCACGGCCTTGGAGCTGATGCCGGTATTCGCCAGGTGCTGTGCCAGGCGTGCGCGCATGGCGGCAGAGTCCATGCCAAAGCCGCGCGGCGCCAGCGACGACGCCATGGGCGCCAAGGCCACCGCGCTGGCGGTATTGGTTTTTTTCAAGGGATTCAAGCCGTTAACGCCTGCTGCAGTTGCGGGAACCGCTCTCGTTTTAGGAGTGGGTGCAGGGGTGACGGTTTTGCCAGTCGGTTTGCCCGAATGCAGGTCGATACGGGCGGGGAAGCTGGGGCGCTGGGGTGCTGTCATGCCGTCACGCGCCTTGGGCCTCGTCGGCCGGTTTGTCGCCCACCAATTGCGCCGCCGTCTGCGCCCAATAACGCAGGTGTTCGTGGTCGGTGAGGTCAACCTGCAGCGGCGTCATGGCCACATGGCCCAGCGTGGTGGCGTGGAAATCGGTGCCGTCGGCATCGTCTTTCACCGGGCCGGCGTCGCCAATCCAGTACATGGTTTCGCCGCGCGGGCTGTTCATGGTGATGACTTTTTCGGCCGCGTGGCGGCGGCCCAACCGGCACACCTTCATGGGCTTGATGTCGGCATAAGGCAAATTGGGAATGTTCACGTTCAGCAGCCAGGGCTGTGCGCCCACCAGTTGCTGCTGCAGCATGCGCTGCACCATCTCGCGCGCCACCCGGGCGGCGTCGTCAATATGCTCCCAGCCGCGTTTGGTTTGCGAAAAGGCAATCGCCGGCACACCAAACAAATAACCTTCCATGGCGGCGCCCACGGTGCCGGAGTAGATGGTGTCGTCGCCCATGTTGGCGCCGTTGTTGATGCCGGAGACCACCAGATCGGGCCGATAGCCCAGCAAACCCGTGAGTGCGATGTGCACACAGTCTGCGGGTGTGCCGTTGATGTAGCGAAAGCCGTTGTGCGCCGTGTGCACATACAGCGGCGCCGCCAGCGTGAGTGCGTTCGATTTGGCGCTGTTGTTGTGTTCCGGCGCGACCACTTCGACTTCGGCCACGTCTTTCAGGGCTTCGTACAGTGCGACGATGCCGGGTGCCTGGTAGCCGTCGTCGTTGGAGATGAGGATTTTCATGAGCAACGGGCATTGTAGGTGGGGCCTATGATGAACACATGAACCTTTGAGAACCCCCGACGCCAACTACTGACGCCACAGACTGGAGACCTCTTATGCACGCCTGGTTATGCGAAAACCCCATCGGCGTAGACGCCCTCACGTGGAAAGAAATTCCCGCCCCTGAGCCCGGGCCGGACGAGGTGCGCATCGCCATCAAGGCGGCGAGCCTGAACTACCCCGACCTGCTGATCGTGCAGAACAAATACCAACTCAAGCCGCCACTGCCGTTTGTGCCCGGTGCCGAGTTTGCCGGCGTGGTGGAGGCCGTGGGCGCCAACGTGCGCCAGTTGCACCCCGGGCAAAACGTCGTCACGCTCACCGGCACTGGCGGCTTTGGCAGCCATGCCATCGCACCTGCCGCCGTGTGCATGCCGCTGCCCGATGGCTTTCCGTTTGCCGATGCCGCCGCCTTCACCATGACCTACGCCACCTCGCACCACGCGCTGGTGGACCGCGCCCAACTCAAAGCCGGAGAAACCGTGCTGGTGCTGGGGGCCGCAGGCGGCGTCGGCACTTCGGCCATACAGATTGCCAAGGCCGTGGGAGCCCGTGTGATCGCCGCGGCGTCGACCGATGAAAAGTGCGCCTTCTGCAAAACGCTGGGCGCCGACGCCAGCATCAACTACAGCCGCGAAAATCTACGCGATGCACTCAAGGCGCTGACCGAAGGCAAAGGCCCCGACGTGATTTACGACCCGGTCGGCGGCGACCTGGCCGAGCCGGCATTTCGCTCCATCGCCTGGCGCGGGCGTTACCTGGTCGTGGGGTTTGCGGGCGGCGCCATTCCGGCCCTGCCCTTCAACCTGGCCTTGCTCAAAGGTGCCTCGGTGGTGGGCGTGTTCTGGGGCGGCTTTGCCAAACAGGAACCCAAGGCGAATGCGGCCGCCATGGCGCAACTGGTGCAGTGGTATCTTGCCGGGCGCATCAAGCCGGCTATCCACGCCACGTTGGCCATGGCCGATCTGCCCAAGGCATATGCCTTGCTGAATGGCCGTGCGGTGTTGGGCAAGCTCGTCTTGGTGAACGACTAAGTTGAGCACAAAAAAAGGCCCGCCCAGCGAAACGCCGAGAGGGCCCAAAGAGGGGAACAAAAGCGCTTGATTGGTTTGACTTAGAGCGCGTTAGGAACTTCTTCCGAGGTACTGGCCGCATCGTTGGCCTTCACCAACAATACCTTCAGGTCCAACGGCGTCAACGAATCAGGCAGCAGCGTGACGATCCAGTCGCCGTTGTCTGGCGAAGTAATGGGCGCACGGAACACCGGAACCTTGGAGCCAGCCACCGTGATGGTCAACCAATAAGCGTGGTTGCCCCCGGCAAACTCGTTGGAGTCACTGCCAGACTTGGGCTCGGCCGCCTTGTAGTCCACCGAAGCAAAGTTGGGCGAGATAGCGCTGAGGTCGGCATTCGGTTCGGTCACATACACGTCTACGTCGGGCGCGTTGAACGCGGCATTGAGCACGCGGACACGTGCGCGGTCGCTGGTCAGGCTCTTGTTGTAAGGGTCGCGGATCAACAGCACCTCGGCCCCAGAGCCCGAATCCGGCACCGCCACCAAGGTGAACTTGTTGCCACGCGTGGCCTCAAAATTTTGCTGGCCTACCGCCACATCTCCGGTCACGGTGCGCACCGACCAGGTGGCGCTGGAGGTCGAGACGTCGAAGTACTTAGACGCACCCTTGTAAGGCAAATTCGCGGCGTCGGCCTGCAATACGTTGTCGCGGTACAGCGCTACGTTCGGGGCCAGCGGCACCGCGTGCACCAGGCGCACCTTAGGGTCGGCAATGTCGACGCGGTCATCCAGGTTGTCATCGCCACCACCACCACATGCCACCAGCAATATCGGCGCACAAGCCAGAAGCAGTTTGAAAGTGTTTTTCATGTTGTCACCTTGTTCAGAATGGATGTTTTGAAGGCTTTCCGCCTATGGGCTGCGGCAAGTGGGTTCACTGTATGGACGCACGCTGCCGTGGTTTGTCGGGCATTTGGGCCAGGCCCTGTCGGTGTGCCCTGACTGTGGCGTGGGACAAGACCTGCAGGCTGCGCGGCAGGTATGCAGAGCATCCCCAGAGGTCGCACAATGCCTCTATCACTTTCCACACTTACACCATGATCACCGTTCACCACCTCAACAACTCCCGCTCGCAACGTGTGTTGTGGCTGCTCGAAGAACTAGGCATTGCCTACGAGATCAAGCATTACCAGCGCGACCCCGACACCATGCTGGCGCCGCCCGAGTTGCGCCAGGTGCACCCGCTGGGCAAGTCGCCGGTGATCACCGACGGCGACATCACCGTGGCCGAAACCGGCGCCATCATCGAGTACGTTATGGAGCGCTACGGCAATGGCCGCCTGGTACCGGCCGCAGGTTCGCCCGAGCACCTGCGCTACCGCTACTGGCTGCACTTCGCCGAGGGCTCGGCCATGCCGCCGCTGTTGCTCAAGCTGGTGTTTGAGCGCATCAAGAGCACCAGGATGCCGTTCTTCGCCAAACCCATCGCCAAGGCCATTGCCAACAAGGTGCTGGGCAGCTTGGTGGAGCCGAATCTCAAGCGCCAACTCGATTTCATCGAGGCGGAACTGCAGCGCAGCGCGTGGCTGGCCGGGGCCGAATTCAGTGCGGCCGATGTCCAGATGAGTTTTCCGCTGGAAGCCGCGCGCCAACGCGCGGGCCTGGATGCCAGCCGCCCCAAGGCCCTGGCCTGGCTGGCAAACATCCATGCACGGCCGGCCTACCAGCGTGCGCTGGAGCGCGGTGGCCCTTACAGTTTTGCAAACGACTGAAAATTTGACACCGGTGCATAAGCCACAGACAAGGAGTCACCATGTTGCGCAGAGCTTTTGCGATGTTGATGTTGCTGGCGGGATGTGTGCCTCTTTGGGGCGAGGCCACAAGCGCGGCAGCCGCCGACGACTTCACACCAGTGGCAGACAGCGATGTCCATGTGGAGCACAAAGGAAACCACTTCACGGTGGACCTGACGCTTCACACCCCAGCCCCGCTGGCGCGTGCATGGGCGGTGCTCACCGATTTCGAGCACATGGCCAGCATCATCCCCAATCTGAGCAGCAGCGAGATCATTGCGCGCGGTGAAAAAAGCCTGACGGTGCAGCAAAAAGGCGTGGCGCGGTATGGCGTTTTCTCAAGCCAGTTCGAATCCATACGCGAAATCCAGCTCAGCCCCATGGTACAGATCCGCGCCCATGGCGTGGGCGGCAACCTGCAGCGCGCCGACAGCCTGATGCAGCTCGAACCTGAAGGCACCGGCACACGCCTGACCTACCACGCCGAAGCCGAGCCCGGCTTTTGGTTCCCGCCATGGATTGGGCCAGCGCTGGTGCAACACGAAACCGCCGAGCAGTTCAACGCCCTGCTGCGCGAGATGGCCAAGCCGCCGTGAACCGGGCTCAGTGCGCAGCCGCCGCCGCACAGATCCAGTCGCGAAACGCGCGCACCAGCGGTGCCTCGGCACGCGATTCTGGGTACACCAGATAGTAGGCCTCACGACTGCTCAGGGCCTGCGGAAACAGTTGCACCAGCGTGCCCGCGGCGATTTCGGCTTCCACCAAGAACCGCGGCAACAGCGCCGCCCCCAGGCCCGACACCGCCGCTTGCGCAATCATGGAGAACTGCTCAAAACGCGGCCCGCGCAAAGCGTGTTGAACATCCACACCCACCTGCTCGAACCAGTCGGCCCATTGGCTGGGGCGCGTGGTCTGCTGCAGCAACACGGCCTTGGTCAGGTCCTGCACACGCTGGAAGCCCAACTGCACGTGATACGCCGGGCTGCACAGTGGCACCACCTGCTCGTGCATCAGAAACTCACACACGGCGCCCGCCCAATGCGGTGCGCCGAAATGAATCGCCGCATCCAGCGGCGCCTGCGCAAAGTCGAAGGGCTCGGTACGCGCGGCCATGTTGACGGTGACCTTGGGGTGCAGGCGCGCAAAGTCGCCCAGGCGCGGGATCAACCACCTGGTGCCAAAGGTGGGTAACACCGCCAGGTTCAACAGCCCATCACCTTCCACATAGGACATGGCTTTTTGCGTCGCGGCCGACAACTGCTGCAGGGCGGCACGCACGTCGGCCGCATAGACCCGCCCGGCATCCGTCAACACCACCCGCTGGCGCACACGGTGGAACAAAGCCATGCCCAGTTGCCCTTCGAGTTGGCCGATCTTGCGCGACACCGCGCTTTGGGTGAGGTGCAGTTCCTCGGCCGCACGCGAGATGCTGGTGTGGCGCGCGGCGGACTCGAACGCCTGCAGATCCGACACCGCAGGCAGGAATGTTTTACGAAACATGGTGATTCACCCCTGGAATGAACGCCATTTGCACTGCGAAAGGAAATCAAGCCTTGAACGCTCACGTGACATGCGCTAGACGCTCCTTATTTTTCTACAAGTTCATTCCATTTTCGCATCAACTGGTTCGCATTTGTCGTTATCCAAAACGACCGTCTTCGCCGATATTGGCGGGCCGTCACGGGCGATAAAGCCGATTCCCAAAACAATTCACTGGAGACAAAAACATGGCCATCACCATTCGAAAACTTGCTGCTGCCACCGCCCTGCTGGCGCTGTCGCTCAGCGCCCACACGCAGTCCACCACCGGCACGCTGGACAAGATCAAGAGCAGCGGCCGGGTCGTGCTGGGTGTGCGCGAAGCCTCGCCGCCCATGGCCTATGCGCTGGGGGCGAATGAAAAATACATCGGCTACCACGTGGAACTGTGCGAACGCGTGCTGAAGGAAATCGCGCCGAATGCCAAGCTCGAATACATGGCGGTCACCGCGCAAAACACTTTGCCGCTGGTGCAGAACGGCACACTCGACATCGGCTGCGGCCCCACCACCAACAACCTGGCGCGCCAGCAGCAGGTGGCGTTTGCGCTGACCACTTACGTGAGCGAGGTGCGCATGGCGACCAAGGTGGATTCGGGCATCACCTCGGTGGCACAACTGGCCGGGCGCACCGTGGTCGCGTCCACCGGCACCACCGCCGTGCAGTTGCTGCGCAAGCAAAACGTGCAGATCAATACCGTCATGGGCAAAGACCACAACGAGAGTTTTCTGCTGCTTGAATCTGGCCGGGCCGATGCCTTTGTGCTCGACGACAACCTGCTCGCCGGCATCATCGCCACGTCGAAAAACCCTGGCGCCTACCGCATCGTCGGAGAAGTGTTGGGCTCGGAGCCCATCGCCCTGCTGTTCCGCAAAGACGACCCGGCGTTCAAGGCCGCCGTCGATGGTGTGCTGCAGCGCCTCATGCAATCGGGCGAAATGGAGAAGATCTACAGCAAGTGGTTCATGAGCCCGATTCCGCCGCGCAACACCAGCCTGAACCTGGCCATGAGCGCCTCGCTCAAGCAGTTGATGGCCGCCCCTAACGACAAACCGCTGGAGTCTTACCTCAAATGAGCACCCCATTTGCGCCCGTCGCACCCTTCGCACCCGCGCAGCGGGTGCGCGCCATCGGTGTGTCGGAAATCCTGCGCATCACCGACCATGCCAACGCCTTGAAACGCGCCGGCCGCCCGGTGATTGTGCTGGGCGCAGGCGAGCCCGACTTCGACACGCCGCCACACATCTGCGAGGCCGCCGCACGGGCCCTGGCGCGTGGCGACACCCGCTACACCGTGCTGGACGGCAGCCCGGCCATGCGCGCAGCGGTGCAACACAAGTTTGCGCGCGACAACAAACTGGCCTTTGCGCCCAACGAAATCAGCGTAGGCGCCGGTGCCAAACAAGTGATCTTCAACGCGCTGATGGCCAGCCTCAACCCGGGTGATGAAGTCATCTTGCCGGCGCCGTTCTGGACCTCGTATGCCGACATGGTGCAGATCTGCGGCGGCGTGCCGGTGCTGCTGCCATGTAGCGAGGCGCAAGGTTTTCGCCTGAGCGCAGAGCAGTTGGATGGCGCCATCACGCCCCGCACACGCTGGCTGTTCTTGAATTCGCCTTCCAACCCCAGTGGTGCGGCCTACAGTGCGGCGCAG
>NZ_JBMOXA010000046.1:0-18309 GCF_049316285.1 Variovorax sp. HJSM1_2 | reverse complement strand
TCGACAAACGAGTCGTTGTCTTGCCAGGCGCCAATCAAGCGGCCGCGCAGCGTGCCGGCCTGGTTCAGCGGGCCGCCGATATCGAGCTCGGCGCGCTTGAAATTCCACGAACCGGCTTGCAGTTGCACCGACGCCTGGAATGCTTCGGTCGGCCGTTTGCGCACCAGGTTGATGGCCGCGCCCGGCGAGCCCACACCACTCATCATGCCGGTGGCGCCACGCACCACCTCGGCGCGGTCGTACAGCACCATGTCGTCGGTTTGGAACTGCATGTCGTAGTTGCTGTTGACTTGCGTCACACCGTCGATCTGGTAGGTGTTGACGGCGTAACCACGCGAATAAATGGTGGTGGAGTCGCTGCCCGCAGCACCCGACTGGTTGACGTACAGGCCGGTGGTCTGCTGCAGCACATCGGTGAGCTGCAACAGGCCCTGGTCGTCCATGCGCTGGCGCGTGATCACGCTGATGGACTGCGGGGTTTCGCGCAGCGACAGGTTCAGGCCCGTGGCCGAGCGGCTAAAACTGGCGGCGTACGAACCTGTGCCCTCAGAAGTGCCCGACACATCGGCCTGCGCGGTAACGGTGACCGCCGCCAGGCTGGCACCCGCTGCCGAGGACGGCGCATTCAACACCGTCTTGCGCAAGGTGTACTCACCGTTGCCACGGTCCACCGCCTCCAGGCCGGCACCGGTGAGCAGGGCCGAGAAGCCGGCGGGCACGGCATAACTGCCCTGCAAGCCCGGCGACTGCAGGTCTTTCACCATGGCCGGGTCGAAAGACAGGGCCACACCCGAGGCCGCGGCAAACCGGCCCAACACGCTGGCCAGAGGGCCGGCGGAAATCTGGTACGACTTGGCGGCCGCTGCCGCGGCTGCGACTTGTTCTGCGGCGTGTGCGGTCAGGGTGGGGGCTGCGCTGATGGCGACCCAGATGGCAATGGCAAGAGGCGATAACGCAGCGCGTGGCTGGCGGGAGAACCGGGATGGCAAAGAAGACATGAACACCTTGGACGGATCGTTAGGACGAATGCAGTTGAATGCGTCAAAGACGCCGGCTCAATATCCATGGGGGGTGCCAATAGATCGCGAACAGGCTCTTAGGTGTAGGCCGTACGAAATCAAAAAACGTGCAAGGTGTTTAGAAAAAAACTGCAGCGTCTTTACGCCGGCACCACATGCACCCAAAAACGCGTCAACGAGTGCACGCGCACCGGGAAGGTCTTGGTGATCACCGCCAGCGCCTTGTCGATATCGTTCAAGGGAAAGGCCCCCGACACACGGATACCTGCGACGGCCGGGTCACATTCCAAATGACCATGGCGGTAACGCGCCAGTTGTGCCACCACCGCGCCCAGGGCTTGGTCGCTGACGACCAGGCTGCCGCTGTCCCAGGCGCCGGCCATGGCGTCGGCGGGCAGCAATGGCCCGGTGCCCGCGCGGGTGAAGCTGATCTGCTGACCCGCATGCAGCAGCACCGTGTTTGCCGCCGGGTCTGCCGGGCGCACTTCCACCGCATCGTCCAGCACGTTGACCACAGTTTGCTCGGCTTGCCGGTGCACGGTGAAGCGTGTGCCCAAGGCGCGCACACGGCCATGGGAGGTCTCGACCACAAACGGGCGTTGGCTGCTTTGCGCGCTGCCCAGCTGGCGGTACCGCGCGGTTTCGATCAACACCTCGCCGGCCCACAGACGCACCAGGCGTTGCTGCTCGCTGAACACCACATCGGCGGCGCTGGCGGTATTGAGCATCATGTGGGAGCCGTCGGCCAGGGCCAGCTCGCGCTGCCGGCCCACGCCGGTGCTGTACTCGGCCATCCAGCTGTGCCACAAGGCATGGCGCTCGGCCATGCGGTAAGACACCACAGCCAAGCTGCCCGTGCCCGCAAACAAGGCCAGACCACGCAGCAACTGGCGCCGCCCGGCGTCCACACGCTGGCGGCTCTGGCCGGACGCGCGCAAGGTGGGCACGGCAATGCCCGGCGGCACACGCTGCACGGTGGCGCTGATGGAGGCGATGCGTTGCCAGGCGCGTTGATGGTCGGGATGTTGCGCATGCCATTGCTGCCAGGCCAGGTGGTCAGCGGCCGTGGCCGCGCCCGAGCACAGGCGCACATACCAGGCCACGGTCTCCTTGCGCAGCGCAGTTTCGTCGCGCGGCGCTAAAACGCTGCTGTGGTTCATGGGGCCAACAGATAACAATGGGCGATGGCCTTGCCCATGTGGTTGTTCACGCTGCGTATGCTGATGTCCAGCCGCGTGGCGATCTCGGCGTAGCTCAAACCTTCCAGCTGCGACAGCAAAAAGGTTTCGCGCACCACGGGTTTCAAGCCGTCGAGCATGGCGTCGATGGCGGTCAAGGCCTCCAGCACGATGGCACGGGCTTCGAGTGACGGCTGCTGCGGCTCGGGCAGGGTCGCCAGCACGGCCAGGTAGGCCTGCTCCAGATCCTTGCGCCTAAAGAAGTCAGCCACCAGGCCCTTGGCAATGGTGCTCAGGTAGGCACGCGGCGCACGCAGCTCATCTACCGGGGGGGCATCACGCTTGGCGAGTACACGCACAAAGGTGTCTTGTGCCAGGTCGGCCGCATCAAACACATTGCCCAGCTTGGCACGCAGGCGCGACACCAGCCAACCATGGTGTTCTTGGTACAGGGTTTCGACGCTGGCAAACGCAGTGAACCGTTGAGAGGACATGCTGGCGGACAGGCTGATGGACAATTTGAGAATAATTCTCAATTGTAATGAGGTACGCGCCACGCCAGGAACACTATTGATTAGATAGCATCCTACGCCCTAGCAATATGCACAAAAGGCCAAAACAGCTCTAAGACAGTTGAGCGGCAGTGGGGCCAAAACGGCGCTCTGCTCGCCCTGCCACGTCCACATCCACCGCCAACACAGACCCGGCCAGCGGCTGCTGGCGCAGCTGCGTGCGGTCCAGAAACTTGCGTGCGGTGGTGATGAACAGCGTCTTCAGGTCGGGGCCGCCAAGGCACACACAAGTGGGGTTGCTCACCGGCAGTTCGATCACGCGATCAACTTCACCAGATGGCGTGTAACGCACCACCCGGCCGCCGGCAAAGATGGCGTTCCACATAAAACCGTCAGCATCCACACACGCGCCGTCGGGCCGGGTTTGTGTTGGGGTGTGGTCGACAAAAATACGGCGCTCCGAGAGCGTCCCCTTTTGCGCGTCAAACGCAAACTGCCAGGTGGTGAAGCGGCGGGTGTCGGAGAAATAAAGCACGTCTTCGTTTGGCGAAAACGCCACCGTGTTCGAGACGATGACGTCGTCAAACATCTTCTGCACCGCGCCGTCCGCATCAACGCGGTAAAACGCACCATTGGGCCGGTGCAACTGGTTGTCCATGCTGCCCACCCAGAAGCGGCCCTGCGTATCACACCGGCCATCGTTCAAGCGGTTGTCGCGATCGGTCGGCTCCACCTGACACAGCAGGCGCAGCTCGCCGCTGGCCATGTCGAACGTGTGCAAGGCCAGGTCCAGCGCCAGCAACACACGGCCAGTGTGCTGGGTCAGCGCCAGCGAGCCCACATAACGCTGGGCAAAGGTGAACGCATCCTGCCGCCCCGTGGCGGGCTGGTAGCGCTGCAAACGGCCGCCGTCGATATCCAGCCACAGCAAGGACTGGGTGCGCTCGCACCACAGCGGCGATTCACCCAGCAGGTCCTGCCCGGGCACCACACAGCGCACAACATCAGGCGCGCCACTCATCGCACCGCCCTGCGCCCTTGTGCGGGCTTGTCTTCCACATTGCCCCAGGTGCCCACGTTGGCCGACTTCAGCAGCGGCGACGCGTTCCCCGACATCGCCAGCTCATCCGCCGCGGCACACAAAGCCGCGCCAAAGGACAACATACGCTCCAATGAAAAACGCGACGACGGCCCGGCAATCACCAAGACCCCGGTGCTGGGCTCTCCGGGACGCTGAATCGCGGCTGCCATGGAACTCATGCCCAGCGCGTAGGCATCCTGTATCACACTGAAGCCACGCTTGCGGTGCTGCTCAAGCTCCTTGAGCAAGGCCTTGACGCTGGTGGGCGCAGTCGGGCCGTAGTGTTTGGGCAAACCCAGGCCCTGGTGGGAAACGTATTCGATGGCCAGGTCTTCGGGCAGCGTCATCAACCATGCCTGGCCGGCCGCGCTGCACGAAAGCCGCAGGTCTATGCCCATGTCGGGGTCATACAAAAGGCCAGACTTGGCTCCCTGCGCTTTGGCCACCAGGGTGAGCCGTTCACCGTCCACGATGGCCAGGCGCACCAGCTCTTCGGTGGTTTGGGCCAGACGGTTGATGACCGGTTGCGCAATGTCCACCACCCCTGACTTGCTCAGAAAGCTCAGGCCCATGGAAGCCATCTTGGTGGTCAGCGCGTAGTCGCCACGCTGCGGTAGCTGGCGCACATAGCCATACCGTATCAGCTCATGCAGGGTGCGGTGACAGCCGCTGCGCAATTGGTTCAGATCGGTGGCAATTTGCACCAGGGGCACACCGTCGGGATAGGCCGCCAGGTACTCCAGTATGGCCAGGGATTTTTCGAGAGCTCCACTCATATTCGCGTCGCCTTGTGTGGTCTATGGGTGCAGAGCACGCCTAAATATTTGATTGATATGGTTCATTATTTGAATGGTATCAATTATTTGAACGCCGTTCAGTTTTTATGTAGCATCCGCTCCCACCGGAGAAAACACCCCAACAACCGAGGAGAAAAATGCAGACAAATTTCATAAGCAGCCGTTCGATTGGCGACCCGGTGCACGCCGCAACTCAGCGCGCGCGCAAGGTTTAAACATGGCATTACTCGGCAAGGCTGCGCTGGCCATGTGGTGGGACATGGCGCCCGAGATGCGCTCTGACTTTGAAGACTGGCATTCACACGAACATTTCCCCGAGCGCCTGAACGTACCGGGCTTCCGCCGCGCCACACGCTGGACCAGCAGCGGCGGCGGTGAAGGCATCTTCGTGATGTATGAGCTGGATACCCACGAGATTCTTTCTTCGGCGCCCTACCTCGCACATCTGAACGCCCCGACACCCTGGTCCACCCGCATGATGCCGCACCACCGCAACATGGTGCGCAGCCAGTGCCGTGTGCTGCTGTCCTGTGGCGGCAGCGTCGCAGGCCATGCCTTGACTCTGCGGCTGTCGCCCCGGCCGGGCGCCGCGGAGCGCCTGCAGGCTGGGCTGCAAGACTTGGCACAACGCCTGGTCATGCGCCCGGGCCTGGTGGGCCTGCATTTGCTGAAACACGAAAGCCCGTCGATTGCCCTCACCACGGAACAAAAGATCCGCGGCGGTGACCGCGTCGCCGACTGGGTGCTAGTGGTCTGCGGCTACGAAATGGCGGCACTGCAAGTACTGACCCAGGACAGCCTGAGTGAAGCAGCACTGCAGCACATGGGCGCGGCATCCGCCGAGTTCAGCGGGCTGTATGGGCTGTCCTACTCGGCCGTGCCCACAGACACTTCCAACTAAAAAACCATCACAGGAGACAACACCATGAAACTTCAACACGTATTGACCGCATCGGTTCTGGCGCTCGCCGGCCTGGGCGCTGCGGCGCAGGACATCACCATTCGTTTTGGCCACGTGGTGCAACCCGGCCACCCGATCTCTCTGGGAGTGCAGCGCTTTGGTGAAATTGTGGCGGCCAAGAGTGGCGGCAAGATCAAGGTTCAAGAACTCGGCGGCGGCAATGTCGGCGGCGAAGCGCAACAACTCAGCGCGGTGCAGGGGGGCGTGCAGGACATCACCATGCCTTCGGCCACGGTGATGGGCAGCGCCATCAAGGAATTCACCTTGATCGACATGCCGTTTTCCTTCACCAAGGCGGAACAGGTGGACGCCCTGGTCGACGGTCCGTTTGGCCAGGCGCTGATGGCCAGGCTGACCGACAAGGGGCTGGTCGGTTTGGCCTTCTGGGAAACCGGCTTTCGCAACTTCACCAACAGCCGTAAACCTATCGTGAATGTGGAAGACCTCAAGGGCTTGAAGCTGCGCGTGATACCCAACCCCATGTTCATGGAGAGTTTTGCGGCACTCGGCACCAACCCCGTGCCCATGGCCTTCCCTGAACTTTATGGAGCCCTCGAATCCAAAGCCATGGACGCACAAGAGAACCCGTTCTCTGTGGTCCTGACCAGCAAGTTCTACGAGGTGCAAAAATACCTCAGCGTGACCAACCACGTCTACACCGCCAACCCCGTGGTCATCAGCAAGAAGTCCTGGGACAAACTCTCACCCGCACAGCAGCAGGTGCTGCGCGACGCCGCCGTGGAAGCCGGAGCCTACCAACGCAAACTCAGCCGCGAGGCCTCGGCCACCGCACGCAGGGAGCTGGTGGCCGTGGGCATGTTGATCAATGACGTGCCCGCCGAAACCCTGGCCAAGATGCGCGAGTTGACCAAGCCCGTGGCACAAAAATTCGAGGCCAGCTACGACCCGGCCATCGTCAAGCTGTACCGCGCCGAGATGGACAAGATCCGCGCCAACATACGCTAAAGCCATGTGGTCCGGCGCGGGCCAGGCACGCGCCAGGCCTCACCGCGAGGCTGGTCTAGAGCACGTACAAACCAATGGCCAGGTAATGGGTGGTGGTGCCGGCCAACACCAGCAGGTGCCAGATGCCGTGCGCATGTTTCAAGCCGCGCCGATTGCGGTAGAAAACGGTGCCCAGCGTGTAACAGCCGGCGCCGGCCAACAGCAGGGCCACGGCAAAAGCCGGCAGATGGCCAGGCGCACACATGGCGCCCACCACACTGATCCAGCCCATCACCAGATACAAGCCCACGGCAGGACGGTCACCGGCCCGGGTATGCAGTTCGCGCCAGACCCCAAAGCCAAACAAAACCCAGATGCCTGCGAGCAGCGCGCCGCTCCAGACCACCAATGGCGCGGCAAGCGCAAACGGCGTGTAGGTGCCCGCAATCAGCAGGTAGACCGCACAGTGGTCCATGCGCTGCCAGAAGCCGTAGCTGCGCCCTCGCACCGAATGTGTGGCGGTCGATGCCGCGTACAGCAGCACCACCGACAAGGCAAAAACCGCCGCTGCCGCAATCTTCTGGGCATCGCCGCGCGGCACGATGTCACGCAGCAGCAGCACAGCGCCGCCCAACGCCAGCAGCAGGCCGGCGAGATGGCTGTAGGCGTTGAAGCGTTGGCCTGGGTACATGGCAGCGCGCAGGATCAATGCTGCACAGGCGCTGGTGTCGCCAGGCACTCGGCACGGCATTGCGCCAGTTGTTCAAGATGTTGTGGCGGCACGATCTCGGCCAAGCGCGCGCCCACCTTGGCAGCGTAAGACGGCGTGGTGTTCTGCTGCAGATAGCGCAAACACTGCCAAACGTTGTGGATCAATTCGGTTTCCGACAGGCTGGACTGCAGCGCACGCACCACTGCGGCGGCTTGCGGCTCGCGTATCAACTGCAGCATGTCCACGCAGTACACCTTGGTGGCGACCAGGGAGCGCCTGGCTTGCGGCGCTGAGTCTGGGGAAGCCATGTGCACTGCCGGCGCCTTTTCCTGGCTTTGCAGGTAGCCAAGCTGCAGCAGCCTATCGACTGGTGCGGCCGCAGTCAGGCCCAGCAAGTCCAGCAACTGGCTGCGCGTGCGCGAGCCATCGGTGATCACCAGGATCTGCCGCTCTCGGGGACTGAGCGAGCGGTCACGCCTTTGCAGCGCTTCGCGGCCGGGTTCGGTTTTGACCAGTGGCATGGCTGACTCTAAGAAACATGTGAAGGGCGCAACATAGCGATTTAGTTTGAAGCGTCCATGACACCAGCCACCCTGCGATGCTGCTCACTGTCACCGAGGTGATCAATGTAACTAAGATGTCACATTTTCATGCCATCGTCGGGGCCATCAGCCTCGACGGCAACCCAGATGTCCGATGTTCAGTTAGACCTTTTAAGGCCACGACCGTTAGCGGCCCCTCTTCCATCGCGATTCCCCCGCAGCTTTGATCTGAAGCGTGTCTTGCTGGGTGCGCTGGCATGGATACTGGCTGCCGAACTGAGCCGAAAGTTCTCGTTCGGCGGGCTGGAAATGAGCCTGGTATGGCCGCCGGACGGCATTGCGCTGGGACTGGTTCTGGCTTACGGCCGCGGCATGATTCCGGCCATAGGCGGCGCGGTCATACTGTGGCACATGCAGCGCGGCATTGGGCTGAGTGAATCTGTCATTGGTGCGGGCGCCTTGATGCTGGCCATGTATGCCGTATGGTGGCTCAGGCAACTGGATCTGCGCGGGCCACAGCCCGCCAACCCGGTGACGGCAGCGATTCGTTTTCATCTGCTCACCCTCTTGCCCGCCACCTGCATTCTGGTCGGGCTGGGCAGTTGGCAATACTTGCTGGCGAATGTGCCCGGCAAACAAAGCTGGCACCAGATCGTGCTGGTCATGGGTGTCTCAGAGCTGTTCGGCATTCTGCTGTTTGCCAGGCTGACGAAACTGCTGGTGGATGCGCTGGACCGGCCCCGGAAGCCGCCCAACCTGAGCGTAGGCTGGTGGCAACTCTGGTGGCTGGTGAGCCTGGGTATCCTGCTGTCCATAGGCAGCATCGCAGACTACAGCCAGTTCAATGGCATCAACGCCTCGGTGCGTTATGCAGTGTTTCCACTCGTGGCCTGGGCCGCTTTTGCGGGACGGCCGTTGTTTGTCCACATGGCCACGGCCCTGGCGGCACTCGCCCTGCTGGGGCTCACACCCGCCCATCTGCCCGACAGCGACCGCGCCTTCCTCATCCTCGACCAGGCCGTGCTGGTGATTTGCCTCGCCGGCCTGGGCTTTTTTGCATCTGCCGCCATGGAACACCGCCGCGCCATGGAAGACAGCCTGCGAGAACTCGCACGTATCGACACACTCACCGGCATGTTGAACGAACGTGGCCTGACCCAGTATCTTGAGAAACCCGGCGTCCATCATCTGCTGATCGGCATCGCCATTTGCAATCTCGAGCCCATAGAAGACCTGATAGGCATGCCGCGCGCGCGCCAGGTAGAGGAAGACATTGCCCATCTGCTGCGCGACCAGGTGCCCCAGGCCACCCGCTTCGCGCGTGTGCGAGACGGTTTTTTTGTCATCGCCCTGCCACCGCAAATGTCTGGAGAAGAATTCACCAGCCACTTGCAACAGGTGCTCTCCGGCCGGCGCTACGTGCTGGGCGAGCAAGGTGTGCGCATCCGCGTGGCCATGAGCGCACTCGACACCCAGGCCGGCACCGTCAGGCGCGAAGAAACCCTGGCCGCGCTCGTTCTGGCCTGCCGCATCGCGGGTGATTCCGACGGGCTGGGGCTGATCGCCGTGAACGAGGCGCCAGAAGTTCTGATCCGCGAGCGCCAGCGCCAACTGTCGCGCGTCGAGGCCTTGCGTGAGGCCTTGCGCCACCCCGCCAGCAGCGATGCCGACGGCACCGGCCTGTGGCTGGCCTGTCAACCGATACGCGCGGCACAAGACGGCCAACACGACGATTTAGGCGTGGAGGTGTTGTTGCGCTGGAGCCTGGCCAGCGGCGTGGCGGTTGCGCCATCGGAGTTCCTGCCGCTGGCCGAGCGTCATGGTCTGATGCCCCTGGTGGACCGCTGGGTCATCGCCCAGGTGGTGCGTGCTTTGGCGAACCAGGGCGCTGCCAGCATCGGCCTGGAGAAAATATCGATCAACCTCTCGGGGGCGTCGATGTCGGATGCCCAACTGCCCGGCTACATCGCCGACGCCATACAGAGCAGCGGGCTGGAAGCCAAGCGTTTTTGTTTTGAGATCACGGAATCGTCCAACATCACCGAGCGCAGCCAGGCCATCAGCCTGCTGAGCGATGTGCGCAAACTCGGCGCACAGACCTCGCTGGATGATTTTGGAACCGGCCTGGCCACCTTCGACCACCTGAAATCGCTACCGCTGGATTTCGTCAAGATCGACGGCAGTTTCATACGCAACATCCTCACCAGCCGGGTCGATCAGCGCATCGTCATCTCGACCTGCGAGGTGGCGCGTGCCATGGGTCTGAAGACCGTGGCCGAGTTCGTCGAAACCCCGGCACAACGCAGCTTGCTGGCGGCTTATGGTGTGGACTTTGTGCAGGGTTATGGCATTTCGCCGCCCATGCCGTTCAGCGCCTACCTGGCCCTGCAGCACATATCGCCCGACCTGGCCGCCTGAGTCAAACGGCCCGCCACCACGCCCATGGCCTGCCATGTTGGTGCAGCCAAAGGCGCGCCGCAGGCCTTGGCCGGCGCTTTTCACCGCAGCGTCATAGAGCTGACATGTCAACAAAATAACATTTGCATACAACCATACTCTCCAGCACGCCATTTTCATGCCCGAAACCGTCGAATACCTCAGCGAATTCCGGCCCCGATTTCGTCAGCCCAGCGCTTTTGATCTGTGCATCCAGGTGCCAAGCCTGACAACCGACGAGAACAATGAAAGGGTGATGGAGGTCTTCACCGAATATCGCGACCTGGTCAGCCTGCCCATCGTCGAAGATGGACAACCCATAGGCCTGATCAACCGCAACATCTTCATGTCGCAGATGAGCAAGCCCTACCGCATGGAGGTGTATGGCCGCAAGAGCTGCATCGCCTTCATGGACAAGGAGCCGTTGATCGTCGAGGCACAGATGGACATCGAAACCCTGACCTTCAAAACCGTGGCGCACGGCGAGAAGGCGCTGTCCGATGGCTTCATCATCACACGCGATGGCGCCCTGCTGGGCGTGGGCGGTGGCATACAACTGATGCGCGCCGTGGCCGACATACAGGCCAGCCGCAACCGCCAGGTGATGCACAGCATTGAATATGCCAGCGTCATCCAGCGCTCCACACTGCGCAGTTCACGCGAGGCCTTGAGCAAGGCCTGCGCCGACGCCGATCTGGTGTGGGAACCGCGCGACGTGGTGGGCGGAGATTTCTACCAGTTCAGCGTCGAGGCCGACGGTTGGTTTGCCACCGTCGCCGACTGCACGGGCCACGGTGTTCCCGGAGCTTTCATGACGCTGATCGCCTCCACCAGCCTGAACCAGGCCATAGAGCAACACGGCGCGCGTGACCCGGCGCGTTTGCTCGGCAGTGTCAACCGCAGCATCAAGCAGATGCTGGGTCAGGTGGAACGCAAGGACGAAACACCCGGTTCAGACGACGGCATGGATGCCGCCTGCTTCTGGTTCCAGCCAAGCAGCGGCCAACTGGTGTTTGCCGGGGCACGGCTTTCGCTTTTTGTTGTGCGCCCCGATGCGGCCGAGGTGCAGATCGTCGAAGGCCAACGCAAGGGTGTGGGTTATGTAGACAGCGAGTTCGACTTCGCCTGGCGCAACCAGGAGCTGCAGCTACCGCCCAACAGCCTGGTCTTCGTGACCACCGATGGCCTGATCGACCAGGTAGGCGGCGCACGCGCCATTGCCTTCGGCAAGCGGCGGGTGTCCGAGCTGCTGCTCAGCCAGCGCGGCCAGACGGCGGCTGCCATCAACCAGGCGGTGCTGCAGGCCTTGCAAAGCTGGCAAGGGGGGCATCACCGCCGCGACGATCTCACATTTTTCTGTTTCCGTACCTGAGCCTCCGGCTACCACCTATGTCTACTCCCGCCATCGTTGAGCAGTACGGCTCGTTCTTCAATTTGGCCCGCCAGCACCAGGTCATCTTCTACTACGTAGGCTATTTTTCGCAGCACATCGTGGCCGCGATGTCGGATGCCGTGAAGTTGCAATTGGAGGTCACCGGCGTGGCCGGCCCGACACGGCGCAAGCTGTTTTCGTCGTTCGTGGAGATGGCGCAGAACATCATCCACTACTCGGCGGATGCGCTCACCCCAGCCAGCCAGGACAACCGCGAACTACGCCACGGCTCGGTGTGTATACGCCGCGAAGCCGATGGCACTTTTCTGCTGTTGTGCGCCAACCCTATAGAGGCCAAGATCGCCGAGGAGCTGCGGCTCAAGCTCGACAAGCTGCGCAGCATGACCATGGACGAAATCAAACAAGCCTACCGCCAAAGCCTGCGCGAAGAAACACCGGAAGGCAGCAAAGGCGCGGGCCTGGGACTGCTCACCGTGGCGCGTGATGCGCGCGAACCATTGGAGTTCGACTTTGACGCGGCCACCGACACCAGTGGCACGCCCGTTTTTTATCTCAAGGCCGCGATCTGAGCCGCAGACGCCGCGCAACGCATTGAATCCTGCATGGAAAACCTCTACATCGCCCCTACCCCCAGCTCGCCCGAAGTCGATTTCAAATTCGCTACCCACGCCCTGAGCCTGCGTGGCGAGTCCTATCCGGAAAACGCGGCGGCGTTTTATGGTCCGGTGATCACACAGCTGAAAGACTATCTGGCCCAGCAGCGCAACGGCCATATCCGCATAGACATCGCCTTGGCCTACTTCAACAGCTCCAGCACCAAGATGTTGTTCAACCTGATCCAGTCGCTGAACGACGCCATCGACGCGGGCAACCAGGTCAGCCTCAACTGGTACTACGACGAAGAGGACGACACCATACTTGAGTTTGGTCAGGAACTCAGCGACGACTTTCCCGACATCCACTTCACCAGCCATCCCGTGAAGCCGGCTTGAATGGACACGACAGCCTCACCCCCCGACCTTTTTGATGCCGAAAACCTAGCCTTGTTGACGGCTCGCGCAGCATTTGAAGCCGGCGCCGACGCCTCAGCCCATCCCTGCCACCATGCCTTGGGCGAGTTGCTGACCGCCTTCGAGCGCCTGCTGCGCGAAACCCGTCGCCTGGTGCGCCGCAGCGATAGAGCCGAGCTGGAAATGACGCAGCTGAACCAGCGGCTGCAGGACCTCGCCAGTGAACTGACACACCGCGCCACGCATGATCCATTAACAGGTGTTTTCAACCGCGCGGCCATCATCGACCTGGTGAACCGCCACTTCGCCACCGGCCATCTGGCGCTGATCGTGCTCGACATTGACCATTTCAAACGTGTCAACGACAGCTTTGGCCATCCCGCAGGAGACCGGGTGATCATGGGTGTGGTCGCCTGCCTGAAGCAATCGGCACCCGCAACAGCACACATAGGCCGCGTCGGCGGTGAAGAATTCACCGTGCTGCTGCCCGGCCATAGCGCAGAAGCTTCAGAGCACGCGGCCCAAACGGTGCGCCGCGCCATCGCGTCACATGACTTCGGCTTACCCGACGGCAGCAACATCACGGCCAGCTTTGGTGTCAGCTGGTTGCCGCAGGGTGGCAGCTTCGACAACGCCTACAACCTGGCCGACGAGGCCTTGTACGTGGCCAAACGCGGCGGGCGCAACCAGGTGGTGCGTGCCAGCGCAAGTGTTGCGCTTCAGTCGGCGTAACACACCGGGGCGAGTGACACCTGCGCCCATGGCTTGCCGAACACGCTGATTTTGAGCAGGGGTCTTGCGAACGCCGCGCAGACCGCGCACACTCCGCCCCATGGAACCATACGACCCCGACGAAGACCTGGACGACCTGGGCGACAGCCCCCTGCCGGATGATGAGCGGCGCCATCTCGAAGAGTTGGCGCGTGTACTGGGCATCACTTACGAAGAGTTGTCCGAGCTCGAACTGGAAATCATTGAAGACACGGATGAAGAGGGTCGCGTCTTGGGCACCACCATCTTCTTTGAAAACGGCAATCCGCCGGAGATCATGGCCAAGATCGCAGGCGTTGTGGACGGACAGCTGGAAATCCACGGCGGCCTTTAGAAGTTGCGCATTTCGGCCCGGCGAATCCCCACCCTGCGGTGAGGCAAACATTTGATCCGGGCCCGCCGTTCTTCGCCACACCATGGGCGCGGAGTGGCACAGGAAATCCCTAGCTCTGCGCCTGCAGAAGCCGTTTCAAAAGCCCATGAAGCACCTCGACTTCGACCGGCTTCGTAAGGTGCTCCGCAAACCCCGCCGCGCTGGTGGCGGCCCTATCGCTTTCTTGCCCATAACCCGTTACCGCCACCAGCGGCGGCGGATGGTTGACGGCCTTGCGAATCTCTTCAGCGACTTGCACACCGCTCATATCCGGTAGTCCAAGATCCAGCAGCACGGCGGCAAAAGGCTGTGTGCGCAAGATTTCCAGGGCATCGCCACCGTTGTAAGTCACCTGCGTTTGATAGCCCAGATTCTCCAGTACCAAGGCCAGGGTATCTGCGGCGTCACGGTTGTCATCCACCACCAACACGGCATTTCCCGCGTCCAGCGCATGCGCCGGGCGTTCTGCAAAATCCTTGGGCGCATCCACGGCGGGCAACTGGATCAGGAATTCTGTCCCTTCGCCGGGACGCCCCGAGCTGAAGGCACTGACGTTGCCGCCGTGACGGCTCACCAGTTGCTGCACCAGGCTCAGCCCCAGGCCCAGCCCGCCAAAACTGCGCGCACTGTCCTGCGTGCCCTGCACAAAAAGATCAAAAACACTTTGCAGGTCGCGTGGCGGAATGCCCGGGCCATTGTCCTTGACAAGAATCTCGGCGTTCGATTGCAGCCTGGAAATCCTGACACTGATCTCCCCGCCTCGCGGTGTGAACTTGACGGCGTTGTGCAGCAAGTTCGAGACGACCTGAATCAACCGCGCACTGTCACCGTAGACCCATACCGCCTGGTCCTGCCCAATGATTTCCACGTGATGCGCCAATTGCTCCGCCAGCGGGCGCACCACCTCGAACGCGTTGCGCACAACCTCAGCCAGGTCAACCGCCTGGGCCTTCAGATGGATGCGCCCGCTGGTGATGCGTCCCACGTCCAGCAGGTCGTCGACCAGACGCGTCAACTGCGTCAACTGCCGGCCTATGATTTCCTGCGCGAACCGCACCACCTTGCTGGGATCCTGCTCACGCTCCAGCAAGGCGACGGCATTTGCAATCGGCGCCAGCGGATTGCGCAGCTCATGCCCCAACATGGCCAAAAAAGTGGTGATCCTGCGGCCTTCGTCTTCCAGCGCGCGCACACGCCTGCGCTCGGTCAAATCCCGCGTGACCTTGGCAAACCCACGATGGATGCCCGCCGCATCGTTCAACGAGGTGATCACCACGCTGGCCCAGAACCTCGTGCCGTCTTTGCGCACACGCCAGCCTTCGTCTTCAAATCGGCCTTCCTTGCGCGCCAGACGCAGTTCTTCGTCCGGCCAGCCCTTGGCCCGCACATCGGGAGGATAAAAAACAGAAAAGTGTTTGCCAATGATTTCGCTGGCTTCATAACCTTTGTTCTTCTGGGCGCCGAGGTTCCAACTGACGATGTAGCCACCAGGATCAATCATGAAGATGGCGTAGTCCTGAACCTGTTCCACCAGCAGCCTGAAGCGCTCTTCGCTGTTACGCAGCATTTCCTCTTCTTTGCGGCGTTCGGTCAGATCCCGTGTGATGTGCGAGAAACCAATCGGTGCACCGTCCTCCGCCACCAGCAAAGACACCACAACGTGGGCCCAGAAACGTGTGCCGTCTCGGCGCACGCGCCAACCCTCTTCCTCGGAACGGCCGGTTTCGCGTGCACGCAACAGCTCTCGTTCTGACGCAGGTGTACCCTGGGTCTCTGCCGGATAAAACAGTGCCACAGGTTCGCCGACCACCTCGTTGGCGCCATAACCGTACAACTCGCAAGCCGCGTCATTCCAGTGGATGATCAGTCCGTTGATGTCGACAAACACCATGGCATAGCCTCTCAGCGAGTCCACCATCATCCGGAAATGGGCGTCCTGCAAGGATTGCGGGCTGAGAGTCTGATGGAGCGTCATGGGCATCTCGAAGAACGGTAGGTCAGGCCATGGAAGGCCGCCAACCACGACCGTCCGGGTCTTCATTACACACCCAAAGCGCTTGCAACAAGGCATTTAGCTATGCCATTTCATAACCACGCGGCCGGCCTGCCCTTTCCCTGGGAAACCTCAACCGCCCGAGGGCTTTGCTCTATGTCCAGCGAGGATATGCAACACGCACGGCGAGGCCGGGGTGAAGGCCTGCGCCTCAGCCTAGCCTCAAGTTCACGTTCTTGGTGTAGGTGAACTCCATCAGTTCGGCAAAACATTCCTCCCGGCCTATGCCGGATTGCTTGACACCGCCAAAGGCTGCACCCATGAAGTGCTGGCTGGCGTTGTTGATCCAGACATAACCGGTCTGTATGCGTTTGGCCGCACGGTGTGCGGTGTTCAAGTCCTGGGTCCAGATGGAGCCGGTCAAGCCAAATTCCAGGCCATTGACCTGCTCAAACAGCACATCCTCGTCGTGCCACTTGAACACCGACATCACGGGGCCGAAAACCTCTTCGCGCGCGAGCCGCATGTGCGGCTGCATGTCGGCAAAAACGGTCGCTTCGTAGAAGAAACCATGCTCCAACGCCGGGTCGTCCGGCCGCTTGCCACCACACACCAGGCGTCCGCCATCTTCCAGACCGGCGTCCACGTAACGCTGCACCTTCTCCAACTGCGCGCGGCTGACCAACGAGCCCATGGTGGTCTTGGGGTCTGTGGGAATCCCGGGGCGATGGCGCTCGGGCAACAAGCGCACCACCTTGTCCAGCACCTGGTCGTGCAGCGACTCATGCAAAAACACGCGGCTGGTCGAACCACAGCTCTGGCCCGACCAGGTGAAGTTCATGCCCGCAATGATGCCGTTCACCAGCTTGTCGATCGCAGCGTCGGGAAATGCAATCAGCGCATTCTTGCCACCGAGTTCCAGCAGCACCGGCTTCAAGCTGTCGGCAGCGGTTTTCATCACCGCTTTGCCGGTAGGCACACCGCCGATCAGCGTGATCTTGCGTACCAGTGGATGACGCCCCAAGGCCTCACCACAACTGCGGCCACCACACAGAAAGTTGGCCACGCCCGGCGGAAAGATATGGCCCACCAATTCGGCCAGGCGCAAGGTCGACAAGGGCGCCTGGTCTGGCGCCTTCACCACCACCGTGTTGCCGGCCGCGAGTGGCGCCGCCAGCCGTGCTGCGGCAAACATCAGCGGATGGTTGTAGGCAACTATGCGTGCGACCACACCCAGCGGCTCCTGCAAGCTGTAGTTGAAGTTACCGTCGCCCATGGGAATGGTCTCGCCCTTGATCTCGGTGGCAAGACCGGCAAAGTAGTCCAGGCAGTCGGCGGCGAAACCGGCATCCATCGCCAGCGCAGACACCGGGTTGCCGTTGTTCAGTGCATCCAGCAGCGCCAGGGGCTGAGCGTGCTCGCGCAACACGGCGGCGGCGCGGCGCAGGTAACGCGCCCGCTCCAGCGGCGGGGTGGCGGCCCAGGCCGGAAAGGCCGCGTGCGCCGCCTGTACGGCGGCATCCACATCATCTGCGTCCGCCACTGGCGCGCTGGTGATGGCCTCGTTGTAGCAGGGGTTCAGGGTGTCGGCAAAACCACCGGCTTTTGGCGCGTGCCAGGCGCCGCCATAGTACAAACCCCGCTGCGTGGGCAGGATGCCGGAAGGGATTTCATGGGCGCGCATAGGGGCTTCCTCAGTCTTTTGAACGTGTCATACCGGCGGCCATGGCGGGGCTGTAGCCGGTTTGCACCACCACGTCTATGACCACCGTCTCGCCCTGCAACACGGCGGCGATGGCGCCTTCGAGCACCTGCGCCAGTTCGGCCGCATCCTCTATCGGGCCGAAGCCGGTCAGGCCTTGTCCGCGCGCCATCATGGCCAGATCGGGTGGCGGATCGCTGATGCGTTGGCCTATCCAGCGGTTCTCTACCGGCCGCTTGCGCTGCCGTGCCACCCGCTCCTGATGCAACTCGTCATTAAAGAAGGAGCGGTTGTTGCACACCACCACCAGCATGGGAATACGCGCGTTGGCGGCGGTCCACCAGGCGTTGACACCCATCATGTAGTCACCGTCGCCGATGATGGCCACGGGTAGACGGTCACTGCCCTTCAAGGCCAGGGCCGAGCCAATCGACATGCCTGGGCCAGAACCAATACCGCCACCGCCGTCGTAGCCCAGGAAGTCCAGCGGGTGTTTGAAGTCCCACATCTCGCCGCTCCAGCTCAGCGGCAAACGCATCAGGCAGACCTTGCGCTCACCCACGGCTTTGCGCACGGTGGCCGCCAGGGTGGCCACCGTCATCAGTCCGGGCCCGGCGGGTGCGGCAGCCGCCACCGGTCGTTCTGCCAACGTCAGCCGTGGCCGGGCCTTGACCAGCGGATGGAGCAAGGCCACAGCCGGCTCGGGTTCACACAGCAGGAACAGATCGACCGGCGGCAGGCCCTGATGGTCCATGCTCCAGCCGTTGTGGCTGTAATGGTCCACCGACACCTGTATGACCTTGCTGCCCACGGCCTGCTCGCCCCAGGCTTGTTTCAGCGTGCCCGCCAGATCGAGCCAATCCAGGCTCAACACCACGTCGGCA
>NZ_JBMOXA010000045.1:0-22343 GCF_049316285.1 Variovorax sp. HJSM1_2 | reverse complement strand
AATGGCTGGCTGATGCGCGTGGTGGTGCGCCCGCAGCGC
Source organism: Variovorax sp. HJSM1_2 (assembly GCF_049316285.1). Taxonomy (NCBI): domain Bacteria; kingdom Pseudomonadati; phylum Pseudomonadota; class Betaproteobacteria; order Burkholderiales; family Comamonadaceae; genus Variovorax; species Variovorax sp. HJSM1_2. Next base: position 22,304 of record NZ_JBMOXA010000045.1, on the reverse strand, counting down.
CGGGCACGGCGGTAGGCGCTGCCAACATCGGCGGCAAGGGCAAGGTCCACCTGCCCAAGGGCCTGGACGCGCCCACCCACAAACTCAGCAACCGCCAGTACGAGCAACTGCTGCGGCAAAACTTCGTCAGCATACGCCGCGTGCGCGAATGGCGTGACATCCACAGCCAGCTCGCCACGGTGGTGGCCGAGCACAAGTGGAAGCTCAACGCCGCCCCGGCGAGCTACGAGCAGATCCACCAATCGATGCTCGCCGGTCTGCTGGGCAACATAGGCTGGAAGACCGAGGGTGATGAGGTCGCGCAGAGCGAATACCTGGGCGCGCGCGGCATCAAGTTCCACCGCCACCCCGGCGCACATCTGAGCAAGAAACCCGGCCGCTGGATCGTCGCCGCCGAGCTGGTGGAGACCACACGCCTGTTTGGCCGTGGCCTGGCCAATATCGAGCCGCAATGGGTGGAGCAGGTGGCCGGGCATTTGCTGAAGAAGCAGTTGGTCGACCCGCATTGGGAAAAGAAGGCCGCCGAAGTGGTGGCCTTCGAGCGTGCCACCTTGTACGGCTTGGTGATTTACAGCGGCCGGCGCACCAACTACGGTCGCGTCGACGCCGTGGGCGCGCGCGAAATCTTCATCCGCGAAGGCCTGGTGGGCGGCGAGTGGGAAACCCCGCTGCCGTTCCTGGCCAGCAACCGCAAGCTCATCCGCCAGGTGGAAGAGATGGAGCACAAGGCGCGCCGCCAGGACGTGCTGGTGGACGACGAGCTGATCTACGCTTTCTACGACCAGCAATTGCCGGCCGACGTTTACAGCGGCGCCAGTTTCGAGCGCTGGTACAAAGACGAACAACAGCGCCAGCCGCGCCTGTTGATGCTGACGCGCGAAGAGTTGATGCGCCACGAAGCGGCCGGCATCACCACCGACGCTTTCCCCAAAACCATCCGCCTCGGCGGTGTGGACTGCGCCGCCACCTACCTGCACGAGCCTGGTGACAGCAAAGATGGCCTGACCGTGACCGTGCCGCTGTTTGTGCTGAACCAGGTGAATGAAGCGCGCTGCGAATGGCTGGTGCCCGGCATGCTGAAGGACAAGATACAGGCGCTGATCAAAACGCTGCACCAGCGCCCACGCTCGCGCCTGGTGCCGCTGCCCGACACCGCCGCCAGCATGGCCGCCACGCTGAACGCGCCCGAGGTCTACGGCCAGGGCGCGCTGGTCGATGCCGTGCTGAAGCTGGTGCGCCAGGCCACCTCGCTGGACATCGTGCGCGCCGACATCAAGGCCGACATGCTGCCGCCGCACATGTTCATGAACTTCCGTGTGGTCGACGAACATGGCCGGCAACTCGGCACCGGGCGCAACATCGGTGCGCTGAAGGCCGAGCTGGGATCGCAGGCGCGCGGGGCGTTCCAGGCGCTGGCGGGGTTGAAGCTGGCCCAAACGACCACCGCTTCCTCTGGTTCTCAGGGTTCAGAGCAAAAAGGGGGCTCCGCGCAATCTACAGAAGCGCGGATAGCTCCTAAAAAAGAAGCAAAACCCGCCACCAAGGCCGACCAGCGCTACACCGCCTGGACGTTTGGTGAACTGCCCGAACTGCTCGAAATTCAAAAGGGCGGCCAAACGCTGATCGGCTACCCCGGCCTGATAGACGCTGGTGACGCCGTCACCATAGAAGTGTTCGACGAACCCGAAGTCGCCGCCGCCAAACACCGTGCCGGCCTGCGCCGTCTGTTTGCGCTGCAGATCAAGGACGCGCTGAAGTACCTGGAAAAGAACATTCCCGATCTGCAAAAGATGGGCGTGGTCTACATGCAGGTGGGCAAGGCGGCCGATGGTTCGGGCGGCGGCACGATGGATGAGTTGCGCGAGCAGATCATCGCCGTGGCCCTGGATCGCGCCTTTCTGCTCGATCCGCTGCCCACCGACGCCTTGAGCTTCCAGCAACGCATCGACGAAGGCCGTGGCCGGCTCACGCTGATCGCCAACGAGGTGGCGCGCCTGTGCAACACCATACTGACGGAGTACGCCGTGGCCGCCCGCAAGCTCAAGGACACGAAGAATGCGCCCGACGCCACGGCCGATGCGGCCCAGCAACTGGCTCGCCTGATGCCCAAACGCTTTCTGGCCAGCACGCCGTGGCCGGCTTTGCAGCACTTTGCGCGCTACCTCAAGGCCATCACCGCACGACTCGACAAATACCGCGCCGACCCGGCGCGCGACAGCGCACGCCTGGCCGAATTGCGCCCGCAAGAACAACGCTACTGGCGCCTGGTGGCCGAGCGCAAGGGCGTGACGGACGCACGCATGCTCGAATTCCGCTGGCTGCTGGAGGAGTTGCGCGTGAGCTTTTTCGCTCAGGAATTACGCACGCCGCAGCCGGTGAGCAGCAAGCGGCTCGACAAAGCCTGGGCACAGTTGGTGCAGTAGGGCGCCGTCGCGCTGCGGCGGCCGAAAGGGACGGTCGGAACAGGTTGCCAAGTGTCTGCATCCCGGGCACGATATTGCTGCACTGCGGGAATCTCGTGCACCGTGTGCCCGTGTATCTTGAATCGGTTCAAGACGCATGTGAGGCGGCACGAGGCAAGCCCAGGCTTAGGTTCGCTACCCATGTTCTTCTTGTGGCCCCAGTTCCTCTGGCTGATGTTGGCACTGCCGCTGCTGCTGGCAGCCTATGTGTGGCTGCTGCGGCGCAGGCGCAAAACGGCGCTGCGCTACAGCAGCCTGGGTGTGGTGCGCGCGGCGGCGACCGGGCGCCGGTGGCGCCAGCACCTGCCGCCGGCGTTGTTGCTGCTGGCCTGTTCGGGCCTGTTGCTGGCCTCGGCGCGCCCGGTCACACGGGTGACCTTGCCATGGTCGCGCTCCACCATCATGCTGGCCATGGACGTATCGCTGAGCATGCGGGTGACCGATGTGTTGCCCACACGCCTGGTGGCGGCTCAAGAGGCTGCGAAATCCTTCCTGCTTGAATTGCCCAAGGGCATTGAGGTGGGCCTGGTGACCTTTGCCGCCAGCAGCCAGGTGGTGTTGCCCGCCACGCGCGACCGCGATGCGCTGGCGGCCGCCATCGACGCCTTTCAAATGCAGATGGGCACGGCCGTGGGCAATGCCATCGTGGTGTGCCTGGCCGAGCTTTTTCCCGAGCACCGTTTGGATGTGGGGGACATGACGTTTGGCGGCGTATCCAGAAGTGCATCGGCTGGAGGCGGCGGCAATGGCCGCGGACGCAGCCTGGACGAAAGCGCCAAGCCAGCACCACCGCAGATCACACCCGTGCCGCCTGGCTCCTATGAATCGGCCGCCATCATTCTTCTAAGCGACGGTCGCCGTACCACCGGCATAGACACCCTGGCCGCGGCCAAGATGGCCGCCGACCGTGGTGTGCGCATCTATGCCATTGGTTTGGGCACGGTGGACGGCGAAGCTTCGGCGGCGGACGGCATGCCCATGTATTTGAAGCTGGACGAAGCCACGCTGCGCGAAGTCGCACGTATGACCGGCGGCGAATACCACTATGCCGGCACCGCCAAGGAACTGCGCAGTGTCTACGAAAAACTCGGTTCGCGGCTGCAGGTGCAGACCCGCGAAACCGAGATTGCTAGCCTGATGGCGCTGGGCGCGGCCCTGGTGGCGCTGCTTGCCGGATGGCTGTCGCTGCGCTGGTTCGGCCGCGTGGCTTGAGTTGTCCTATCGTTTGCCGCAAGCGCGGCGCGATGCCGTCACGCCCATGCCAGCCAGGGCCAGCAACACCAGTGCCAGGCTGGCGGGCTCGGGCACGGTGTTGGCCGAGGCAACGTCGAAGCTGATGCTGCCGAAGTTCCAGCTGCCGTCGAAAGCACCCAGGTTGTCGAAATACGAGTCGAAGAACTCGAGTCGCAAGATGCCGTCGTTGCCGACCATGAAGTTCAGGCCCAGCGCCACCAGGTCAAGGCTGTCGCTGTAGGTCGCCGTGCCGAAATGGTCGTCGTTGCCAAATTTGAGCACGACGCCAGCGGATTGCGCGCTGTCACTGAACTGCAGGCTCATCTCGGACAGCCAGCTGGGGTCAACCGAAGTGAGGTTGACGGTGTAGCTAATGCCTTTGATTTCGGCGTTGGCGCCGACGTTGATTTCTCTAACCGTGTTGGTGGCGGCGCCTATTTCACCCAGGCTCTTGATGCCGGCAACATCAAAAGTGACGGGCACGGCTTGCGCCAGCAAAGGCAGCAACGCAGCGAAAACGGGAACGGCAATGGCACGCAGGGCGCGATGGAGTTGTTTCATGTTGATCAGTTCTGAAAGTTGGAAGATGTGCTTAAAACAGTGCGTCAAACTCATTGCGGCTTGAACGAAGCGATGGATGGCGAGCGGTACTTCAGCACCCATTTGATGGTCAGCGGCGCGTTCAGCGTGCTGGCCGCAGACGAGCACTTGATAGCCGTCTTCAACGGGCCGGTGGGCGTGTTGTAGTCCACGTTTGCGCTCACGTCGCTGGCGGTGCAATTGCTCAGGCCTTCCAGCGTGAAGCCGGTGACGTCACCGCTGGCAAAGCTGAAGCTATTGCCCACCTGCGTCACGCCCGTGGAGAAGCTGCCGAACTCCAGCTCGATCTTGTTCACGCCCTGGTTGCCCGTGGGGGTGTAGGTGTCGATGCGGGTGATCTGGCCGGGCTCGAAGCTGTATTCGGTCTTGGAGGTGATGCGTGTGTCCTTCACCGGCTCGCCGCCGGTGGTGCGGTCCATTGCATCCTGCGTGTAGTTCACCTTCAGCGTGCTGCCCAGCTCCTGGGTTTGCACGTTCTTGATGTACGAGGCCGGAATCAAGGCCTGGTTGTTGCTCATGGTGAACTGCGGCTGCAGTTGCGGCCAACGCGTGTCGGCCACGCCAGAGAGCATGTTGTACGAGTGTGGCACCGCAAAGTACGGGTTGGTGCGGTGGTAGGTGGTGGCGCCGTTGACCAGCGGCAGGTTGAACACACGCAGGCCGTCGCGGTAGGTCACCAGGCCACGGTCGTAGGTGGCAGCGCCGCCATCAAAACCGGCAAACTTTGTGAGTGTGCTGCGCGGCAGGGTGTTCAGGTAACTGACAAACTGGCTTGTGCCAATCGGCGCCTTGGTGCCGTAACCATCGGCGTTCCACAGGTTGGCGGTGTAGATGAGTTGGTGCGACAGGCTCAGGTTCTCGCCCAGAATGCGCGCCTTGCCACGGTAGGAGTCGACACGGCGGCCTTTCTCCCACATGTTGAGCGATTGCATTTCTTCGTCGTACCAAAACTCCACGTACTTCGCGGCAATGCGTGTGGCAAAGGCATAGGCAATGTCTTTTTCCTCGGCGTTCAGCACGTTGAGGTGGGCCGCCGCCGACAGCACTTCGGTGAAGGCGGTGTCGCCGTATGCGGCCAGGCTGCGGCCGAACGACACGCCGTTGCCGGCAGGGTTGAGGTTGGCCTTGATCACGTCGACCGACTGGCGCAACCAGCCGCGCAGCAGGGCGGTGTCGCCGGCCGAGGGCTCCATGCCGGTCTCGATCAGGCGCTGCATGATTTCGCCGATCAGCAAGATGCTGTAGCGGTCAAAACGACCGCTGCCGTCGGTCTCGTCCGAGAACCCAAAGGCCGAGAAGGTCTTGTAGTGGTTCATCATCTTCTGCAGCAGCACTTCGCTGGCCTCGGCCGTTTCCCAGCCCAGCAGGTAGCGCAGGCGCGCAATGCTGAAGGCCACGCCGTAGTAGTTGGTCGGCAGGTTGATCAACGAATAGTCGGGGCGCACAAAGGTGCGGAAGTCGAGCTTGGTGCGCAGCTTTTCCAGTGTGGCCGGGCTCACGGCTTGCTCCAGCAGGCCGGCCTTCTTCAGTTTGACCAGGGCCGAGGTGTAGTAGTAGATGCCCCAGGACTCGTTGGTGGTGTCGATGGTGAAGTCGGCAATGTCCTTGTAGCCCGCCAGATAGGCGGCGAACTTCGGGTCGCTGGTGGGCGTGTTGATCAGCAGGTAGGACATGCCAATCGCCACCTTGCCGGGCAGGAACTTGTCACCGCTGTTGGCGGCAAACACCTTCACGCCGTCGATCTCGGTGTCCAGTCGCTGGGCCACCAGTTGGTCGAAAAAGCGGTCGATCTGCGGCAGGATGCGCTTGGCGACGATGGTGTTCAGCGGTTGCTCGGATAGGGCCGGCTGCGCAGCGGCGACCAGCGGGTCTACCGGTGTGATGGGCTTGATCGAGCCTGTGCCAGTGCTGCCCTTGACCGCGCTGCCTTGTTCGCGCGCCAGGTTATCGGATGCGTCGCCGCCGCCGCAGCCGGCCAAAGCCGCCGCGGCGATGGTGCTCAGCAGAATCAGTCGTTGCTTCACATGCATTTTGTCTCCTCGGGTTGTAAATGAATCTAAAAGTCAGATGTCGTACATCTGACTTGGTAACGATATCTTTACATTGCCGAGCCCGTCAATATGCACTTTTTAGGGGCATACCCTAGATTTTGACGAGAGTGAGTATTGGGCTTTGAGTTAATCAAGCGCCCCAAATGAATGGCGGCATAACGACCGTTCTACGCAAATATTCCGCTTTTGTGTCTCAGAAAATCATTGGCGCTGATCAATGCATGGGTTGTCCAGCCCTCATTCCGTAGCTGAAAACACCTGGCGCCAGAGTAGGACTTAGGTTCTTTAACTACCTCGAAAGAGGTAGTCGTCTGATAACGTTACCTTATTTAAATCTGGCGCTATGTAAAAAATCAAATCACATCATTTGCTTTTAATCCGCTGCAAATTGAAATCAAGAGAGGCCGGATGTTTTCTATTTGCGGCGATCTGAAACAGGGTTTTGGTGATTGACAGCCCATTTTTCATTCTCAAATAATGGTCTTGTTGTATGACGACGTATGACATCAAAAGAAGCGATTGATTTCAAATTCAAAATGGAGACGGTTTATGCAGGTGTCTTTCAGGTCTGGCAATGTGGCTGGTGCGGTGTTGGCCACATCGGCTTTGTGTTTGGCAATGGGGGTTGGCAATGCCGTCAGTGCGGCCACATTTGTCTACGTCTCGAATGCTGATAGCCAAGACATTTCGGTGCTGGAACTCGATCGTGCCCAGGGGACGGTGAAGCCTGTTGATCTGGTGCCGGTGGGCGGCATGGTGATGCCCATGGTGGTCAGCCAGGACAAGAAGTTCCTGTACGCCGCGTTGCGCTCGCAGCCGTTTCGTGTCACCAGCTTCAGCATCGATGCGGCCAACGGCAAACTGAAGAAAATTGGTGAAGCCCCGCTGGCCGACAGCATGGCCAACATCGACCTCGACGCCAGCGGCCGCTGGCTGTTTGCGGCCTCGTTCCCGGGCCACAAGATCACCGTCAACAGCATTGGCAAGGACGGCGCAGTCGGCGCGATACAGCAGCTCATCCCCACGGCACCCAACGCCCACGCCATCCATGCGGATGCAACCAACAAGTTCGTCGTGGCCACCAGCCTGGGCGGCGACAACGTCTCGATCTGGCGCTTCGATGCCGACAAAGGTGTGCTTACCGCCAACGATCCGGCACTGGTGTCCACCGCGCCCAAGTCTGGCGCACGCCACTTCCTGTGGGACAAGGCCCAGCGTTATGCCTATCTGGTGAACGAGGTCGATGCTTCGCTGTATGTCTACGCCTGGGATGCGGCCAAGGGCACCCTGCGTGAACTGCAGCGCACCACCACGCTGCCTGCGGGCTTCACCGGCAAGCCTTGGGCGGCCGACATGCATTTGTCGCCAGATGGCAAGTTCCTCTACGCGTCCGAACGCACCTCCAGCACCATCTCCAGCTTCCGCGTAGACCAGGGTAGCGGCTTGCTGCAGCCGCTGGGGCAAACCGCCACGGAGAAAACCCCGCGCGGCTTTGCCATCGACTCCACCGGCCGCTTCCTGGTGGCGGCCGGCCAGGAGTCGCACCACGTGGCGGTCTACCCCATCGATCCCGCCACGGGCGCGCTGGGCTCGCCAAACCGTTTGGCCGTGGGCAAGAACCCGAACTGGATTGAGATCGTCGATCTGCCCTGATCTGCCTTGACCGTCACAGGGCTGGCTGGCCTGGGCACGCCAGCCCCCTTCAGTTCAATAACTTTGAGAGACAACGCATGAAAAAGATTCTGACTTCCATCACCCTGGCCTTTGCGGCCTTGGCCGCCAATGCACAGGCCTGGCCTGAGAAACCGGTCACGCTGATCGTGCCTTTCCCCCCCAGCGGCTCCACCGACCAGGTGGCCCGCGCCGTAGGCCCCAAGCTCACCGACAAGTTCAAGCAGTCTTTCTTGATCGACAACAAACCTGGCGCCACCGGCACCATTGGCGCCACGCTGGTGAAGCGCGCCGCACCCGACGGCTACACCTTTCTGGTGACCTCGCTGGGCCCGCTGGTCATCGTGCCGCATCTGCTCAAGGGTTTGCAGTACGACGCGTTAAAAGACTTCGACTTGGTGACGGTGGCCGTGCAGTCGGCCAACGTCTTGGTGGTGCCACCCAACTCGCCACACAAAAGCGTGGCAGATGTCATCGCCTATGAAAAAGCCAACCCCGGCAAGATGACGTTTGCATCGGCGGGCAATGGTTCCAGCGACCACCTCACGGCGGAACTGTTCTGGCAGCAAACCGGCACTACCGGCATCCATGTGCCCTACAAAGGGGGCGCACCCGCACAGACCGACGTGATGGGCGGACAGGTTGATGCCTCGTTCCAGAACATCAATGCCGTGGCGCAATACATCAAGGGCGGCAAGATGCGCGCGCTGGCCATCACCAGCCCCAAGCGTTCCCCTGTGTTGCCCGATGTGCCCACCTTGGCTGAAGCCGGTGTGAAGGGTGTGGAAGTGGCGTCGTGGCAAGCCATCGTGGCGCCCAAGGGCCTGCCACCCGCCGTGCTGGAAAAGGCCCACGCTGCTTTTGTGGAAGCGCTGAACGACCCCAAGGTCAAAGACCAATTCACCTCCATTGGCTTTGAGCTTGTAGCCAACACACCGGCCGAGTTTGCCGCGTTCCAGCAAGCCGAATACGCACGCTGGAAGAAGGTCATAGAGACCGGCAAGATCACCATTGACTGAGGATTTGACACATGTCCGAGACCGTTGGTGACAGCATCACCTGGATACGCATCGCCTCGTGTTATTTGCCACTGGCCAACCCCATCAGCGACGCCAAGGTGCTGACCGGCAGGCAAAAGCCCATGACCGAGATCGCCATGCTGTTTGTCGAAATCGAAACCAAGGACGGCCACCGGGGCCTGGGTTTCAGCTACTCCAAACGCGCGGGCGGACCCGGCCAGTTTGCGCATGCAAAAGAGGTGGCGCCCGCGCTTTTAGGCGAAGACCCGAGCGACATTTCACGTCTGTGGACCAAGCTCTGCTGGGCCGGTGCTTCGGTAGGGCGCAGCGGCATGGCGGTGCAGGCGATAGGTGCGTTCGACGTGGCGCTGTACGACCTGAAGGCGCGGCGCGCAGGTTTGTCCCTGTCCAAGCTGCTGGGTTCGCAACGCAGCTCGGTGCAGTGTTACAACACCTCGGGCGGCTTTTTGCATACTCCGCTTGATCAACTGCTGGTGAACGCCGCCGCCTCGCGTGAGCGCGGCATAGGCGGCATCAAGCTGAAAGTGGGGCAGCCCGACCGCGCGCTCGACATCAAACGTGTGGAAGCCGTGCGCAAACACCTGGGCGACGACATGCCGCTGATGGTGGATGCCAACCAGCAGTGGGACCGACCCACGGCGCAGCGCATGTGCCGCATCTTCGAGCAATACAACCTGGTGTGGATAGAGGAACCACTCGACGCCTACGACTTCGAAGGCCACGCCGCGTTGGCGGCGCAGTTCGACACCGCCATTGCCACCGGCGAAATGTTGACCAGCGCGGCCGAGCATGGTGAGCTGATCCGCCACCGCGCGGCCGACTACCTGATGCCCGATGCGCCACGTGTTGGTGGCATCACGCCCTTCCTGAAGATTGCCGCCCAGGCCGAAAATGCCGGCCTGAGCCTGGGGCCGCACTTTGCGATGGAATTACACGTGCACCTGGGGGCGGTCTACGCCACCGAGCCCTGGGTCGAGCATTTCGACTGGCTGGAGCCGCTGTTCAACGAGCGCCTGGAAATCCAAAACGGCCGCATGCTGGTGCCGACACGGCCGGGGTTGGGCCTGAGCCTGAGCGAGCAAGCCAAGGCCTGGACGCGTGAGGAAGTGGAGATTGGCAAGCGGCACTGAGTTGTTGCGCTCGCCCTAAAACCAAAAGGCCGGGATTGCTCCCGGCCTTTTGTGCATTCAGCTGTGGCTTAAACCCAGTGCTTGTCCTCAGTGGTTGTCTTTGGGCACAAACGCGCCGCGCTGGCCCACCAGAAAGTCCAGGTCGGCTCCCTGGTCGGCCTGCAGCACGTGGTCGACGTAGAGCTTCCAGTAGCCGGACTTGAGTTGCGGCTCCAGTGGTTGCCAGAGCGCCAGGCGGCGTTGTAATTCTTCGTCGCTGATCAGCAGTTGCATACGGCGCTCGGGCACGTTGAGCTCTATCATGTCGCCGTTTTGCACAATCGCCAGCGGGCCACCGGCCGCAGCCTCGGGGGCCGTGTGCAGCACCACGGTGCCGTAGGCGGTGCCGCTCATACGTGCGTCGCTGATGCGCACCATGTCGGTAATACCTTTGCGTAGCACCTTGGGCGGCAGCGGCATATTACCCACTTCGGCCATGCCGGGGTAGCCCTTGGGACCGCAGTTCTTCAGCACCAGGATGCAGTTTTCGTCCACGTCCAGAGCCTCATCGTCTATGCGTTTATGGAAGTCGGTGCTGTCTTCAAACACCACGGCGCGGCCGGTGTGCACCATCAGCGCCGGTGTGGCCGCGCTGGGCTTGATGACGGCGCCGCGCGGCGCCAGATTGCCGCGCAGAATCGCAATGCCGGCCTTCTCCTTGAACGGCTCGTCAAACTTCTTGATCACGCGTGGGTCGTAGTTCTCCGCATCGGCAATGTTCTCGGCCACGGTCTTGCCACTCACGGTGACGATGTCACGGTGCAGCAGGTGCTGGATCTCCTTCATCACCACCGGCAGGCCACCGGCATAGCAGAAGTCTTCCATCAGGTGTTCACCCGAAGGCTGCAGGTTCACCAGGCAAGGCAGTTCGCTGCCCAGGCGCTCGAAATCGTCAATGCTCAACTGCACACCCAGGCGGCCAGCGATGGCGATCAGGTGGATCACGGCGTTGGTCGAGCCGCCAATCGCGGCCAGTGTGCGGATGGCGTTTTCAAACGCTTCGCGCGTCAGCACATCGCCAATTTTCTGGTCGGTATGCACCATCTCGACGATGCGCCGACCGGCATTGCGCGCCAGCACGTTGCGCCGGCCGTCGACGGCGGGATAAGCCGCGTTGCCGGGCAGGCCAATTCCCAGGGCTTCGACCATGCTGGCCATGGTGGAGGCCGTGCCCATGGTCATGCAGTGGCCATGGCTGCGGTGCATGCAGCTCTCGGCTTCAAAAAAGTCCTGCAGCTTCAAGGTGCCGGCGCGCACTTGTTCACTCATGCTCCACACGCCGGTGCCCGAGCCCAGCTCCTGGCCGCGCCACTTGCCGTTGAGCATGGGGCCGCCAGACACACCGATGCTGGGCAGATTGGCGCTGGACGCGCCCATGAGCAGGGCGGGCGTTGTTTTGTCGCAGCCCATCAGCAGCACCACGCCATCGATAGGGTTGCCGCGAATGCTTTCTTCCACGTCCATGCTGGCCAGGTTGCGGTAGAGCATGGCGGTGGGGCGCAGCAGGGTTTCGCCCAGCGACATCACCGGGAATTCGAGCGGAAAACCACCGGCTTCATACACACCGATCTTGACTTGTTCGGCCAGGGTGCGGAAGTGGCTGTTGCAGGGGGTGAGTTCACTGAAGGTATTGCAGATGCCGATGACAGGACGGCCATCGAACTGGTCGTGTGGCACACCTTTGCCTTTGACCCAGCTGCGGTAGGCAAAACCGTCGCGGTCCTGGCGGCCAAACCATTGTTGGCTGCGTAATTCTGATGGCTGTTTGCGTGGTTTTTGGCTCATGGTTTTGTGCGGCTTTGGAGTGATGTCAAAAAAGTAATGCGTGACACGCCTTTTGTCATGGATTGCCTAGATCGTTGTTAAATCTAGGTTTTTTGATCGTCAAAAACATATCATATGATGATTGAAGGCGAGTCTGCGCGTGTGAAATGCGGGAGATCAGAGGCCCCGATGGTGCTGCAAAAGCGCGCGATTTGCTTGCGGGTTTTTCCTATAGTTGGGCGCTTCAATCGTCATATGATAAGAATCAGTTTTTGACGAATTCAACTGTTTGAAGTGGTCTTGGCGCCATATCCGGTGTCACACCCAAAAGGAATAAAACGTGTCCAAACCCGATATCCTGGTTGTTGCCAAACTCTGGCCTCCGCTGATGGAAGCGCTGCAAGCCGAGTTCACCGTGCATGACCGCATCCACGAATCCGACCCCGCCGCTTTTGCTGCCATCGCGCCGCGCATCCGTGGCATTCAGGCCAATGGCGAATCCAAGGTGCCGCGCGCTCTGATCGACCAACTGCCCGCACTCGAAGTGATCACTGTGTTTGGTGTCGGCTACGACGGCGTTGATGTGGCTGCCGCCACCGAGCGCGGCATTCCCGTGACCAATACGCCGGACGTGCTGACCGACGATGTGGCCGACATGGGCATCACCCTGATGCTGTCGATTGCCCGCCGAGTGCCGCATGCCGACAAATATGTGCGTGCCGGTCTCTGGCCCAGTGGCCCCATGCCTTTGGCGCGCAAGGTGACGGGTGCGCGTCTGGGCATCGTTGGGCTGGGCCGCATCGGCCAGGCCATCGGCAAGCGCGCAGAAGGCTTTGGCATGTCCATCGCCTACACCACGCGCACCCAGCGCACCGATACAACGTATACCTACTACCCGAGTGCTACGGCCTTGGCCGCCGAAGTGGACTTTCTGATGGTCATCACGCCGGGCGGTGCCGCTACGCGTGGCCTGATCAATGCCGAAGTGCTGAAAGCCCTGGGCCCGAACGGTTTCCTGATCAATGTGGCGCGTGGCACGGTGGTCGACCAGCCGGCGCTGATCCAGGCGCTGCAAAACAATGTCATCGCCGGTGCCGCGCTCGATGTGTTTGACGGCGAACCCAGCGTGCCCGAGGAGTTGCGTGTACTCGACAACGTGGTGCTGACGCCGCATATTGCGAGCGCCACCTGGCAGACACGCCGCGCCATGGCCGACCTGGCCTTTGGCAACCTGCAGGCGCACTTCAACGGCAAGCCGTTGTTGACGCGTGTGCCGGTCTAGGGTTTTCACAAGACCGTTCAAGGGTATTTCCCAGAACCATCGCCCCATCGTTTTTTTGATGATCGCCCATCCCGAGTAACCACCCATGATCATTAAAAACGTACACGGCAACACTGTTGATTTTCTGGGTGAAGCCATCGTCGCCGGACGTTATCCGGTGGGCGGGGCGGTGCCACCAGAACCCGTGCTGTGTGAAGAGTTGGGTGTGAGCCGCACGGTGGTGCGCGAGGCTATCAAGTCGCTGGTGGCCAAAGGCATGATCCACACGGGGCCCAAGGTTGGCACGCGGGTGCTGCCGTCGGACGACTGGAATTGGTTCGATGCCGACGTGATCGCCTGGCAGGCCAAGACCGGGCTGTCGGCCGAGTTCATTCGTGACCTGCAAGACCTGCGCCGCGTGGTCGAGCCCGCAGCCGTCTGCCTCGCGGCCAGCCGGGCCACGGCCGAAGACCTGGCCAACATCGAAGAAGCCTACGCCGGCATGAAACGCGCGGTGACGCAGGGCGGTGATTACGTCACCTACGACCTGCGTTTTCACCAGGGCTTGCTGCGCGCCTCGCACAACCGGATGTTGATTCAAATGAGCAAGGCCTTGGGTGCTTTGCTACGCACCAGTTTTGAAATTTCGACCATTAAAAAAGATGGTCCTCGCAAATCCTTGCCATTGCACCGGGCGGTGCTCGATGCAGTGGCAAAGAAGGATGTCGCTCGGGCTGAGCAGGCCATCCTGGTCTTGATCGATGGCGCACACGACGACATCGAGCAAGTCCTGGCGGCACGCCGGCGCCTACCGCGGCTGAGTAAACCGGCTCCGGCGTTGAAAGCAGCTTGAGCGCTGCCGCAACACGGGATCGGACGGGTTTTCAACCACCACAGTGAGGAGACATAAGATGAAATTTAAATTGGTCGCCACGGCGGCACTCATGGCTGCGGGGCTGATCGCCTCAGGTCATGCGTCCGCGCAAGAAAAACTGACTGTTTTCTGGGTCAAGGGCTTTTACAAAGCCGAAGACGACGCCTTGTTCGAGGCCATCAAGAAGTTTGAAGCCAAGTACAAGGGGGTGAAGGTTGAACTCTCCCAGTACCCGGTGCAGGACATGATTCCCAAGACCGTGGCCGCCATGGATTCGGGCAGCCCACCAGACGTGGCCTACTCCGACGTGTACGACTTCCAGGTCACCGCCAAGTGGGCCTATGAAGGCAAGCTGGAAGACATCTCCAGCGTGATCAGCCCATCGCTGTCGCGTTTTGCGCCGAACACGGTGGAAACCACCTTCCTCTACAACGACGCCACCAAGAGCCGCGCCTATTACGCCTTCCCGATCAAGCAGCAAACCATGCACATCGAGTATTGGCTCGACATGCTGACCGCTGCCGGCTTCAAGGAAAGCGACATCCCCACCGGCTGGAAAGACTACTGGAGCTTCTGGTGCGAAAAGGTGCAACCCGCCAGCCGCAAGGCCACGGGTAACCGCGACTTCGGCATCGGCCAACCCATGGGTGTGGACGCCTCCGATTCGTTCTACTCGTTCCTGACCTTCATGGACGCGTATAACGTCAAGCTGGTGAACGACAGCGGCAAGCTGCTGGTCGATGATCCATCGGTGCGCGCCGGCCTGATCAACGCCGTGACCGACTACGTGGCGCCTTACCAAAAGGGCTGCACACCACCGTCGTCCACCAGCTGGAAGGACCCCGACAACAACGTCGCCTTCCACAACAAGACCACGGTGCTGACGCACAACGCCACCATCTCGATCGCCGCCAAGTGGCTGGATGATTCGAACAACGCCGCGCTCACGCCAGAGCAACGCGAAGCCGCCAAGCTGAACTACACGCAGCGCATCCGCACGGCCGGCTTCCCGAACAAGCCTGACGGCACCAAGATGGTCTACCGCACGGCGGTGAAGACCGGTGTGGTGTTCAAGGACGCGAAGAACAAGAAGCGTGCGAAGGAATTCGTCGCCTTCCTGCTGGAAGAGGAAAACCTGACGCCGTACGTGGAAGGTGCTTTGGGCCGCTGGTTCCCTGTGACCAAAGCCGCGCAACAACGTCCGTTCTGGAAGGCTGACCCGCATCGCCTGTCGGTCTACAACCAGTACGCTGCCGGCACCGTGCCGTTCGAGTTCACCAAGAACTACAAGTTCACCATCCTGAACAACGAAAACGTTTGGGCCAAGGCCATGAACCGCGTCATCAACGACAAGATCCCCGTGGATAAGGCCGTTGATGAAATGATTGCCCGGATCAAAGTCGTAGCCCAGTAAGCACGAGCCCTGTACCCCGCGGTGGCCGCCCACGTGGCTACTGCGGGGGTGCCCGCTCGCCAGAACACTATGAATCAAGCTGCTGTTTCAGCCCCCAACTTACCCGTAGCGAAGTCTCTAAAGAAGGATTCTTCGTGGCAGTTCTGGGGCCGGATGTTTGTCATCCCTTATCTGTTGGTCTTTCTGGCGTTTGTGCTGTATCCCATTGGCTATGGTCTTTGGTTGGCACGTTCTCCCTCTAGTTACGAGCATCTTTTTGAAGACCCCATATTTTTTCGCGCGCTGATCAACACCATCGTTTTTCTGTTTGTGGCGATCAACGTGAAGATGGTGGCGGCACTGATACTCTCGGGCTTTTTTGTCACCGAGCGCTGGTGGATCAAGATTGTTTCGGCGATCTTCATCCTGCCTTGGGCCTTGCCATCGATTCCCACCATTCTGTCGATTCGCTTCATGCTGAATCCGGAGTGGGGCGTCATCAACGCCACGATTTTCCGGCTCACCGGCCTGGACGGCCCGAACTGGCTCAACGACCCCATCCTGGCGTTGTCGCTGTCCATGCTGACCCACATCTGGAAGTCATTGCCTTTCTGGACTTTGATCCTGGTCGCCGGTCGTTTGGCGATTCCGAGTGAGCAGTATGAAGCCGCCTCTGTGGACGGCGCCACTTCGTGGCAGAAGTTCCGTTTCATCACCTGGCCGTCGATGCGCAACCTGTATCTCACCTCCACCATCCTGTCGATGATCTGGACCCTGGGTGACTTCAACAGCGTCTACCTGTTGACCGGTGGCGGCCCCGCCGACCAAACCCATGTGTTGGCCACGCTGGGTATTCGCTACCTGCGGCTGGACATGGTGGACTTGTCTATGGCTTCTATCGTGGTGGCCATGCCGCTGGTGCTGCCACTCGTGTACTTCATGATGAAAAGGTTGTCCAAATGAAGCGCTGGAGCCTACGGGCCGTTACCACCGAAGCCAAGCTGCTGCTGATCGGCCTGCCGGTCTTGCTGTGGACGCTGATCCCGGTCTACCACATGGTGCTGTTTGCACTCTCGCCCAAAGACTCGGCCACTTCGGGCCGTCTCTGGCCCAAGAGCCCGACGCTGGACAACTTCCGCATCGTCTTCGAGCGCAAGCACTTCTACCTGGATCACTTCTGGGTGCAACTGGGCAACTCGCTGCTGATTGCGGTATCGGTCGGTGCATTGACGCTGATCGTCGCCACCTGCGCCGCCTTTGCCATCAGCCGCCTGAAGGTGCGTGGCGGCCGCACGGTGCTGAACATGGCCCTGGTCACGTACTTCATCCCGGCCGCGTTCCTGGCCGTGCCCATGTACAAGACCATGGGCAACTACGGCATGCTCAACAGCCAATGGTCGTTGATCCTGGCCATGGTGACCATCGCCTCGCCGTATTGCATCTGGGTGCTGAAGCAGGCTTCCGACAAGCTGCCCTTCGAGCTGGATGAAGCCGCCAAGATGGACGGCGCCTCGGCCCTGCAACTGTTCCGCTTGGTGTATTTGCCGCTGATGGTGCCGTCGCTGGTGGCGGTGGGGACCTACGCCTTGCTGCTGGCCTGGAACGAGTACCTGTATGCGTTCCTGCTGCTGTCCAACGACCGCAGCGTGACGTTGGCCGTGGCGCTGGGCAACTTCCTGGCGGCTGATGATTCGCCCTGGGAACTGCTCATGACCACCGGCCTGATCTATGCCTTGCCGCCTGCGGCCATTTACTACACCTTCAAACGCTACATGGTCTCGGGCCTTACCGCCGGAGCAGTCAAAAGCTAACCCCCAGTCTTCGCGCACTGCGTGTCGCTACGCCTTCCCCCTTGCAGGGGGCGATACCGGTGGCCCAGCAAAGTTGGTGCCACGGTATCCCTGGCGAAGAAACAAAGTCCGAGTCGTAAGAAACGAAAGAGAAAAATGGCATCCGTATCGTTCAAGAACGTTCAGAAGAGTTTTGGCAAGGTCAACATCATCCACGGCATCAGCTTCGACATCACCGATGGTGAGTTCGTGGTGCTGGTGGGCCCATCGGGCTGCGGCAAATCCACGCTGCTGCGCATGCTGGCGGGCCTGGAAGACATCAGCGGCGGTGAGATCGCGATCGACACCAAGGTGGTCAACGAGCTCGACTCCAAGGATCGCGACATCGCCATGGTGTTCCAAAGCTACGCGCTGTATCCCCACATGACGGTGGGCGAAAACATGGCTTTCAGTTTGCGCCTGCGCAATGCCGATGCCGGCTTGATCCAGCAGCGCGTGGGCAATGCCGCACGTATTCTGAATCTGGACAAACTGCTGGACCGTTATCCACGCGAGTTGTCCGGCGGCCAGCGCCAGCGTGTGGCCATGGGCCGCGCGATTGTGCGTGATCCCAAGGTGTTCCTGTTCGACGAGCCGCTGTCCAACCTGGATGCCAAGTTACGCGTGGCCATGCGTGCCGAAATCAAGGCGCTGCACCAACGCCTGAAAACCACCACGGTCTATGTGACCCACGACCAGATCGAAGCCATGACCATGGCCGACCGCATCGTGGTGATGCACGACGGCATCGTCGAACAAATCGGCACGCCGCTGGAACTGTTCGACCGTCCGGGTAACCTGTTTGTGGCGCAGTTCATAGGCTCGCCGTCCATGAATGTGCTGCAGGGCAAGCTGCGCCGGGCCGACGGTCAAAGCTGGGTCGAAGCCGAGGGCGCGAAGTGGCCCGTGGCTGCACTGACGCAGGGCCAGGACGGGCAGGGCGTGCACTATGGCGTGCGCCCCACCGACATCAGCTTTGGCGACAGCAGCAACGGCATTGCGGCCCAGGTGATCGTGGTCGAGCCAACCGGCGCCGAGACCGAACTGCTGGTGCAGGTGGGTGAGTCGCGCCTGGTGGTGGTGATGCACGGCCGGACCGATGCCAAGGCCGACGACACGGTCTACCTGCGGGTCGACGCGCCCAAGACGCATTTGTTTGACCAGGGCACGACCAAGCGTTTGGAATGAACCCCAAGACCGACGTCAAGCCCGGTCAAGCGACGCCGATGTCGGCCGCAAACGCGACAGAGCCACGGCCTATTCTGGTGGTCATGGGTGTCAGCGGCTGCGGCAAAAGCACGGTGGGTGCCGCGCTGGCCCAGGCTTTGGATCTGCCTTACCTTGAAGGCGACGATTTCCATTCAGCGGAAAACGTCGCCCGCATGGCCGCCGGCACACCGCTGACCGACGCAGACCGCCAGGGCTGGCTGGGCATTCTGGCGCAGCGGCTGGCGCTTGCCGCGCAGCAGAACCAGGGGCTGGTGCTTTCGTGCTCGGCACTCAAGCAGCGCTACCGCGATATGTTGCGCCAAGGTGCACCAAATCTGGGTTTGGTCTATTTGCATGGCGACAGGGCCGTGCTGATGCAGCGCATGAGCAGCCGCGGCAAACACTATATGCCGTCGTCGCTGCTCGACTCGCAATTGCAGACGCTGGAGCCACCCGGTCCAGAAGAGGGCGCCCTGGCGTTCTCAGTGGAGCGCCCGGTGGCCGAGATCGTCTCCGTGGTGTTGGCCGCCGTGGCGGCCGCCACCTTTCCACCCCATCACAAAGCTTCAACATGACAGCAGACAATTCCCTCATGCAATCGTTTCGGCTGGACGGGCGCATCGCGCTGGTCACCGGTTCCTCGGCCGGCATTGGCCTGGCCCTGGCGCGTGGCCTGGGCCAGGCCGGCGCCACCGTGGTGCTGAACGCACGCCGTGCCGACAAGCTGGCCGAGACCGAAGCGCTGTTGCGTTCTGAGGGCCTGCAGGTGCACGCCAGGGCTTTTGACGTGACCGTGCCCGGCGCTGCGCAAGCGGCCGTGGCCGAGATCGAAGAATCCATAGGCGCTATCGAAATCCTGGTCAACAACGCCGGCATGCAACGCCGTGGGCCGCTGCAGGACTACGAGGCGGCACATTGGTCAGAGCTGATGCGCACCAACCTCGACAGCGTGTTTCTGGTGGGCCAGGCGGTGGCGCAGAAGATGATTCCACGCGGCCGCGGCAAGATCATCAACATCTGCTCGGTGCAAAGCGAGCTGGGCCGACCCGGCATTGCACCCTATGCCGCCAGCAAGGGCGCGGTGAAGATGCTCACCAAGGGCATGGCGATTGACTGGGGCCCGCATGGCCTCAACGTCAATGGCATTGGCCCCGGATACTTCAAAACCGAGCTGAACGAAAAACTCGTGGCTGACCCCAAGTTCAGCGAATGGCTGACCGGACGCACGCCCAGCCGCCGCTGGGGTGATGTGGAGGAACTCGCCGGGGCCGCGGTATTCTTGGCCAGCGAAGCCTCGCGCTTCGTCAACGGGCATATCCTGTATGTCGATGGCGGTGTGACCGCCCAACTTTGATCTTAAAAATATGACCACCTTCATCAAAGTCATTCTGTTCACCGACAACGATGGCGTCGCCAAATTCCGCGAAGAAGCCGTGCCGCTGAGCGAGGGCAATCCGCAAGCCTTGTTGTCGGTGCTGGCGCCTTCCGGCGGTTACCAGTTGCGCCATAGCCCGGTGGGTTTCCGCAGCCAATTCCATTGCACGGTGACCACGCAGTGGGTGGTGATCCTGCAAGGGCAGATGGAGATTGGCCTGCAAGATGGCAGCTCACGCATCTTCAGCCCTGGTGAGCATTTCTATTCAGCCGACGTGTTGCCCGCAGGCGCCACGTTTGACCCCAAGGTGCACGGCCACTGGAGCCGCCAGGTCGGCGACGTGCCGCTGCAGACGCTGTTTGTGCGTGATTGAACAGCATCTCAAAAAGGATAGCTGCTGACGCAGAATCTTGAAGCGCTTGAGTGCTATTTGGCTTGAGCTTTTGGCGGGCAGCAGAATGACAAAAGGGGCTGTACGCAAGTACCGGCCCCTTTTTGTTTGGCTGAACGCTGCCGGTGAAGGCAGCGTTGTCTGCGGGTCAGCTTAGCGCGCGAAGCCGCCGCCAGAACCACCGCGACCACCGGAGCCGCCACGGCCACCGCCGCCACCGCTACGGCCGCCGCCATATCCACCGCCGCCACCGCTGCGGTTGCCACCGCCATAACCACCGCCGCCACCAAAGCTGCGGCGACCGCGATCGGCCATCATGTCGACGCTGGTGCGCATAGGATCTGGTTGACCGCCGGCAGGACGTGGGGCAGGGCCGGAGCGGCCGCCCAGGGTTGCGGTGCGGGTGGGGTCGGGCTGGCGTGCGCCGCCCTGGCCACCACCGTAGCCGCCGCCTTCACCGCGTTGGCCACCAAAGCGTTGCTGGCCATTGCCTTGACCGCCGCCTTGACCGGGACCACGTGGGCCACGGCCGCCGCGACCTTGTGCTGGTGGGCGTGGGCCGCGTGTATCAGCGGCGCCTTGGCCTTCACCACGATCCGCACGGTCACCACGGCCTTCGGGACGACGACCGCCGCCAGCGTTGCCACCACCGGCTTGAGCACCCTTGTTGTCGCGGATGCGTTGCATCATTTCCGAGCGCGCAGCCTTGGCCGCCGCCTGCATCACGTCACGGCTTGGCGGCTTGCCGGCACCACCCCAGATGGTTTGGCGGCCCATGGCGATGGGCTCGGCCTTTTCACCTGGCTCGGGACCGAAGCCCTCGACCACTTGCACAGCGATGTCTTGCTTGGTGAAGCGTTCGATGTCCTGCATGAAACCTTCTTCGTCCATACACACCAGGTTGACGGCTGCGCCTTCGGCACCCGCGCGGCCGGTACGGCCGATGCGGTGCACGTAGTCTTCGCAGACATTGGGAATTTCGTAGTTCACCACGTGTGGCAACTCGTCAATGTCGATACCGCGTGCGGCGATGTCGGTGGCCACCAGGGCACGGATGTCGCCGCTCTTGAAGCCCTGCAGGGCTTGGGTGCGCGCCGACTGGCTCTTGTTGCCGTGCAAGGCCATGGCCTGGATGCCGTTCTTCGTCAAGAACTCGGCCACGTTGTTGGCACCGAACTTGGTGCGTGTGAACACCAGCACCTGGCTCCAGTTGTGTTGCTGGATGATGTGCGCCAGCAACGCCTTCTTCTTGCCACGGCCCACGGGGTGGATCACTTGCGTGATGCGTTGCACCGTGGTGTTGCGCGGCGTGACCTGCACGCTTTGTGGGTTTTTCAGCAGCGAGGAGGCGAGTTCGCGGATTTCGTCGCTGAAGGTGGCCGAGAACAGCAGGCTTTGCTTTTCTTTGGGCACAGCGGCCAGCACCTTCTTCACGTCATGGATGAAACCCATGTCGAGCATGCGGTCGGCTTCGTCGAGCACCAGCATTTGCACCTGGCCTAGATCCAGCACGCCTTGTTGCAGCAGATCGAGCAGGCGGCCGGGGGTGGCCACCAGGATGTCGACACCCTTTTTCACGCGGTTGATCTGCGGGTTCATGCCCACACCGCCAAAGATCACGGTCGACGTGAGCTTCAGGTTCTTGCCGTAGGTCTGCACCGATTCTTCGACCTGGGCGGCGAGTTCACGGGTGGGGGTCAGCACCAGGGCGCGAATGCCCTTGCCGCCGAATTTGTTTTGCACGGGCTCACCAACGCTCAGGCGGTGCAGCAGGGGCAGGGTGAAGGCAGCCGTCTTGCCGGTGCCGGTTTGGGCGCCGCCGAGCAGGTCATGGCCGGCGAGCACGAGAGGAATCGATTGGGCCTGGATAGGCGTTGGCGAGGTGTAGCCTTGCTCTTGCACGGCCTCCAGAATGGCAGGGGCCAGATTCAGTTCTTCAAAGTTCATTGTTGATGCGCCCGTCCGGGGCGCTTGGACGTCTG
>NZ_JBMOXA010000044.1:0-23298 GCF_049316285.1 Variovorax sp. HJSM1_2 | reverse complement strand
CCAGCCGCTGCCGGTGGCTGGAGAGCTTCCAGGTTTCGCCGGTATCGGTGTAGAGCATGGGCCACAACACCACAAACGCCACGCCCATGTGCCCCACCTTCAAGCCCAAGTGGCTGGCCACCAAGGCGTGGCCCAACTCGTGCAGCGTCTTGGCAAACATGATGGCCAACGCGAAGCTGAGCAAACCCTCCACCGAAAACGATTCCACTACGCCGTGGCTGAATTCGTCCCAACGCTGGGCCACCAGCACCATGCCCAGCAGCGTCAAAGCCACAATGAGTCCGCCCATCCAAGGACTGAACAGCCACTTCAGTCGCGGCACAAGGCGCCCCAGCAACTTGTGCGGGAACAGCAGTGGGATGCGGAAAAAAAGATAGTGGTGCAGCCACCAGCGCAGGCTCAGCCAGCTGCGCTGGGTGTCGCCGGTGGCCAGGCGCGCACGCGCTGCGGCGTCGGGCCGCACCAGGTGATGCTGTTCCAGAAAAGCGCGCAGCGCGATCACCTGCTCGACCGAGGGATGCAGCGCCGTGCTCGCTGCCACATCCTGCGCAATCAGCTTTGGGCTCGCGCCCCAGCGCAGCAGGCACTCAAACTCGAACCAGCCGATGCGGAAGAAGCGATTGCTCACCACATCCTGTATCACCCAAGCCGGCGAACCATCCGCGTTATGAGCGGCTTCACTCAGGCGCAGATCTTCGCGCAGCGGCGGAGTGGGCTGATCGGCGAGGGTGGCCGTCATGGCGGGGCGCCTTTAGAGTCCGGACCACGCACGCAGCGCGGACAACGGCCGGCGGAACAGGTAATAACCCAAAGACACCCGCTCGCCGTAGAGTTTGGCCGTGCCGTGCAGGCCCAAGCGGGCGTTTTCTGTGGGGCCTTCTATGGTGGCCAGCAGACGATAGGCCGCAATGCCGTCGTCCGTCACCTTGGCTTGGTAACTGGTTTCCTTGATGCGCCCACTCAAGGGGGACAACGGAAATGCCGACAAGAACAGCTTCACCTCCGCGCCCGGCGCCAGCGTGATGGCGTCACTCACCGCCAGTTGGATACGCATGGCGGGTTGTGCGGGGTCGGCCAGTTGCATGATGCGCTCCCCCGTCACCACAGGTTTGCCAAGCCAGTCGTTCGGGTCGCTGTAGATCGCCACCCCGGCCCGCGGTGCCAGGACCTGGGTGCGCTTCAGTTGCGCTTCTACCGCCGCCAATTCCGCACGGCGTTGCAGCGCGCGGCCTTTGAGCAAGCTCAGCTCACTCATGCTCTGGCTGTGGTCAAAGGCGCGTTGGCTGGTGGTGCCCAGTTCAGCGTCCGCCACCGCCACTTCCTTGGCCAAGACCTCGGCACGGCTGCGCAGCGTGGTGTCGTCCAGGCGAAAAAGCGCCGCGTTGGCCGCCACCACCTCATGGGGCCTAACCTGCAGCGCGGCCACAACACCGTCTATGGGCGCGCTGATGATTTGTGCATCCAGCGACACCACCTCCGCCGGCGCCAATGCGGTCTGGCGGATGGGGATACACAGCAGCGCCGCCACCGCGACGGCCGCCAGCGCCGCATGCCGCCGACCGGGCTGCCAAAAGTGGCTCTTGTGGCGTTTCTGCAGTGCCGCCCAACAGTAAGACCAGGTGGCCCACACACCGGCCAGCGCCTGCTGCAAGCGCTCATCAGGCGGTGCATCCAGCTGGAACACAAGCACCCCCAGCGGCGGCTGATCAGCCTTGGCCAGCGGCACACACCAGACACCGGCGGGCCACCAGTCCCGCCAACCTTCGGCCAGCGCACCCGGCAGTGCCAGCTCGGCCCGGGCCAGCCATATCGGCTCACGTGCGCTGTCGAGATGGGGGCGCAGCCAATGCAGCGTGCTCTGCAGCCAGA
Organism: Variovorax sp. HJSM1_2; assembly: GCF_049316285.1. Lineage (NCBI taxonomy): Bacteria > Pseudomonadati > Pseudomonadota > Betaproteobacteria > Burkholderiales > Comamonadaceae > Variovorax > Variovorax sp. HJSM1_2. The sequence continues at coordinate 21,429 of NZ_JBMOXA010000044.1, read as the reverse complement.
TCAGGTAGGGCGAGTCCTCGGTCGGTTTGGCCAGCCCCGAAATACACAAGGTGTTCAAGCGTTGGCCGGCGTACGCCGCCACAACGGCCTGGCGAAAGTGCAGCAGCGGATACAGGTCATTGGCCATGACAAACGCCAGGCCGTTGACCGAAGTTTCGGCCAACGCCCGGTCACGCAGCGCCAGCAAGTCGGGCGTTGCCGTCAAGGGCGCAATACGATCGTTCAACGCGAGGGGCTTTCGATGCGTGCGGTGCCGGTCATGCCCGCGCTCAGTTCCGGGTACTTGTCGTTGAGCTTGGCTTCCAGCTCCACGGTTTGCGCCACGGCGTCGACACGTGCGTTGATGGCGCTGATGCGGGCCGGGTAGGACTTGGCGGTCTCATTCACACTCACCTGCAAAGCTTGGCCGACACGCAGCCTGGGTAACAGCGATGAGGGCACGTTCAAGCGCACCTTGAGTGCGCCGTCGCTTATCAAGTCGAACATTGGCGTGCCGGCTGCCAAGGTCTGGAACGGCTTGACGTACACCTTGGCGACAAAGCCTTGAAACGGCGCCTGCACGTCGCAGTAGCTGATCTGTGCGTTGGTCAGTGCCAGCGCACCTTCGGCTTTTTGCACTTCTGTGGCGGCCATGCTGACTTCCAGATCACCCACGGCGTCCAGGTTGCGCAGCGAGCGCTTGGCTTCCAGGCCTTGGCGCGCCATGGCCAACTCGGCATCGTTCACCTTGGCTTTGGCTCGGCCCTCCACGCAGTTGAACTGGGCGAGCATGGCGCCCTTGCGCACCCTCTGGCCCAGGCTCACGTTCAGCGCGTTGATGGTGCCGCTCATCTGGCTGGAGAGCGTGGTTTCCAGGTCGACCGCCAGCAGCACACGAATCGCCGAAGGGTCGGGGTTGCCGGGCGGGGCGTCGGCCACGCCCGTATTGTTGGCAGGCGTTGCCGCCATGGCAGGCACAGTCCAGCACAACAACACCACGGCCAGGCGATTGCTCCAGGCGGAAAGATTCAGGGCGGGGTGCTTCATCAGGGCTTTTTCACTTCAAGCGGTGTGGCGGCATCGGGCACCGACAGCAGGTTGCCCACTTCTTGCACGTTCACGGTGTTGCGGATGGAAACGGCCAGCGTCGCCACGTCTTGGTTTTCGATGGCTTCGGGCATGACGTCCAGGCCAATCGAGTTGTAGAGGCGGCCCCAAGCCGCTTGCGCGCGCGAGTAGGCGGCCTCGCGTTGATAACGGGCGAGCAAGAAGCGGCCTTCAGCGCGGATGACCTCCAGCTCCGAACCAAACGCGGTCGTCTTGGCTGCCACGGCATAGTCCAGCAAGCTGCGGTCGACGCGCAGGCTTTGGTCGGCAAACACCACCTCCTGGCGCGCAAGCTCATAACGCAGCGCACCCACGCGCACCTGGGTCAAAATGGCCATGGACAGGGCGATGCGGCGCATGTCGTCCGTGGCGGCCTGGTTGGCGGCCGTGGCTTCGAGTGCCGGAAGCTGCAACAGCTTCAGCAGGTTCAGCGACACGTTGATACCGGTTTGCGACCAGTTATTGTTGTACAGGTATTGGTTGGAGTCGTACTGCACACCGGCGCTCACACTGATGTTGGGCCAGAGCTGGGCCTTGGCGATGTCCAGGTCTTTTTGGTTCACGCGTTTGCGGTACCACTCTTCGCGAATTTCGGGCCGTCGTTCCAAAGACAAGCGCTCCAACTGCGCCATGTTCGGCGAGATCTTCACCATGTCGACTTCCAGGCCCTCGCTGTCCACCAACTGCATCGGGGTGCCCGGTGGCAGCGACATCAAGGCCGCCAGTTCAGCCTGCGCAAACTCCAGGTCCTGGCGGCGCACGGTGAGCAGGGCAATCGAGTCGAGCAGGGCGCGTTGGTAGGCCAGGATTTGCTGGCGCGGCAGCAGGCCTTTCTTTTCGGCCTCGCGTGCGGCGTCCAGCGCTTTCTGGGTGCGGGCCAACAAGCCGTCCACCTCGGGCAACAGGCGTTGTGCACCCAGCGCCCGCCAGTAGGCATTGCGTACGTCTTGCAAGACGTTTTGCGCCACTTTGCGACGGCGCTCTTCGGCCATCAAAATTTGATCGGCCTTTTGTTGAGTGCGGTAATAGGCCACGCCAAAGTCGAGCACGCTCCAGCTCAGGCCCAGGCCACTGGTGTTGTGGTAGCGCTCTTCAGAAGTTGAGGGGCGTAACGACACCTCACGGTCTTCGATGCCGATCGACGTGCCACCCGAATCGTTGGACCGGCCCGAGCGCCCGGCCGCCGCCACGATGCGCGGCAGCATTTCGTGCGCCGAGACATCGCGCAGATTGGCCGACAGCGCGCTCTCCATCAACTTGAGCCGGTAGTCCAGGTTGTACTTCAGCGCACGCGCCGCCGCTTCATAAAAGCTGATGGGCCCCGTCACGGGCTCTTGCCTGGCGTACATGTCCGTCTGGTCCTTCACCAGCTGTTCATGTTTTTGCACGGGTGTCATGGGCTTGGGCTCCATGGCTTCGTGCATGGCACTGCAGGCTGCCAGGAACTGAACAGCGACTGCAACGGACGCGAGCCGGATGAATCGATTTCGCATTCGATGTTCCCTCTTTGCGCTCATGTGTACTCTTCTTGTTTGGGGGAGGCAGCCTGATCGGCCGCGGGACGCAAGCGCTGGGCCGCTGCGAGTAACTGGGCTGAAAAACCTTGCGCTACCGGGGCTCTCACCGGGGTAGCCGGGACGGGTGTTGGGCGCGCATCGGCTGGCGCGGCCGGTGCTGCATCAGCGGGCGGGTCGTTTTCCGTCATGTCCACTGCTTCAACGGTGAAGGGTGAGGCTTCGCTGAGCAAGCCGTCGGCACTGAGTTCGATGCGCCCATGGCGCCCGCCGACCCAGGCGCTGTCTTCGGCGCTATCTTCCTGGCTCAGCCGAACCTCCTGCATGACAAATTGGCCCGACACAATGCCCAGCCCAGCCCCCAGAGAGCTGCTGCGCAGCTCGCCGTCGCGCGCAAAGTAGGGGCGACTGCCGCCGGAAATACGGCCACTATCTGATGAGACATCGGAGGCCGCCTCCACCACAGGCGAGACGAAAATCGCCGGCTGCAATCCAAGTAGGGCGGATTGGTGCTCACTAAGTGTTCCCAGTAGATCGCGTTGATCCCCAAACACCTCGGCATCCGGGCCTGGCACGGGTGGAATCGGCGGCATGGGCGGCGTGTTGTCGTGCTCGCCTTGGATGATGACCGTGAGCCGCGCCGTGGACTCCAGGCCGTTGGCGTCGCGCATGCGGTAAGTGAAGACTTCGCGCAGCGATTCGTCTGGCTCCAGCATTTCAACGGCGCGGTTGTTCTGGTCGATCTCATACTTGTAGCTGCCATCGGCCAACAGCGTCAGGCGCCCGTAGCGGCCCTGCAGCATCTGGCCGGCGTTGGCAGAAGCGCCGGTTTCGCTGCTGACGACCAATACTGTTTTGCTTTCGCCGTTGGCGATGCTGTCCACGTCGGTGTCGTTGTCGAGCACATTGCCCGTGGGATTGACGCCTGGGGTCTGGTTGACGTCACCGCTGGCCTCCGTGGCGGTGGCGATGTCGTCCACAGCCACGGGCGTGTCGTTGCGGCCATCCACCGTCACCACCAGCGTGGAGCTGTTGACCACGCCCAGGTTGTCGGCAACCGTATAGGTGAATGTGTCCGTCACGGTTTGCCCGGTGACGCGTAGCGCCTGCACCACCGCCAGGGTGTTGTCGATGGTGTATTGCCAGCTGCCGTCGGCCTGCATTTCCAGCGTGCCATAGGTGCCTTGGATCACGCTACCGACACCCACCTGCGGTGTGCCCTGTGCAGGGCCGGCCACCACACCAATGACGGTCATCACGCTGTCGTCATCGTCCACATCGTTAGCCAGCACATTGCCGGTGGGGTTGATGCCGGGGGTGGCGTTGTCCAAGCCGCCAGCCTCTACCGCTGTGGCGCTGTCGGCCACGGGCGCAGGGGCATCGTTGCGCCCGCGGATGACGATGCTCAACTGCGCCAGATGGGTTTGCCCTGCGAGGTCGCGTACCTCGTAGGTGAAGACATCGGCCGTGGTTTGAAATTCACCCAGCGCAATCACGGTGGGGTTGTTCGAGTCCACCACATAGTGGTAGCTGCCGTCGGCGCCCAGCGTGAGTTGTCCATACTGGCCCGTCAACACCAGGCCGTTGGTGCTGTCGGTGCCAGCGGCCACATTGCGCACAATGCCCAGGTCGCCAGGTGCGCCGCCGCGCCCGCCGCTCACACTCAACACATCGCCTTGGTCTACGTCGGTGTCGTTGGTCAAGACGTTGCCGCCGACATCAACGCTGGGGCCGCTGAGGTTTGCGGGGCGGGCGGTCAGGCCAATATCGTTGGTCGGCGCCGGGGTGTCGTCGCGGCCATCAATGGTGACACGCAGCTCGGCGATGGACGATGCACCGAGGTAGTCGGTCACGGTGTAGGTGAACACGTCGGTCACGGTTTCGCCTGTCTGGCGCAAGGCCTGCACGGCGGTTAGTGTGTTGTCGACCACATAGCTGTAGCTGCCATCGGCGTTCAGCGTCAGGTCGCCATACAGGCCGCGCAGTGCCGTCTGCAGCGTGCCTGCTGTGCCACCACCGCCGGCGGAGCCCGTACGGATGGCCGAGACGGCCAAGGCGTCGCCGTCCAGGTCGTTGTCGTTGCTCAGCACATTGCCGGTGGGGTTCACGCCTGGCGTGGTGTTAAGCACGCCACCGGCCTCCACGGCACCGGCAAAGTCCGGGCGTGCGATAGGGATTTCGTTGCGGCCCCGGATCACGATGCTCAACTGGGCTAAATCGGTTTGACCGCCCTGGTCGCTCACCTGGTAAGTGAACACATCGGTCACAAAGCCAAATGCACCCAGCGCCACGATGGTCGGGTTGGTCGAGTCCACAAAATACTGGAAAGTGCCGTCTGCACCGATGAGCAACTGGCCATAGGTGCCCGTGAGCAAGGTCCCATTGGCGTTGTTGGAACCCGCTGCCACGGGGTCGAGCGCGCCGCCTGCGCCCTCCGTGCCGGGACGGATGCCATTGACGGCACGTGGGTCAGCTTGGTCAATGTCGGTGTCATTGGCCAACACGTTGCCGGTGGGGTTGATGCCCGTGCTGGTGTTGCTTTGGGCCACGGCATAGGCAATGTCGTTGGCGGCGACGGGGGTGTCCCACGCGCCCAGGATGGTGATGCGCAGTTCGGCCGCGTCGGTGGCACCCGCCGTGTCGCTCATCCGGTAGGTAAAGGTCTCGGTCAGCGACTGGTTGCCACGCAAGGCCTGCACGGCGGCCAGGTTGTTGTCCACGACATAGGTGTACTGGCCCTGTGCGTCTATGGTCAAGCTGCCGTAGTTGCCCGTCAGCACCGTCGTGCCTGTCACGGCCGTGTAGCTGCCGGCGCCCGCTTCCACACCCAGGCGAATGCCGTTCACGGCTTTGCTGTCTGAGGCATCGACGTCGGTGTCGTTGGTGAGCAGGTTGCCGCTCGGGTCGCTGCCCAGTGTCGCGTTGGCCACGCCGCCGGCTTCCATGGCGGTGGCGACATCGGTGTTGGCCACCGGGTTGTCGTTCTGGCCGCGAATGGTGATGGTCAGCGTGGCCTGGCTGGTGGCACCGACGTTGTCGCGCACCGCATAGGTAAAGACTTCGGTGAGTGTGCTGGCATTTGTGCGCAGGGCCTGCACCGCGGTATTGTTGTTGTCCACCGTGTAGGTATAGCTGCCGTTGGCGTTGAGCACCAGCGAACCATAGGCACCGGCCAGGGCCGAGCCCACCGTGCCGTTGTTGTTGCCGAACTTCACGCCGCCCACACTCAGCACTTCACCGCTGTCCACGTCGGTGTCGTTGCTCAGCACCGAGCCCGTGGGGTTGAGTCCTGCCGTGGCGTTGTTCACGCCGCCTTGCTCTACGGCAGTGGCGGTGTCGTTGGTGGCTACCGGGGTGTCGTTGCTGCCTTGGATGGTGATCACCAGTGCGGCGCGGTCTTGTGCGTTTAAGGTGTCCGCCACGGTGTAGGTGAAGGTGTCGGTCACGCTGTCGCCGGCGCGCAGCGCTTGTACGGCAGCGGAGGCGTTGTCGAGCCGGTAGTTATAGCTGCCATCGGAGTTCAGGGTCACCCAGCCGTAGGTGCCACGCAGTTCAGTGCCCAACACGCCTGCGGTGCCGCTGGCCGCTTCTGCACCGGTGCGCAGTGCGACCACGGTGCGTGTCTCGCCGTATGCATCCACGTCCACATCGTTGGTGAGCACGTTGCCGCTGGGGTTGATGCCCGCTGACGAATTGTTCACACCGCCGGACTCGACGGCGATGACGGCCGGGTCTCCGGCATCGGGGTTGTCTTTGGCCACCGGCGTGTCGTTGGCCCCGCGCACCAGCACAAACAATTGGGCCGAGTCGGTGGCGCCATTGATGTCCAGAATGGTGAAGGTGAAGGCATCGACCAATTGGTCGGACGACTGCCGTAACGCTTCCACCGTGGCATTGCCGTTGTTCACAGCGTAGCTATAGGTGCCGTCGGCGTTGATGGTCAACGTGCCGTACAGGCCGTTGAGCACCGCTTGCCCACCGACGCCGATATTGATGCTTCCGCCGGTGTTTTGAATCACCGATACGCGCAGCGGATCACCATCGGGATCAGTGGTGCGCACCAGCACCGTGCCGGTGGGGTCGATACCCGCCGTGCCGTTGTTGACACCACCGCGTTCCACTGCGATCGCGGCCGCAGGCAAGGCTCGTGGCGGGTCGTTCACGCCGCGTACCGTGATGGTCAGCGTGGCCTGCGCGGTGTTGCCTTCGGTGTCTTTGATCTGGTACGTGAAAACGTCGCTGAGCGACACGCCTGCGGGGAGGGCGATCACGTCGGCGTTGGTGCTGTCCACGTTGTAACGGTACGAACCGTCGGCGCCGATGTACAAGCTGCCGTATTTGCCTAGCAGTGCAGGCGCGTTGGCTGAAGTGGTGCCAGCGGTGATGGTCGTGGCCACACCGCCCAAGGTGGTGGCCTCCACGGTGTCAACCAGCAACTTGGTGTTGGGTTTGTCTATGCCATCCAGGTCGTAGTCGATGCCGTTGCCGCCCGCTTGGTCCGGCGTGCCGGGGCGGCTGGGCAGCGTGATCACGTTGCCTGTGGGGTTGATCTCGTTGATCTCCAACTGGTTGGCGCCGGCCTGGGCGGTGCCCACATCGTTGGTGGCCACAGGTGCATCGTTGCGGCCCTGTATGGTGATCACCAGGTCGGCCGCGTCGTTCAAGCCGCCGGTGTCGGTCACCTGGTAGCTAAAGGTCTCGGTCAGGCTCTGCCCCGCAGACAAGGCCTGCACCGTGGCGTTGCTGTCGTTCACGGTATAGCTGTAGCTGCCGTCGGCCAGTATGGTCAGCGATCCGTAAAGCCCTGCGATGGTGGCGCCACCGGCGCCTGGCGGCACGGGTGTGAGCGGGCCGGAGGTGGCTTCGGGCACGCTGCGTATGCCGGTGACGGTCTTGCTGTCGCCGGCGTCGACGTCGGTGTCATTGGTCAACACGTTGCCGCTGGCTGGTGTGCCTGCCGTACCGTTCATCACGCCACCGGCTTCAATGGCGCTACCGGTGTCGTTTTGCGCCACGGGTGAGTCATTGGCGCCGTGGATGGTGACGGTTAGCGTGGCCGTGGCGTCGGCTGTGGCCTGGGGCAGATCCAGGTCGCTCACCACGTAGGTGAAGGTCTCCACCAGTGTGTCGCCGGACAGGCGCAGCGCCTGCACTGCAGCGTTGGTGTTGTCGACGATGTAGTGGTAGGTGCCGTCGCGGTCGATCTCCAGTGTGCCGTAGCGGCCGACCAGTACCGCCGTCACGTTGGGGGCGACGCTGATGGTCACGTCGTCGGCCGTGCTGCCCGGGTCCTTATTGGCCGTGATGGACACCAGGTGCAGGCTGTCGCCGTTGGTGGCGATGTCGACATCGGTGTCGTTCACAAACAGGTTGCCGCGCGGGTCCAGGCCAATCTGGTCGTTGAAGGTGCCGCCGGCCTCGGTGGCTGCGGCGCTGTCTGCGTTGGCCACCGGGGCGTCGTTGACCGGCGCGATCTGCAGGGCCACGGTGTCGGTGTCGGTCAGTGCGTCGCCGGCCTCACCCGGCAGGCCGTTGCCGTTGGCATCGCCAAAGTTGCCCAGGTCGTCGGTTTTGATGGTCAGCGTGTCGGCACCGTTGTAGTTGGTATTGCCCAGGTAGACCAGGCTGGCCAGCGCGGTGTTGATGTCGGCCACCGTGCCGTTCAGCGTCACCTGCGCCGTGCCGTTGTTGCTCAAGCTCAGGCCACCCGGCACCGTGCCAATCGTCAAGCTGCCGTGCAACACCGTCAGCGTGACCTGCAGCGCACGGCTGGCGGTGTTCGGATCGCGGTCGGCATCCAGATCGCTGACCTGCAGCCCCGAGATCGCCAAGGGCAGGTCTTCGGTGCCGCTTTGTGCGCCGGGCACGATGTTCACGGGTGCGTCGTTCTGCTCCACATAACCTGCGTTGGCCGACACGGTGGCGCCTTCACCCAGCACCACGGAGATGCTGCCCAAGCTGCCGCCATCGCTGTCTATGCGTATGCGCAGCGAACCCACGGGTTGCGGGTAGCTCACGGTGCCGGTGGGCGTGTCGACTTGGTAGACCCCTGAGGGCAGCACCCCAAAGCGGTAAGTGCCGTCTGCCGCCGTGGTGGTGGTGAAGACGGCGTTGTCGGCCGTGGTGGCCAGGTTGCCATCGGCACCGGCCCAGGTCAGCGTGACGGTTTGCCCCGCCAGCCCTACACCATCGGGCGTGCTGCTGCCGTCGGCCGAGGCGGTGTCGTTCCACAGGGTGCCGCTGATCATCCCCAGGCCTGCGCCGTCGGACAGTATGTAGTCGTTCACACCGCCGGTGCCGGTGCGTTCACCACTGGCCGAGCCATCGGCGCCGACCGGCGACCCGCCCCAGCCGACAAAGTCCTCGGGCAGGCTGCTCCAGGTCAATACCGCATTCGGGCTGGTGATGGCCGTGGTGTTGGGCACGGTGACGGTGTAGACCACCTTGACCGCCGTGCCGGGGTCGATCTGGTCGAAGTCGAGACTGATGCCGCCGGAGGTGCTCAGCGTCACGCCTGCGGGCAGATTGCCGGCGTTGTAGGTGGTGCCGGCTATCGTCAGGCTCTGCAGCACGTAGTTGCTGCCGCCGGCAAAACCATCGGTCAGGTGGGTGTCGTAGGCGGGCACCAGGCCGTTGCCGGTAAAGCTGATCTCCACCGTGGCGCTGCCGGTGGTGCCGGCCGGGTTGGGGTTGAACTGGGTGACGGTTTTGCTGGGCGCGCTGAAAGACGGCTCGACCACTTCTTCGTACACGGTCTTGCTCTGGCCGATGAAGGTGGCACCCGCGTCCACATAGTCGCGCGCGGTGACGCCGAGTTTGCTGCCGGCCTGCACGGAGGCGATGTTGCTCACCACCACGTTGAACTCGATCACCAGGCCTTCGAGGTTGCCGTCGTTCAACGCGTTGTTGGTCATGGTGCCCAGGTCGAACGTGATGGTGCGGCCGTCCGCCGAAACGGTGATGCGTGCACTGCTCAACAAGCCGGTGGCGGGGGAACTCAGGTCGGTGGCAATCGGCCCGGCCTGCAGCACGTTCTGGTCACCGTTGATGGCCAGGGTGCCGCTGGTGATCAGGCTGGCGCCGTAGCTGCTGGTGAGCTCGCCGTTGTCGGAGATCAGGCCGATCAGCACCAGGTCCTGCGCCGTGGGGATGAAGTTCAGGCCTTCCTGTAGCGTGATCTGTATCTGGTACGACGGACGCACACCCTCGGGCAGGGCCGAGACCACGCGGTAACGCACGATTTCACCCACGGTGACACGTTCTGTGTCGCCATTGGTGGGGTTGGCTGGCGCCGTGTCGTCCAGGCCGCCCACACGCGAGATGCCAATGCCGCGCAGCGTGGGAATCACCAAGGTGGACTGGTCGCGGTAGTCGTTGAGCACACCGCTGTTGAGCAGGCCGTCCACGCCGGTGCGTTCACCTGCTGGGTCGGCCGTGCCGCCGGCGCTGCCGTCCAGGCTGGTCCATTGCACCGTGGCGGTGTTGCTGAAACTGGAGCTGTTGCCCACGCTGGCGTTGGCAATGCCTTGTACGGTGAGCACGATGGTGCCGCCGGCGGCAATGTCGATGTTGGCGCCGCTGGCGCTGCGCAGTTGCCCGCCGACGATTTCAAACACCGTGCCGGTATTGTGTGTGGCATTGGTGTAGACCACGCCCAGCAGCACCACGCCATCCAGCTCCGTCGGCAGAACGTCGGCCAGGGTGATGTCGAATGCGTTGTAGGCGCTGCTGTTCTTCAGCGTGATATTGAACGTGAGCAGTGCGCCTTCGTCAAAACCGAAGCCATTGGTCGGCGTGAGCAAGGCTTGCGAAATGGTGATGGTGGGTTCGGCCACTACCACGGTCGGGGCGCCGCCGGTCAGGTCGACCAGGCGGTCGGTGGGGCTGGCTCCGTTGGCGGTGTCGGTGTCCGGGTCGGAAAAACGCAGCTGCGCGGTGTTCTGCAGCACCTTGTCGGACTGGTTGCTGCTGACGTTGTCCACCACTAGGCGCAAGCGGATGACGAACTGGTTGTTGTTGGTGAGGTTGTCGGCCGTGGCGCCCGCGGCGCTGAAGGCCAGGCGCACATCGCCGCCGTCATCACCCAGTGTGCCGCTGATGGCGGTCCACGCCGTGGCGCTGACCGCGCCATTGAAGTCGGCGCTGAGTGCTGCACTGCCGGCGGTGGTGGTGATGATTTGATAACCGAGGCCCCCAAACGCCGAGGTGTCCAGGCGCATGCCCGCGGGAATCAGATCGTCGATGCGCAGCGTCTGGGTCACCCCCTCGGGCAGCGTGACCACGATGTCGTAAAGCATGGACTCGCCCACCACCAGCACGTTTCCAGTGGTGTGTGTGGCGCTGGAGTCGCTGTTGTCCAGGCTGCCACCGGCGTAGGTCTTGCGGATTTCCGGCGCGGCGATTTGCTGGTCAGCCAGGTCGCTCAGGTCCACGGTGCTGAAGTCGGCGCCGTTGTTCACACTGGCGTAGTTGCTCAGCGTGGCGCTGGATTGCAAGGTGCGCGCGGCGTCGATGTTGGCGGCGACCAGCGTGTCATAGGTGATCACAACCAGGTTCGCGCCACTGGTGTCGGCGGCTGTGCCGGCGCGGCCGGCCAGCAGGCTGGCGGCACCGTTGGCGTCGAGGAAGGTGATGGTGTTGCCCGACACGCTGTAGTCCTGGCCCGCCAGCAACTGAGTGCCGTCACCTCGGTAGACCTTCAAGTTGGCGCTGCCCAGGGCACCGCCCACGAAGCTGATGCCCGTGGGCAACGTGATGCTGGTGACCACGTCGAACGCGCCGCCGCCGCCGGTGTTTTCAATCGCCGTGGCCATGCGCACGATGTCGCCCGCGTCTATGCCGCTCACCTTGCCGTCAATGGCGCTGAGCTCGGTGATGCTGCCGCTGAAGGGCGCGCCGCCGCTGCCGGCACTGGCCCAACTGCCGGTGGTGCCGGTCACACTGCCGTTGCTGGCCGAAACCACGCCGTGCGTCATGTTCAGCACGGGCTCGGCAATCGAGGTGATGGCCACGGCATCGGACGAGATCAGCAGGTTGTGCGCAATCGACGTGGTCTGCGACGACTGCGCCAGCACGGTCAATGCACGCTGGTCGGCAAACGGCGTGTCGGCCACACGCAGCGTGAAGCGCAGTTCGACCCGCGAGCCGGTGGTGCTGTTGATGACATGGTTGCCGAAGTCGAACACCACCGAGTTGCCAGCGCCGCTGCTGATGCTGGGCAGCCCGCCGGTGTTGGTGTTGCCGGGGCCTATGAGCCATTGGCCTGCGGCCGAGCCGGTGCTCCAGCTCACGCCTGACAGATCAAACAACGGCAGCGGCAGGTAGGCGGTCAACACGAAGTTTTCGTAGTCGCCGGTGCTCAGGTCATAGCTGAGCTGGAAGGTCACCAGGTCGCCCGGGCGCAACTCGCCATTTGAAGGGACGGCGCCGCCGTTGACATTGACCAGTGACACATCGACGTTGCTGCTGGGCACGCGGCTGACGGTGCTGTCGCCGTCGGATTGGTCAAACCCCGTGAGGTTGTATTTGCTCTCCAGCAAGGTGCCGGTGACCACGGCGTTGTTGCCCAGTTCGTCGCCTTCGTTGATCTCGCTTTGTGGATTGCCCGTGGGCGGGGTGTAGCTTTGCCCGACCTGCGCGGTGTAGCTGATCACGGCCATGGTGGCACTGGTGCGGGTGCTGTCGGCCGCCAGGTCGCCCACCAGCGTGGCCATAGACAGACCGGCGTTGCGCAGGGAGGCGGCGATGTCAAAGCTTAAGGTGGTCACCCCGTTCCGTTGACGGTGCTGGTGCTGGTGACCAGCGCCACAGTGCGCTGCACCCCTTCCATGCTGAAGCTGAGCGTGGGTGTGCCGCTGAACACCTGGCCATCGCCCAGTGTGTCGACCACCACCAGTTGGCCGCGGTGGAAGAAGTCCTCACCGTAGGCAAAGTAGTCGGACACCGCAATGCTGATGTTGTAGGCCAGCGTGTCGCCGGGGGTGATGCCGGTCTGCCCGAGATCGGTGACGATGGTCACCTCTTTTTGCAGCGTGATCGACTTGGCGACAAAACTGGTCGGGTCGCCAATGGCCGAGATGTCTATGGTGGTGGCCGGTGCGGTGATGTCGCGGCCGTCGTACGGCACCCACTGCGCCACCACCCGGGGCGCGGCGATGTTGATGGTGACGCTGTCGCCGGTCCTCGGGTCTATGGTGGGTGTGCCGTCGCGCTGGGTCTGGGGCACGTAGAACTCTACGGTTGTGCTGTTGGCCGCGCTCAAGCTGCTATAGGCCACCGTGAAGCTGGCGATGAAGACATCGTCACGCGAGATGGCTTGCGCAATGAGTGCGGGTGAGGTGAGCACCAAACCGCTCTGCAAAGTGACCGAGGTCAAGGTACCGCCGGCGCCGGGGGTGATGGCGGTCACCTGGATTTCGTGCGGCAGATCCTGGGTGACGACCACGTTGCTCAGGGTTTGGCCGGGCGCCGGCGTCACCGTCACGTCAAAGCTGCGGCCGTAGTTCGGGCCGGTGGCGGTTTCGCCGTCCGGCATGTTGATGGTCTGGTCGAGCAGCGCCACCGTGGGGTGCACCGTGTAGCTGCTGAGATTGCCGACCAGGGACGGGTCGGTCGCCGGGTCGACCAGCGCATCATTGCCCAACTGAAAGCCACCCCGGGCGACGATGTTCAGGTCGGGTGAACCATTGGAGTAGGACGTGTCCGCCAGATTGCTGAGGCTGGCGGTCACCACGATGGGAATGGCCGGCTGGCCGTTGGACACACTCGAATAAGGCACCTGGATGACGACCAACTGGTCGCCCGCGCGCATGCCAAAGCTGGCGGCCTGCAGCACCAATGGGTTGCCACTGGCATCCACGGCCAAGGGGTGTGTGGCGTTGCCGTTGGCGTCAAAGGTCAGCACATAGGTCTTTAATGTGTTGCCCAGATAAGTGGCCGAGACGAAGCTCACACCATCGTTGCCGTCCTTGCCCGTCGCGGACAACGCCAGGTCAATATAGGGTGCATAACCTTCCTGGCTGACGTTGTTGGCAAAGTTCAAGGTGAACGTGAACTGGTCACCCAACAACGCATCGGTGCCGGCGCTGCCAAAGCTCACGACCGCGTCGGCATTGGCCAGCAGGCCGGTGAACGCACTGCGGGCTTCGGCGCTGAGCACGATGTTTTTATCGATCACGCCGTGTTGTGTTTCCAATACCCAGTCGCCGCCGGCGCTGCTGGAGCCGGTGTTGTTGCTGGATGCCGCCACGTCGGCACCCGTGAACCTGGCCAGGTTGTCGACCAGCGTGCGCCCTGCAAGGCCGGCACCGACGTTGCAGCCATACAGCTGGATGTCGGCGTCTGTCGTGAGCGCGGCGCCCCAGGTGGCCAGGGTGGCCGCCAGCGACTGGATGTTGTCGCTGGAAATGGTGCTGTTGCCCAGCCTCAATTGGCCGGCTGCGCCATGGCTGAAGATCTGTATCGAGTCCACCTGGCCCAGGGTTTGCAGCGCCTGGGTGATGGCAGTCAAGCCGTTTTCCTGCGTGTTGACGAGCACCAGCCTGGTGTTGGCGTCGAGCCCGCTTTGAAGTACGTCCAGCCCTTCGATACGGCTGTCCACCACCATCAGGTGGTGGGGCGCAGCCGGCTCGGCAGCCGACGGGGTGATGGCGCGGCTGGCCTCCAGTGTGGGCCGTGCGATGGCTTCGGTCGGCGCTGTTGCGGGCGCGGGCTGGGGTGTGTCGTTGGCGCTGTGGGGCGCGGTATTGGCGGCGCTGTCGGTGTTGTGCTGCTGGTCCACCGCCGAGGCGGCCGCACCATCAAACAAGATGCGCGGCTCCAGCGCCAGAAAAGAACTACTGGGCAGCAGGTGGGCACCCGCCGCCAAACGGGAAGTTGGCATCATCGTCGTCTTCACCTTCGCCTAAGACCGACGGTGCCACGCACGACACCCATCAGTGCCGCTCTGCGGCAGGTCTGCGCGCAGAGCGGTTTTAAACAGAAGGGGGATGCCGCGGCCGCGGCCATATGGCCAGCGTCGTGCGCTCCCCATGGGAAAACCAGCAATCCGGTTGAGAGTTTGGTTTTGTAAACCAATGTCTCGGTGTGTAAAGTCAGTATGCCATGAGGTGTTGGGTCAACACCAGCCAGATTCGACAGGTCTGTGTTTCACGCCCTACACAAATTCAGCGCTGTTTTGTAACGATAAGTGAGCGATTGGCGCGTGCCAGAGCAGCCTATGCCCGCTCAGATCGGCAGCGCCGTGGTGGCCTTGACGTGGTCCAGCACAAAGCTGGTTTTGCAGTCTTGCACGCTGGGATGCTTGAGCAGGGTGTTCATCACAAAACGCGAGTAGTGCGCCATGTCCGCCACCACCACGCGCAGCAGGTAATCCATCTCGCCCGTCAACGAAGCGCATTCGATGACTTCCGGCCAGCCTTGCACCGAGGCGCGGAACACATCCATGGGGTTGCGCTTGTGGCTCTCGGTGTGTTTTTCCAGCCGCACATTGATATAGGCCGTGAGCGGCAGGCCTACGCGCTCGGCGTGCAGCAGCGTCACGTAACCAGCGATCACGCCCGCGTCTTCCAGGCGTTTGACGCGGCGTAGCGTGGCCGAGGCCGAGAGGCTAACCTGAGCGGCGAGTTCGTCGTAGGTGGCCCTGGCATTGGTTTGTAGCGCGCGAAGTACGCGCAAATCAATAGCATCAAGTTCAATTTTTGCGTCCATGGTTTTGATTTTGCAGGATTCCGGCGTCGGATGGCAAAACGCGGTCCAAGCTTGCAGGAATATTGCGTGCCCCTTGCCTACCATTGCTTCTATTGACGACCCCACACAAGGAGACTGCGATGGCTGATTTGTTTGAGAACCCCATGGGCCTGATGGGTTTTGAATTTGTCGAGTTCGCCTCGCCAACGTCCGGCGTGCTGGAGCCGGTATTCGAGAAGATGGGTTTTGAGCTGGTGGCCAAACACCGCTCCAAAGATGTGGTGTTGTACCGCCAGGGCAAGATCAACTTCATCATCAACCGCGAGCCCAAGAGTGAAGCCGGCTACTTTGCGGCAGAACATGGGCCTTCGGCCTGCGGCCTGGCCTTTCGCGTGAAGGATTCACACAAGGCCTACCAGCGCGCGCTGGAACTGGGCGCGCAGCCGATTGAGATCGGCACCGGGCCCATGGAGTTGCGCCTGCCCGCCATCAAGGGCATAGGCGGTGCGCCGCTGTACCTGATCGACCGTTTTGAAGACGGCAAGTCCATCTACGACATCGATTTCGAGTGGCTTGAAGGTGTGGACCGCAACCCTGTGGGCCATGGCCTGAAGGAAGTCGACCACCTGACGCACAACGTCTACCGCGGCCGCATGGGCTTCTGGGCCAACTTCTACGAGAAGCTGTTCAATTTCCGCGAGATCCGCTACTTCGACATCAAGGGCGAATACACCGGCCTGACCTCCAAGGCCATGACCGCGCCTGACGGCAAGATCCGCATCCCGTTGAACGAAGAATCCAAGCAGGGCGGCGGCCAGATCGAAGAGTTTCTGATGCAATTCAACGGCGAGGGCATACAGCACATCGCCTTGATCTGCGACGACCTGCCCGACGTGGTGGACAAGCTGGGCATGGCCGGTGTTTCGCTGGCCACGGCACCCAACGATATCTACTACGAGATGCTCAACACGCGCCTGCCGGGCCACGGCGAGAACGTGCCCGACCTGCAAGCACGCGGCATCCTGCTGGATGGCACGACCGAAGACGGCACGCCGCGCCTGCTGCTGCAGATTTTCTCCACCCCCATGCTGGGCCCGGTGTTCTTCGAGTTCATTCAGCGCAAGGGCGACTACAGCCAGGGCTTTGGCGAAGGCAACTTCAAGGCGCTGTTTGAATCGTTGGAACGCGATCAGATCCGGCGCGGGGTGTTGCAAACCGCGTAAAAGAAGTAGAGGCGGGGAGAAGGAGACACATCATGCAAGCAGCACAAAAACATGGCCTCGCCGCAGGCGAGAGCGCCGCACCACAACGCCCCGACTGGACCATAGACCAGGGCTGGGCCAACTACACCCCGGCCGAACACGCAGTGTGGAAAACCTTGTTTGAACGCCAGAGCAGCTTGCTGCCCGGCCGCGCGTGTGACGCCTTTGTGCAAGGCATGCACGACCTGCCCATTGGTGCCGAGCAAATCCCCAACTTCGAAGAGTTGAGCGAGGTGCTGCACCAACGCACCGGCTGGCAGGTGGTGGCCGTGCCCGGCCTGGTGCCCGACGAAGTGTTTTTTGAACACCTGGCGAACCGCCGTTTCCCCTCGGGCAACTTCATCCGCAAGCCGCATGAGCTTGATTACCTCGAAGAACCCGATGTGTTCCACGACGTGTTTGGCCACGTACCCATGTTGATGAACCCGGCCATTGCCGACTACATTCAGGCCTATGGGCAGGGCGGTTTGCGCGCCAAGAGTCTGGGCGTGCTCGACAAGCTGGCGCGGGTCTACTGGTACACGGTGGAGTTTGGTTTGGTGCAGCAGGCCGACGGTTTGCGCATCTACGGCGCGGGCATTGCGTCGTCGTACACCGAAAGTGTTTTTGCCTTGGATGACGCCTCGCCCAACCGTATTGGCTTCGACCTGGAGCGCGTGATGCGCACGCTCTACCGCATCGACGACTTTCAGGAAAGCTACTTCGTCATCGACAACCTGGAGCGGCTGCTGGAGCTGGCGCACATTGACTTTGCACCGCTTTATGACCGTGTGCGTTCGGCATCTGATTTTGAGCCCGGCACGGTGTTGCCAAGCGACAAAATCTACAGCAGCGGAAGTGGTACATACCACCGTGCGAAGCGTCTCAACGCAGCGCCGGTGGCGGCATAAGCCGCTGCTTGGGATCGCCCAAAACGGGGCTGGTCAACGGCTAAGCCGCGTGTTTGTGTCGCGGGCATTCCTTAGCGGTTTTACCGGCTTTTGCCGATGCTGCGACAATACCGGCCCCAACTACAAAAATATTTGTGTATGACCAAAAAGGCTAGTGCTGCCGCTGCAGCTGCAATCGAAGAAATTGAAACCCCGCGTACCACGCCATTGGTGATTCCTGAAACCAAGTTCAAAACCATCTGGCAAGTCGTCAAACCATCCGAGTCCAGCGTGAACACCATCACGCCAAAGTCAAAAGGCCGTGGCAGCAAGAAGGCTCTTCTCGCCTGAGCTTTTGCCCGATCCTGTAACCTTTGGCTCCCGCAGCCTTGCGGGCTTCTGCCTCAGGTTGCTTCCTTGCTCACCTGCACCAAACAGTCGTAGAAAGTCGGCGCCCGGCCCATGTCGGTCAGGCGCTGGCTGGTGAGTTCGTTCACGTTGGTGCCGTCCAGGCCCAGCTTTCGCCACCAGATTCCCATGCCATGCACCACCCCCGCGCGTGCGCGTGGCGTCACCTTGGCTTTGCAGCGGTAGCTGCCGCGCCCGTTGAATACCCGTACCGTGTCGCCCGTGGTGATGCCGCGTGCGCTGGCGTCGGCTTCACAAATTTCCAGCAGCGGCTCGCCTTCGATGTCGCGCAGGCTCTTGACGTTGACAAAGGTCGAATTCAGGAAGTTGCGTGCGGGCGGTGAAATCATCGCCAGCGGATAGTCGGCCGAGGAACCCAGGCTCTCGTGGTTGGCCACGTAGTCCGGCAAACCATCCTGGCCCAGTGCCGCCAGCCGTTGGCTGAAGAATTCACACTTGCCCGACGGTGTGGGAAAGTCGCCTTGGGCAAACGGTGCATCCGGCAAAGCAAGGGTGGCAAAACCGTCGCTGCGCAACTGCGCGAAGTCGACCTTGCTGCCATAGGCGGTGCGGCAGAGTGTTTCGTCGCTGTCCTGGAAACAGGCATCGGTGAAACCCATGCGTGCGGCCAGTTGGCGAAAAATCTCGGTGTTGGAGAGCGCCTGGCCCACGGGCGCCACGGCGGGCTGGTTCAGCAATGCGTCGGTGTGGCCGTAGGCGCTGTGCACGTCCCAATGTTCGAGCTGGGTGGTGGCGGGTAACACGTAGTCGGCATAGTCGGCCGTGTCGGTGTGAAAGTGCTCCAGCACCACGGTGAATACATCTTCACGTGCAAAACCCTGCACCACCTTGGCCGACTCGGGCGCCACCGCCACCGGGTTGCTGTTGTAGACCACCACCGCTTCAATCGCCGGCGCCTGCGCGGTGGCTGGGGCCAGCAGCGCATCACCGATGGTGCTCATGTTGATGCTGCGCGGCGTGCGCCCGGCCAGCAGGTCGGGGCGCTGCAGTGCCACACGGTCCACCGGGAACTGCCCCGAACTGCTGAGCAAGACCCCGCCTGCACGCTGGCGCCAGGCGCCGATCAAGGCCGGCAGGCTGACCACGGCACGTGTGGCATTGCCACCGCCGTGTGTGCGCTGCATGCCGTAGTTCAGGCGAATCGCGGCCGGTTGGCCGTCGACAAAACACTGGCCGTAGTCGCGCGCCAGGGTGCGAATTTGCTCGGCTGGAATGCCGCAGACCTCGGCCGCGCGTTCCGGTGTCCAGGTCAGCGCGCGCGCGCGCAACGCGTCCCAGCCGAGGGTGTAGTTGGCCAGGTAGTCGTGGTCCAGCCAGTCATTCACGACGAGTTCATGCATCATCGCCAGTGCAAGCGCCGCATCGGTGCCGGGGCGCAGGGCAATGTGTTCGTGGCACTTCTCGGCCGTCTCGGTGCGGCGCGGGTCAATACACACCAGGCGGGCACCGGCGCGTTTGGCCTGCTGGGCATAGCGCCAAAAATGCAGGTTGCTGCCAATCGAGTTGCTGCCCCAGATGAGGATGAGCCTGGCTTCGGCAAAATGTTCGACCTTCATGCCGACCTTGCCACCCAGCGTTTGGTTCAGCCCCTCGCCGCCGGCAGACGCGCAGATGGTGCGCTCCAGCAGCGACGCGCCCAGCTGGTGGAAGAATCGCCGGTCCATGCTCTCGCCCTGCACCAGGCCCATGGTGCCCGCGTAGCTGTAGGGCAGGATGGCTTGTGGGTCACGCGCCGCAATCTCTTTGAGGCGTGTGGCGATGTCGCTCAGCGCCGCATCCCAGCTCACCGGCGCAAACTGGCCGCTACCTTTAGGGCCTACGCGCTTGAGCGGCGTGAGGATGCGGTCTGCGTGGTAGGTGCGCTCGGTGTAGCGCGACACCTTGGCGCACAACACGCCGTCGGTGTGTTTGTGCGCCGGGTTGCCCTGCACCTTGATGGCGATGCCGCCCACCACGGTGGTGATCAGCGAGCAGGTGTCGGGGCAGTCGTGCGGGCAAGCGCCGCGTACGGTGGTTGTGGCGGGCAGGGTCGCGGCAGGGGATTCAAGCGTGGCGGTCATCGTGGTCACTCTGGCGGCGTCAACGTGCACCGCTCTTTACTTCTTAACTTCTGAACTTACTCAATCGTCTTGGTCTCCGCCAAGCCTTGCATGAAGGCTTCGCAGCGGCCCAGTTGTTCCAGCGTCACAAACTCATCGGGTTGGTGCGCTTGTTGAATGCTGCCCGGGCCACACACCACGGTGGGAATACCGGCGGTCTTGAACAGGCCGGCTTCGGTGCCAAAGGCCACCAGCGTGGTGCCAGACTCGCCGCTCAGGCGCTGCGCCAGGCGTGTCACGCTGTCTTCGCGGCTGCCCAGAAAACCGGGTACTTCACAAATCGTCTCGAAGCGGAAACCGGCTTGCGGCGCCACCTTCTGCATGCGCGGCTCCAGCGACTCGGCGTAGGCGCGCACCTGGGCCTGCATGGCCAGCGCATCGGCATTGGGCAGGTTGCGGAACTCGTAGCGGAACTCGGCGTCCACCGGCACCACGTTGTCGGCAATGCCGCCATGGAATTGGCCCACGCTGCTGGTGGAAAACGGTACGTCAAAACCCTCAAAACGCGGCTCGTTGCGCTCGAAGTCTTCGGCCATGTCGCGCACCTTGCCGACCACGCGGGCGGCCATTTCAATCGCGTTGACCGACATTGGTGTAAGCGACGAATGCGCCTCTTTGCCACGCACGCAGCATTTGTAGCGGTACACCCCTTTATGGGCAATGGCGGGCACCATATTGGTGGGTTCACCCACGATGCAGGCCAGTGGCTTGATGCCGGCGTCGCGCATGTCGGCTATCAGTTCCTTGACACCAATGCAGCCCACTTCCTCGTCGAAACTGAGTGCCAGGTGTACCGCGAACGGTGCGGGCGACTTCAAGAACTGCTCGGCATGGGCCAGCGCGATGGCGATGAAACTCTTCATGTCGGCACTGCCCCGGCCGAAGAGTTTGCCGTCGCGTACGGTGGCGCTCAGCGGGTCCATGCTCCAGTCCTGGCCGTCCCATGGCACGGTATCGGTGTGGCCCGAGAGGATGATGCCGGCCGGCTTGCCTTCGCCTATGGTGGCAAACAGGTTGGCCTTGGTTTTGTCGGCGTTGAAGGTCAACCGGCTCGCCACGCCCAGCTTGGCCAGGGTGTCGCGCACAAAGTGGATCAACTCCAGGTTGGAGTTGTGGCTGACGGTTTGCATGTGGACCAGGGTCTGGGCCAGTTCTAGGGCGTAGGGAGAGATCATTTCGATATTGTGCGGTAGAACGTGTTGACGGTTTCCTGGGGGCCGCGCAAATGGCGGTTCGGGATGAGATGCGAGACGCAAAGACTAAGCCAAGGCTTCTGCCTTGGCTGGCTTTGCTTTGAGGCAGCTCGCACTAAAGGCCATTTGCCCTCCGGGTTGAGGTGAAATCGGGCGATTTGCCCGCCATAGCCCTTGCATGGGCAGAGAGCCCATGCTGCGGTCTCTGGCAGCCAACTCATCCCGATTGCACCTCAACGCGGCACCCAGGAAACCGTCAGCACGTTCTGCGTGGCCGGGAATTTGCTTCA
>NZ_JBMOXA010000043.1:0-25913 GCF_049316285.1 Variovorax sp. HJSM1_2 | reverse complement strand
CTCCAGAATGGCAGGGGCCAGATTCAGTTCTTCAAAGTTCATTGTTGATGCGCCCGTCCGGGGCGCTTGGACGTCTGGCCTATCGCCCGCATCGTGGATGTGGGCACCAATCAAAGGCAGACAAGATTCAAAGGAAATGGGTACAAAACAAGGTGTTTTGCCCCCCAGCCATGTGCTGGTGTCGCAGTCAATTGGAATTCTGCAACCCCCGTATTGTCGCATGCTGGGATAATCCCCAATTAATCATTTCTGAATTAACCGGTTTTCGGCAGAAATTTCCTTCCTCCTCCGCACACAAACAACACCCAACACCGAACACGCAAAGATGGCCCAATACGTTTTTTCCATGAATCGCGTCGGCAAGATCGTGCCGCCCAAGCGCCACATTCTCAAAGACATTTCCCTGAGCTTCTTCCCGGGCGCCAAGATCGGCGTGCTCGGCACCAACGGCTCGGGTAAGTCGACCCTGCTGAAAATCATGGCCGGCATCGACAAGGAGATCGAAGGCGAAGCCATTCCCATGGCCGGCCTGAACATCGGCTACCTGCCGCAAGAGCCACAGTTGGACCCGACCCAAACCGTGCGTGAAAGCGTGGAAGCGGCCATGGGCAAGGTGTTTGCAGCCAAGGCGCGCCTGGAAGAGGTCTACACCGCCTACGGCGAAGAAGACGCCGACTTTGACGCCCTGGCCGCCGAACAGGCCGAGCTGGAAGCCATCATCGCCACCGCCGGCACGGATTCTGAGCACCAGTTGGAAATCGCTGCCGACGCGCTGCGCCTGCCACCGTGGGACGCCAACATCGGCGTGTTGTCCGGTGGTGAAAAGCGCCGCGTGGCGCTGTGCCGCCTGTTGTTGTCCAAACCCGACATGTTGCTGCTCGACGAACCCACCAACCACTTGGACGCCGAATCGGTGGACTGGCTGGAGCAGTTCCTGCAGCGTTATTCGGGCACCGTGGTGGCCATCACCCACGATCGCTACTTCCTGGACAACGCGGCCGAGTGGATTCTGGAGCTCGACCGTGGTTCCGGCATTCCGTACAAGGGCAATTACTCCGATTGGCTGACGCAAAAGGGCGCACGCCTGGAAGCCGAGCAAAAGGGTGAAGAAGCCCGTGCCAAGGCCTTGAAGAAGGAATTGGAATGGTCGCGCCAGAACCCCAAGGCCCGTCAGGCCAAGAGCAAGGCGCGCTTGGCACGCTTTGAAGAATTGAGCGATTACGAATACCAGAAGCGCAACGAAACCAACGAAATCTTCATCCCCGTGGCGGATCGCTTGGGCAGCCAGGTGATCGAGTTCAAGGGTGTAAGCAAGTCGTTTGGTGACCGTTTGTTGATCGACAACCTGAGCTTCAACATTCCGGCCGGCGCCATCGTCGGCATCATCGGCCCGAACGGTGCCGGTAAGTCGACCTTGTTCAAGCTGATTGCCGGCAGGGAACAGCCTGATTCCGGCGAAGTCGTGATCGGCTCCACCGTGAAGATGGCGTTTGTCGACCAGCACCGTGACGACCTGGCCAACGAAAAAACGGTCTGGGAAGACATCTCCGGTGGTCTGGACATCATCAACGTGGGCAAGTTCCAGATGGCCAGCCGCGCCTACTGCGGCCGCTTCAACTTCAGCGGTGGCGACCAGCAGAAGAAGGTTGGCATGCTCTCCGGCGGTGAACGCGGCCGCCTGCACTTGGCCAAGACGCTGCTGGCGGGCGGCAACGTGCTGATGCTTGACGAACCGTCGAACGACCTGGACGTGGAAACCCTGCGTGCGCTGGAAGACGCGTTGCTGGAATTCGCCGGCACCATGCTGGTGATTTCCCACGATCGTTGGTTCCTCGACCGTATCGCCACACACATTCTGGCGGCCGAAGGCGACAGCCAATGGACCTTCTTCGACGGCAACTACCAAGAGTACGAAGCCGACAAGAAGAAGCGCCTGGGTGAAGAGGGCGCCAAGCCCAAGCGCATGCGCTACAAGGCTTTGAAGTAAGCCCTTTACGAACCTTAGACGGTTCGACAGAGCCGCAACATCCCTCAGGGTGTTGCGGCTTTTTTATGGCACCAAGGGTTTGGCCGCGCGACTGGTTAACGGGCTGGCAAGGGTTTGTTGCGGTCAAGCGCCCTGGGTCAGCAACACCTCGCGACTCTCGGCCCAAGCCTCGAGCGCATCCACCGGCAGTGGTGGTGTGAACAGGTAGCCCTGGTAGGCGTCGCAGCCTTCGCGCAGCAAAAATGCATGCTGCGCAGGTGTCTCCACGCCTTCGGCAATCACCGCCAAGCCCAGGCTGCGCGCCAGGGCAATCACGGTGCGCGCAATCGCGGCGTCGTTGGGGTCGTTGAGCAGGTCGCGCACAAACGATTGGTCTATCTTCAATTGGTCCAGCGGCAGCAATTTCAGATAGGCCAACGACGAGTAGCCAGTGCCAAAATCGTCCAGCGAAAATCCCACGCCTTGGGCTTGCAGCAGGTTCATCTTGGCAATGGTGTCATCCAGGTCGGTGAGCAGCATGGTCTCGGTCAGCTCCAGCTTCAGCCGATGCGGATTGGCACCGGTGTCGCGCAGCACCTGGCGCACGTCTTCCACAAAGTCGGCCTGGCGGAACTGCCGGGCGCTGACGTTGACGGCCAGTGTCCAGGCTGCGCGCGTGGGGTGCTGCGCCCATTCGGCCAACTGGCTGCAGGCACGTTGCAGTACCCAGTGTCCCAGCGGCTCGATCAGGCCGGTTTCTTCGGCCAGCGGGATGAACAGCGAAGGCGCGACCATGCCGTTGCTGGGGTGCGCCCAACGCAGCAGGGCTTCCACCCCCAGCACATTGTTGGCGCCGTCGACCTGCGGCTGGTAGTGCAGCAAAAACTGTTGCTGGGCTATTCCCTGGCGAATGTCGGCTTCCAGCGCCACGCGCTGGGTCACCACGGCCTGCATTTCCGGGTCGTAGAACAGCATGGTGTTGCGCCCGGCAGCCTTGGCCTGGTACATGGCCAGGTCGGCCTGTTTGAGCAATTCATCACTGGTCTGGGCCTGACCATCGTACAAGGTGATGCCTATGCTGGGGGTGATGTGGAACTCACGTCCCACCAGGGCGTAAGGGCGGTTCAGTACGTCAATCACTTTTTCACCGACATGTGTCACGTGGGCGGCGGCCAGTGCAGGGTCGGCGCTGAGCTCTTCCAGCATCATCACGAATTCGTCGCCGCCCAGGCGCGCCACGGTGTCGGCCTTGCGCACACATTCAGTGAGGCGCTGGGCCACCAACTGCAGCAGCAGGTCGCCCACGTCGTGGCCCTGGGTGTCGTTCAGGGTTTTGAAGTTGTCGAGATCGATGAACAACAAGGCACCGCGCTGCTGGTTGCGAGCCGTGCTGGTGAGTGACACGCGCAGCCGCTCCTGCAGCAGGCGCCGGTTGGGCAATTGTGTGAGGGCGTCGTAAAACGCCAGCTTGCGGATCTCGTCCTCGGTCGCCTTGCGCTGGGTGATGTCGGAGAAGGTGTTGACGAAGTGGGTGATCAAGCCACCATCGCCTCGCACAGCGGTGACGCTGCGCATATCGGGGTAGATGTCTCCGTTGCGCCGGCGGTTCCAGATTTCGCCGCGCCAGGAGTTGGTTTCGATGACGGTTTGCCACATCTGTGTGTAGAAGGCGGTGTCGTGCCGGCCGGAGTTCAGAAAGTTCAGGCTTTTGCCCAAGGCTTCTTCCTGGCTGTAGCCGGTGATTTCGGTGAACGCCGGGTTCACTTTGATGATTTGTTTGTTGGCATCGGTGATGGCCATGCCCTCGTGGGCATCAAAGGCGGTGGCGGCAACCCGCAAATCGGTTTCGGTTTGCTTGCGGTTGGTGACGTCGCGCGCCAGCACGATGAAGCGCTGTGACTGGTCGGGGTCGGCCGGTTTCGCCGCTACGGAGATGTCGAACCAGGCCGTGCCATGCGACATTTCCATCTGAAACTGCTGTCCGTCGGAGCGCCCGCTGTGATGCGCCTGCTGCAGCGACGCGAGCACCTTTGCGGTGGCCTCTGGTGGCAACAAGGCGCCGACATGGCGGCCCACGCTCTTCTTGAGCTCATCCAGGCTGGGCTGCAAATAGGGGGCGGAGGAGGGGACGTGGTAGTCGTGGCAAATGCCTTCCAGGTCAAGTTCGAACATCAGGTCGGGAATGGCATCGAGCGTGGCCTGGAGTTTGTTTTGTGCGGTGAAGATCTGGCTGGTGCGCTTTTGCACCTGCAACTCCAGCCCTTTCTCGTGGCGTTTCAGCCGCACCAGCACCAAGGACAGATAACTCAGCAGCAGACTCACGGCCACGCCCATGCCGAATTTGCGGGCCAGGCCCGCCGGGTCGGTCCAGCCTTGCTGGGGCGCGAGGCTCAGAATCCAGTCGCCATTGGGCAGGTTGATCTCGCGCTCCACCGGTTCGACCAGGCGGTTGCTTCCCACCGAGCTGGCAATGGTCTGGCGTGCGCCTGAATCCGGCATGATCCGCCAAAGTTCGTAGTTCAGTCCGTGGGTGGCCAAGCCGTCCAGCCTAGCGCTGGACAAGGCCTCGGGGAAACGCATCACCACGTAGGCGAAGCCCCAGAATTCGAGATTGCCCTCGGGGTTTTTCAGGTAGATGGGTTGCCGCCCCACGGCGCCCAGGCCCCCTTGCACCAGGTTGAAGGGCCCGGCCAAGGTGAGTTGCTTGGTTCGGATGGCCTGCCGTGCCTCCGGGCCCTGCACCGGGTCTTGCATGGCATTAAAGCCTATGGAGCGCTCGTTGCCTGCGAGCGGCACCACCTGGCGCACGATGCCGTCGGGTGCCAGCCCGAGAATCGATGCCCCGGGGTAGACCGCACGCATTTCCTCGGCCACGGCCGGAAAATTGGGAAAGCTGCCTCGGCTTTGCCTGATCAACGCGGCCAACGCGTAAGTGGCGGAAAGTGTGCGTTCCAGTGTGACCTGGATGGCGTGGGCGTGGTCCGCTGCCAAGGCGTTGACACGCTGGCGGTCTTCGGTGCGGCGCAGCTTATCCAGCTCCAGGGTCACATAGACGGACATCAGCAATGACACCACCAGCGTCGCCCATGGCAGCCAGCGCGCCAGGCGCAATGGACGGGTGATGGAAGCAGTCTTCGCGGGGGAAGGGTTGGTGAGCACTGCAGTCGTCACCGATCCTGCGGGGCGGGCGCAGCCGCATGCAGTGCAGAGGCGCAAGGCCAATACATGCCATCAAACGACACACAACCTGCCGCCCAGATCGCCTGCAGCACGGCACGCGCCGTCACTTCGGCGGCCAGCACACTCAGCGTCATCATGCCCGGCGCTTCAGCCTCGGGAGATGCAGCGCCGGTGGCCAGCGCAAACATGGCGTCGCCATCGGACATGGTGTGCACGGGGTTGATGCTGCGCGCCAAACCATCATGCGCCACCTGGGCCAGGCGGTGCGCCTGGGCTTTGCTCAGCTTGGCGTCGGTGGCCACAACCCCGATGGTGGTGTTGGTACCACGTAGCAAGGGCTTGGGCATCTCACCGTTCATCAGGGCCCGGGCCGTGCCCAGCAGCGCAGCTCCTTCGGCGGTGCGCGCACCGGCCAGAGGGCGCCCGCTACTCGGGCACACCACGTCACCCAGGGCGTTGACGGCCACCAGGGCCCCTACGGTGACGCCGTTGACGGTCAGCGAAGCGCTGCCAATACCGCCTTTCATGGCCCGGTCCACACCAAACAGCTTGCCCACCAGCGCGCCGGCACCGGCACCGACATTGCCTTGCGCGGGCGGGTTGCGGCTGGCTTGCTGGCAGGCGCGATAACCGGCTTCGGCGTCGGGGCGGATGTTGGCGCCACCACCTGGCCCACCAACCGGCAAGTCAAACAATACCGCGGCCGGCACCAGCGGTACCAGCCCGTAGGCGCCACAGCGCAGGCCCACGCCTTGCTCCTCCAGCCAGCGCATCACACCCGTGGCCGTATCCAGTCCCCAGGCGCTGCCACCGGCCAAGGTGATGGCATGCACACGGTCCACAAGATTGCTGGGATGCAATAAATCGGTCTCGCGCGTGCCGGGCGCCGCGCCGCGCACGTCGACGCCGGCCACCGCGCCTTCGCGCACGATGACCACGCTGCACCCGGTGGGACGGCGGCTGTCGGTGAACTGCCCGACTTCAACACCCAGCACATCGGTGATGGACCCCTGTGCACCGGGCGCGCCAGGGTCAACTGCGGCATTCGCGAGCGC
Organism: Variovorax sp. HJSM1_2; assembly: GCF_049316285.1. Classification (NCBI taxonomy): domain Bacteria; kingdom Pseudomonadati; phylum Pseudomonadota; class Betaproteobacteria; order Burkholderiales; family Comamonadaceae; genus Variovorax; species Variovorax sp. HJSM1_2. The sequence continues at coordinate 19,712 of NZ_JBMOXA010000043.1, read as the reverse complement.
AAGCGTCGCGTTGTGTTCAGCACTGGCCCAGGATGTTGGCAAGGAATTCGGGGTGGACATGTTGCATTTGATTATGCAGCCGCTATAGAACTATGGCTGTTTTGTGAAATCCCCTACACATTTGCTAATCGGGTGCCGCTGTTTTTCTATTGAATTTGGCTTTTAAGCTATGCCAGTAAAGTTTTGGCTGCTCTAGTTTTTGATAGCTTGTCGAGTCGTTTCTTGATGCTCTGACGCGTCAGATGAGAGGCCGCAACCGGTTTGATGTGTGTGATAACTGCAACCTAGTTGATGGATAAAGGCACGGCCACGTGACATATCACACGGAAGCATAAGTTGTCGCATCCACGTCCACTCTTGGAATTGTCGGATTTAGTCACAATTAAGCCAAGACGCTAACAACTTGTGATGATTTCGCCTTTCTTGATGTTTACTTCGGTCAAAAAAATCTCTTTCTCTGTTTTGTTTGTCACCGCGCTGAGTGCTGTCGGCGTGGCGCAAGCAGCACCCGTAGGCCTGGGTTTGGCGGGAGAGTTCAATCTGGTGAGCCTGAACGACTTCAACGCATCCAACGCCAGCATCCAGGGTGCTGTTGCGGTGGGCGGCAACTTCACGGCCTCTGGCTACAGCATCAACGGCGGCAACGACGCTTATGCGGGTGACGCCTTGGTGGTGGGGGGAAACCTCAGCTTCAAGAATGGCTCCATTTCCAACGGCAACGTGGCCGTGGGGGGCAGCAAAACGACTTCGGGCCTGGGTTTCTCGGGTGTTTGGGAAAGTGGTGCCGCATCTGTGCCGTTTGCCCAACTGGCGGCCGACATGGCGAATTTGTCGACTTCTTTGTCGACCCTGGGCAGCACCGGTCAAACGGCTATCCAATGGGGCGGCATGAGTTTTACCGGCAGCAACTCGGCGGTGGAAGTCTTTAATGTCGCGGGCGCGGACCTTTACAGCGTGACTTATTCCAGCTTGAGCCAACTCGCCGCTGGCAGCACCATCATCTTGAACATCAGCGGTGATGTGGCTGGCTTCAAGGGCGGCACCCCCAACGCCTTTGGCAATTACAACGTGCTCTATAACTTCTATGAAGCCACCGACCTGAACTTTGATGGTGTGGGTATCGTCGGCAGTATTCTGGCCCCGTTCGCAACGGTCAGCGGTGGTAGCGGGCAGATCAACGGCAACGTTGTGGTGGGCGCTTGGGAATCGAACATCGCCATCAACAACAGCCATGGCTTTACCACCACCGAAGTGGCGGCATTTGAAGGCCTGGACCGCGGTACTGCCGACAAAGGTGGCAACACTGGCAACGTCGTCAACAGCGTGCCCGAGCCTGGCAGTCTGGCTCTGATGCTGCTGGCCTTTGCCGCGGCTGTCATGAGCAGCATGCGGGCGGGAAAAAATCGTCGCGTACCTCAGCCAGCCAATATCTAAGCAGCGTGTTCCGCATTAAAAAAGCCTGGATGCAAAATGCGTTCAGGCTTTTTTATTAAAAATCATCAAGTTATTTGAATAACTTAATGTAGATTGACAGGTTCTCGGCGGCTCAGCGGCTGCGCGACTTCATCGCACGTTCCACTTCGCGCTTACCTTCGCGGTCTTTGATGGTGTCGCGTTTGTCGTGTTCGGCCTTGCCCTTGGCAAGCGCAATTTCGCATTTCACCCGGCCATTCTTCCAATGCAGGTTGAGCGGTACCAGGGTGTAGCCTTTTTGCTCGATCTTGATGGTTAAGCGCCTGATCTCCTCTTTTTTCAACAAGAGTTTTTTGGTGCGCACCGCGTCCGGGTTGACGTGGGTGGAAGCGCTCTTGAGAGGATTGATCTGGCAGCCGATGACAAACATTTCACCGTCGCGAATCACCACGTAGCCATCGGTCAGTTGCACCTTGCCCTCGCGCAATGCCTTGACCTCCCAGCCTTCCAGCACCAAGCCGGCTTCATACCGCTCTTCGAAAAAGTAGTTGTAGGCGGCCTTTTTATTGTCGGCAATGCGGGAAGATGTTTCAGGTTTTTTGGCCATGGGCGATAAATGAGGACGGATCGGTTCTGCACAAGGCGTGTCTACAATCCGGCGCAGCCCGGCATTCTATGAAAAATGTAAATAAGTCAGTTCTCATTTGGTACAGCCCCCAGGAAATGTTCAACCTGGTGACGGCGGTGGACCAGTATCCACAGTTTCTGCCATGGTGCGACCGCGCCAGCGTTTTGACGCAGGATGCACACGGCATGACTGCCGAAGTCGGCATTGCGTTCAGCGGCATTCACCAATCATTCGTTACCCAAAACACCCATGTCGACGGGCGTGAGGTGCGTATGAAGTTGGTGAAAGGACCATTTTCCAATCTCGAAGGTGTCTGGACCTTCGACCCCGTGGGTGATGGCCAGCAACGCGCCTGCAAGGTCGGCTTGTCGCTGCAATATGGCTTTGACAGCCTGGCGCTTTCGGCCATTGTCGGCCCGGTGTTTGACCGTATTGCTGCCAGCATGGTCGACGCTTTTGTGAAACGCGCCGAACAGGTCTACGGGTGATGTCCAAGGGATTGCTGCAGGTCGTTGTTGCGTATTCAAGCGCGCCACAACAGGTGGTCGAGCAGGCCTTGGTGCTGCCGGCAGGTGCAAAAGTGGCTGACGCCCTGGCTGCGGCAGGCCTGGCGGCGGAAACAGCGGCTTGCGCCAAGGGTGAGTTGCAAGCCGGTGTCTGGGGCAGGGCGGCGAGCCTGCAAAAAGTGCTGCACGATGGCGACCGTGTGGAGGTCTACCGCAAGTTGCGTGTTGATCCCAAAGTGGCAAGGCGTGAACGCTTTGCCAGCCAGGGGGCCCGTGGTGCGGGTCTGTTTGCCAAACGCCGTGTGGGCGGCAAGGCGGGGTACTGAGCGGACGGCCCGGACCTGGTTGTGGCTCGTCAGCGGCAGTCGGTCATGATGATTTCCTGAAGGCGCTTGGTTTCGGCAGCGCGCGCGTTGTCGTCCAGGTATTCACGTTCACCTTGGGCATTGGTGCGCGTGATGCGAACGCCCGAATCGAACGTGGCCTTGGCTTGTTTGGCGCGGGTACAGTTCTCCATTCTGGCGACCACCAGTTGTTCCGCCTCTTGTTTTTTCTTGGCTGCCTCGGTGGCTTCGGCTTGCTTTTTCTTCTCTTCTAGCGCTGGGTCTACGCCGGAAATCTTCGGTATGGCTGCGGAAGCCCCGGGCGCGGCGCTGGCGGCAAGCGCGGCAGACGGCATGGCCGGCCGACTGCCTGGCGGGCGTTTGAGGATGTTCTTGTCCGCAATATCGGCCGGAGGCGGGCGGTCGCTGAAGACTTTTTTGCCATCGTGGTCGAGCCACTGCCATTGGCCAAAAGCGCTAGCGGAGAACGCCACGGCGCCGATCAGAATAACGCTTTTGAAATAACCCATAGGCGCAGTTTAGCGCTCCAACCCAGGCTTCACTAGCGGGGTTGGGTTTCAATTTTCCTACAGGTGATGCGGGCGACATCGGCCCTGGCAAGCAAGGGCCTGCGTTGGCCGAGTACAATCCTTCTTTTGGAGCTTTCAACTATGCGCCTGCTAGGAAAAGCGCTCACCTTCGACGATGTGTTGTTGGTGCCAGCGTACTCCCAAGTCCTTCCCAAGGACACTTCCCTTGCGACCCGTCTGTCGCGCAACATCACCCTGAACCTGCCGCTCGTGTCCGCTGCCATGGACACTGTGACCGAAGCCCGTTTGGCTATTGCCATCGCGCAAGAGGGCGGCATGGGCATCGTGCACAAGAACTTGACCGCCAAGGAGCAGGCCGCAGAGGTCGCCAAGGTCAAACGTTACGAATCCGGCGTGTTGCGCGATCCTGTCGTCATCACCCCCACACATACGGTGCGGCAGGTCATCGACCTGGCGGCACAGCTTGGTATTTCGGGTTTCCCGGTGTGTGATGGCGGCAAGGTGGTCGGCATCGTCACCAGCCGCGATTTGCGCTTCGAGACCCGTTACGACGTGCCCGTGAGCCAAATCATGACGCCGCGCGAAAAGCTCGTCACCATCAAGGAAGGCGCGTCCCTGGCCGAAGCCAAGGCGCTGCTGAACAAGTCCAAGCTCGAACGCCTGCTCGTCATCAACGACGCGTTTGAACTGAAGGGCCTGGTCACCGTCAAAGACATTACCAAGCAAACCAGCTTCCCCAACGCCGCACGCGACCCGCAAGGCCAATTGCGCGTAGGCGCAGCCGTCGGTGTGGGTGAGGGCACCGAAGAGCGTGTTGAAGCGCTGGTGCGTGCCGGTGTAGACGCCATCGTGGTGGACACCGCACACGGCCACAGCAAGGGCGTGATCGACCGTGTGCGTTGGGTCAAGCAAAATTATCCGCAGATCGACGTGATCGGCGGCAACATCGCCACTGGCGCAGCCGCGCTGGCCTTGGTAGAAGCCGGTGCCGATGCCGTGAAGGTCGGTATTGGCCCTGGCAGCATCTGCACCACGCGTATCGTCGCCGGTGTGGGCGTGCCGCAAATCATGGCCATCGATGGCGTGGCGACTGCGCTGCGCGACACCGGTGTGCCGCTGATTGCCGACGGCGGCATCCGTTACAGCGGCGACATCGCCAAAGCCATTGCCGCCGGTGCCAGCACCGTGATGATGGGCGGCATGTTTGCCGGGACCGAAGAGGCGCCTGGTGAAGTGATCCTGTTCCAGGGCCGCAGCTACAAGAGTTACCGTGGCATGGGCAGCATCGGGGCCATGCAGCAAGGCAGTGCCGACCGCTACTTCCAGGAGTCGACCACGGGCAACCCCAATGCCGACAAGCTGGTACCCGAAGGCATTGAAGGCCGCGTGCCCTACAAGGGTTCTATGGTTTCGATTGTTTACCAAATGGCCGGCGGTGTGCGCGCCAGCATGGGGTATTGTGGCTGCGCGACGATCGAAGAGATGCGCAACAAGGCGGAGTTCGTTGAAATCACCGCTGCCGGTATCCGGGAGAGCCACGTACACGACGTGCAGATCACCAAGGAGGCGCCGAACTACCGAGCAGAGTGATTTTCGTCAGACTTCGTCGTAATAACTGTGAACACCTTAAGGAGTATTTGATGGGCGTGATTTCATTCTTCAAAGAAGCTGGTGAGAAGTTGTTCGGCAAGTCGCCGGAAATTGCGGCTGCCGTAGCCGAGCCAAGCAGTGCCGACAAGAGCGCAGCCGCCAACGCGGCTGCCGCTACCGCCATCGGCACCTATATCCGTACGCAAAACCTGCCCACGGACGGTCTGACAATCACCTTTGACGGTGCGACCCAGTTCGTCACGGTGGCGGGCACGGTGGCCGACCAAGCCACCAAAGAGAAAATTGTGCTGTGTTGTGGCAACGTGCAGGGAGTGGCCGGTGTGAACGATGAATTGCAGTCGTCCGCGCCAGCTGACCAGTCGCAGTACCACATCGTGGCCAAGGGCGACACTTTGAGCGCCATCGCCAAGAAGTTCTACAACAACGCCAACGCGTACCCGCAGATCTTCGAAGCCAACAAACCCATGCTGACGCACCCGGACAAGATCTATCCTGGCCAGGTGCTGCGCATTCCGCCTCAGGCGTAAAGACTTCCTTGTCTCATGTCGGGCAGCCCAGCTGCCCGTTTTTTGTTTTTGACCATGCAACATCAAAAAATCCTCATCCTCGACTTCGGCTCCCAGGTCACGCAACTGATCGCCCGCCGCGTCCGTGAAGCCCACGTGTACTGCGAAGTGCACCCCTGTGATGTGAGCGAAGACTGGATTCGCAGCTTTGCGGCCGATGGTCAGCTCAAGGGCGTGATCTTGTCCGGCAGCCATGCCAGCGTCTACGAAGACACGACGGACAAGGCGCCTGCTGCGGTTTTTGATTTGGGCATCCCGGTCCTGGGCATTTGCTACGGCATGCAGACCATGGCGCACCAGTTGGGCGGCAAGGTCGAGGGCGGGCACCAACGCGAGTTCGGCTTTGCCGAAGTGCGCGCGCATGGTCACACCAAGCTGCTCGAAGGCCTGGAAGATTTCGCCACGGCCGAAGGTCACGGCATGTTGAATGTGTGGATGAGCCACGGCGACAAGGTGGTCGACTTGCCACCTGGCTTCAAGCTCATGGCCAGCACCCCCAGCTGCCCCATCGCCGGCATGGCCGATGAGACGCGCGGTTTCTACGGCGTGCAGTTCCATCCCGAAGTCACGCACACCGTGCAGGGCCAGGCGCTGCTCAACCGCTTCGTGCTGCGCATCTGCGGCACGCGCCCGGACTGGATCATGGGCGACTACATTTCTGAGGCCGTGGAAAAGATCCGCGCGCAAGTGGGTGATGAAGAAGTGATCCTCGGCTTGTCCGGTGGTGTCGATTCCAGCGTGGCTGCCGCACTGATCCACCGCGCCATTGGCGACCAGTTGACCTGCGTGTTCGTTGACCACGGTCTGCTGCGCCTGAACGAGGGCGACATGGTCATGGACATGTTCGTCGGCAAGCTGCATGCCAAGGTCATCCGAGCTGACGCCAGCGAGCTGTTCCTGGGCAAGCTGGCAGGCGTGTCCGACCCTGAAGCCAAGCGCAAAATCATAGGCGGCGAGTTTGTCACGGTGTTCAAGCAAGAAGCCGCCAAGCTCAAGGCTGGCGGCGGCGGCCACAAGGGCGCTACCTTCCTGGCCCAAGGCACGATTTACCCGGACGTGATCGAGTCCGGCGGCGCCAAGAGCAAGAAGGCCGTCACCATCAAGAGCCACCACAACGTCGGCGGCCTGCCGGAGCAACTCGGCCTGAAGCTGCTGGAGCCGCTGCGTGACCTGTTCAAGGACGAAGTCCGTGAACTCGGCGTGGCCCTGGGCCTGCCGCCTGAGATGGTCTACCGCCATCCATTCCCAGGCCCCGGCCTGGGCGTGCGTATCCTGGGTGAAGTGAAGAAGGAATACGCCGACCTGCTGCGCCGTGCCGACGCCATCTTCATCGAAGAGCTGCGCAACTTCAAAGACGCTGCCTCCGGCAAGACCTGGTACGAACTCACCAGCCAGGCCTTTACCGTGTTCCTGCCGGTGAAGAGTGTGGGTGTGATGGGCGACGGCCGCACTTATGACTATGTGGTGGCCCTGCGCGCCGTGCAAACCAGCGACTTCATGACCGCCGACTGGGCCGAGCTGCCCTACGCGCTGCTGAAGAAAGTGTCCGGCCGCATCATCAACGAAGTGCGCGGCATCAACCGCGTGACCTACGATGTGTCGAGCAAACCGCCGGCAACGATTGAGTGGGAATAATGGCTTACTAAAGCCTTTGAGGGGCCGATCGCGATGCACAACCAACATAGGTTTTTCTTCGCGGTTCGGCTCAGTCCTGAAGCCGCAGCAATGGCGCGAGAGGTAGCGGGACAGCAGATGGCTAGGTATGGCCTGCCCGGGAGGCCCATTGACGCGGAACGACTGCACATCACGCTTCACTGGTTGGGTGACTATGACCACGTACCGCAAGAACTGGTGCGCTGTGCCATGTATGTAGAGAGCCGTATCGAACTGGGCCCCTTCAATGTTGGTTTCGATCGTGTGGGTAGCTTCGAGGGAGATGCTCCCGGTGGCCTAGCCCTGACAAGCACCGTTCAGCTCAAGTCACTGGGTTTGCTACAGCGCGCAGTGGGCAAGGAGATGCGGACAGCGGGTATAGGTCAGCTTGTTCGGTCTCGGTTCAACCCTCATGTGACTCTCGTCTATAAGTCGCCGCCTGTACCTTGCGAACCAATTGCGCCTATTTGCTGGCCGGTTAACGAACTCGTGCTGATTCACAGCTATGTTGGTCTGGGCAAACATGTTGATCTGGGGAATTGGCCACTACCAGACCGTCAACTGAGGCTCGACTTGTCGCCGTCCTCTGGGGGCGCGATGACTGATTCGAATTGTCCTCGCGATGGGCAGGATTTTCCACTTGGTGATCAGCCTTAAAAAACCGACAACCCCGTCATGCTGGTGAACATCTCTAGCGCCCGCATCCCCAACAAAGAGTTACCTGTATGGTCCAGCGCCGGTGACCAGACACACAGACTCAGCGTATCGGGCACCACGGCGATGATGCCGCCGCCCACGCCGCTTTTGCAGGGCAGGCCGATGCGGTAGGCGAATTCGCCGGCTGCGTCGTAGGTACCGCAGGTCAGCATCAGGGCGTTGATGCGCCGCGTCTGCCGTTCGGTCAGCACTTTCTGATCGGCGTGAAAGGGGTGTGCCCCATCCGCGCACAAAACCGCTGCGGCCCGGGCCAACTGCTGGCAGCTCATGCGTACCGAACAGTGGTGAAAGTAGGCGTCCAGCACGCCGTCGATGTCATTCTCGATACGCCCGAAACTCTTCATGAAGTTGGCCAGCGCAATATTGCGAAAGCCGGTGGCGGCTTCTGAGGCAGCCACCACTTCGTCAAAAAACACCGGCTCGTTGCACAGGCTGGAGAGCAGGGCGAGCATTTCGGCCTTGGGATCCAGGTGGCCGAGCAAACGGTCGACCAGCGCAATCGCACCCGCATTGATGAACGGGTTGCGCGGCACGCCTTGTTCGTTCTCCAGCTGCACCAGTGAGTTGAAGGCGCTGCCGGACGGCTCGCGGCCAATGTGCTCCCACAGGCTTTCGCCCGTGAGGCGCATGCCCATGCCGAGTGCAAACACTTTCGAAATACTCTGGATGGAAAACGGCGTGGCAAAGTCGCCAGCTGCCGCCTCGCGGCCTACATAGGTGCGCAACGCAATGCCAAACTGCGCGGCGGGCACATTGGCCAGCGCAGGAATGTAGTTGGCCACGCGGCCTTCTTTGCCGAGTTCGGGGCGGATGGCTTCGACGATGTCGTCGAGTATGGGTTGGAAGTCCATGGTGCAGCGGCCTATTCTTTTGGCTTGTAGTTGAGCAGATGGTTGGCTGCATTCTGCATGCCTCGCCCGTCAGAAGATGCAAACGTGCCACTAAAAATCCAGCAGAAGCAAGCGCCCTCGATTTCACCCGGCGAAGCTTCAGGGACACGAACCAAGGGCGCGAGCGTTGGTCGTCCAGTGCAGCGAGAATGAAATGCTCTGTTGAAACGCTGCACTGATGTCTCAAACTCTCACCTCCATCGCTTCTCCTGATCTCTCCTCCGCCCGTTGGGGCGTACGCACGCTGTTCTTCTTTGCCGGGCTGATGTTCGCCACCTGGGGCGTGCATATTCCAACGGTAAAGGCGTTGTACGGGCTGAACGAGGCCGACCTGGGCCTGCTGATTCTGGCCGCAGGCCTGGGGGCCGTCACCGGTTTGCTGGGTGCGGGCTTTTCCATCGCACGCTTTGGCGCCAGGCGCATGGTGTGGATTTGTGGTGGTGTCACGGCGCTGGCTTTGGCGGGTTTGGTGTCCATGCCGGGGTTTGGCGCATTGATGGTCTTGCTGGCGGTATTTGGCTTGTGCAGCAGCACCATGGACGTGGCCATGAATGCCGAGGCCTCAGAGTTGGAACGGCTGGAGGGGCGTCCCCAGATGAGCGGCTACCACGGCATGTTCAGCGCTGGCGGCATGGCCGGAGCGGGCATTGGCAGCGCCTTGTTGTCGTTTGACGTGATGCCATCGCACCACTTGTGGGGCGTGACCACCTTGTCACTTCTGGCAATTGGCTGGGCGGGTTCGACCTTGCTGCCGCCCGCGCCGCACGAGGGCGAAGCCAGCCACTTCCGTGTGCCGCACGGCGTGTTGCTGATGCTGGGTTTGATGGGCGCACTCGGCTTTGTGGTGGAGGGTGCTATGTACGACTGGAGCGTGCTGTTCGTGAAACAAGAGGTCGGGGCCAGCCAGAACGTGGCCGCATTGGCCTACGCGGGTTTCTCCGCGGCCATGGCCGTCACGCGCTTTGGTGGTGACTGGTTGCGTGCACGGTTTTCGTCTGCCACCTTGCTGCGCGCCAGCGCCGGGCTGGCCGCTGCGGGCATGGTGTTTGGTGTCTTGGCCAGCCATCCGCTACAGGCCCTGGTGGGCTTTGCCATCGTGGGTGTGGGGCTGGCCAACGTGGTGCCGGTGTTGTTCAGTGCTGCTGCACGCGCGCCCGGTGTGACGCCGGCGCACGGCATTGCCTCGGTGGCGTCGCTGGGCTATATGGGCTTTATGGTGGGGCCGCCCATCGTGGGTTTTGTGGCGCATCTGAGCTCGCTCACGGTGGCGTTGTTTGCCGTGGCCATGCTGGCGGTCATCATGGCGGTGGTGGCGCCTCGTGCGGTGCGGCAAGTGGCCTAAGAATCCTGAGTATCGTCTTGTAAAAAAAGCCGTAACGAAAGCCCCGGTGTGACGGCTAGGTGCGCACAATATGCACCCAAGTGTTCGCTAGGCAAGCTTTCTTTCACCTACTTTTGAAGGACGAAGATGGATCTCCAACTCACAGGAAAACTGGCTTTGGTTTCCGGCAGCACCGCCGGTATTGGCTACGCGATTGCATCCGCTCTGGCGGCCGAGGGCGCGCGTGTCATTGTTAATGGCCGCTCGCAGGGCTCGGTGGACGCGGCGGTGGCCAGCATCAAGGCCGGCACGGGCGGTCAGGTGCTAGGTTTTGCGGGTGACCTCAGCACGGCGACGGCCGCCGAGGCTCTGGTTCAGCAACACCCCGGCATCGAAATCCTGGTCAACAACCTGGGCATCTTCGAGCCCAAGGCGTTTGAAGATATTCCCGATGAAGACTGGAGCCGTTTTTTCGACGTGAATGTGTTGAGTGGTGTGCGTCTGGCGCGGCTGTGCCTGCCCGCCATGAAAAAGGCCAACTGGGGCCGCATCATCTTCATCTCCAGCGAAAGCGCGGTGCAGATTCCGGCCGAGATGGTGCACTACGGCATGACCAAGACCGCACAACTGGCGGTTTCGCGCGGTTTGGCCGAAACAGTGGCCGGCACCGGCATCACGGTCAACAGCGTTTTGCCCGGCCCGACCAGATCGCGCGGCGTGGGCGACTTTGTCGAAGCGCTGGCCAAGGCCGATGGTCAAAGCATAGAGGCTTTTGAGAAGGCGTTTTTTGAAACCGCCCGGCCCACCTCGCTGATCAAACGTTTTGAAGCGCCGGAAGAAATCGCCAGCATGGTGGCCTACATTGCCAGCCCGCTGGCCTCGGGCACCACGGGCGCGGCGCTGCGGGTGGACGGCGGTTGTACCAAGAGTGTCGTTTAAGAAGGACTTCGCTGCAAAATGGATAGCTGCCTGCGCTCACGCCGTGGGCCGGTGCGACACTTTTTCCTCATCATTTCCAAGAGTTGCCGATACGCCGCCCCACCCGGGTGATCGCCGTCGCAGCCGACGCGTTTTCAGGAGACAAACCCATGGCTACCGAACCTGCTGCAGCGGCGGCGTCCGCAGCAGCCCTTGAATACCTCAGCGGCTTTGCGAATGAGTTCGCCACCGAAGCCTTGCCCGGTGCCTTGCCGGTAGGCCGCAACTCGCCGCAGCGTGCGCCCTACGGCTTGTATGCCGAGCAACTCTCGGGCACGGCCTTCACCGCGCCGCGCCACAGCAACCGGCGCGCCTGGCTTTACCGCATTCGGCCGGCGGCCATGCACCAACCGTTTGCGCCCGCGACCTGTGGCCATCGCTGGCTCAGTTGGGGGCATGGCATTGGCGACACCCCCACATCGCCCAACCAAATGCGCTGGAGCGCGTTGCCCATGCCGCCCGCCATGCAGGCGACAGACTTTGTCGACGGCATGGTCACCATGGGCGGCAACGCGGGCTGTGGCATCCATTTGTATGCGGCCAACCGCTCCATGGATAGGCGCTTTTTCTACAACGCCGATGGCGAACTGCTCATCGTGCCGCAGCTCGGCCGCCTGGAAATCGCCACCGAAATGGGCCTGCTATTGGTCGAGCCGCAAGAGATCGCCGTCATTCCGCGCGGCCTGCGTTTCCAGGTGCGCCTGCCGGACGGCGCGGCGCGTGGTTATGTGTGTGAAAACTACGGCGCCTTGCTGCGCCTGCCCGACCTGGGGGTTATAGGCTCCAACGGCCTGGCCAACCCGCGCGACTTTCTCACGCCCGTGGCGGCCTATGAAGACCGCGAGGGCAGCTTTGAGTTGGTCGCACGTTTCCAGGGACGCATGTGGTCGGCGGCCATCGGCCATTCGCCGCTGGATGTGGTGGCCTGGCATGGCAACTACGCGCCCTACAAGTACGACCTGCGCCGCTTCAACACCATTGGCTCCATCAGCTACGACCACCCGGATCCGTCGATCTTTCTGGTGCTGCAGGCGCCAAGCGATACACCGGGTGTGGACACGCTGGACTTTGTGATCTTCCCGCCACGCTGGCTGGTGGCCGAGAACACCTTCCGCCCGCCGTGGTTCCACCGCAACTTTGCCAGCGAATTCATGGGCTTGGTGCACGGGGTCTATGACGCCAAGGCCGAAGGCTTCGAGCCTGGCGGCTGCTCGTTGCACAACTGCATGAGCGGCCACGGGCCGGACGCCGACACCTTCGGCAAAGCCAGCGCGGCCGACACCAGCAAAGCCCACCGTGTAGCCGACACCATGGCCTTCATGTTCGAAACCCCCACGGTGATCCAGCCCACGCGTTTTGCGCAGGAGAGTGCGCAATTGCAGGCCGACTACTACCGCTGCTGGCAAGGCCTGCAGAAGAACTTCAACCCCGCACAACGCTAAGCCTAGGCACTATCGCGATGACACTGCTCAACGAAACCCATGACCCCAGCCTGCGCAGCTGGGTGCCGTCTGCGAACCAGCCGGGCACCGATTTCCCTATCCAGAACCTGCCGTTTGCTGCCTTTCGTCCGGCCGATAGCGCGCAGCACCTGCGCATCGGTGTGGCCATAGGCACGCAGATTCTGGATTTGACGGCGCTGGCCCGCCTGGCCTTGTTCACAGGTGAGGCCGGCTCAGCCCTCAAAGCCGCCTCCAGCGACAGCCTCAACCGCTTGATGGCACTTGGCCCGCAGGCTTGGTCGGCACTGCGCCTGGCCTTGTCTAGAGCGCTGCGCCAAGGGGCGCCTGAACAAGCGCAACTGAGCGCTGCACTCATACCGCAAGACCAGGCCGAGCTGGCCGTGCCGGCGCGCATCGGCGACTACACCGACTTCTACACCTCGGTGCACCACGCCACCAACATCGGCCGGCTGTTTCGCCCGGACAGCCCGCTGATGCCCAACTACAAGTGGCTGCCGATTGGCTACCATGGCCGGGCGTCGAGCATAGGAGTGTCGGGTCAAAGTTTTCCACGCCCCAAGGGTCAGACCTTGCCGCCTGGCGCCACCGAACCGGTGTTCGGCCCGTGTAAACGCATGGACTACGAGTTGGAACTGGGTGTGTTCATAGGCCAAGGCAATGCCTTGGGCGAGCCGATTGCGATCGACGATGCCGAGGAGCATGTGTTCGGCCTGTGCATACTCAACGACTGGTCGGCGCGCGATATCCAGGCCTGGGAATACCAGCCGCTGGGGCCGTTCTTGTCGAAGAACTTTGCCAGCACCATCTCGCCCTGGGTGGTCACGCTGGAGGCTCTGGCGCCGTACCGTGTGCCGTTTGAACGCCCTCAAGACGACCCCAAACCCTTGCCGTACTTGCAGGGCATGGCCAACAGCGCACTCGGGGCTTTTGACGTGCAGCTTGAAGTGCGCCTGTTGACGCAGCGCATGCAGGCTGCGAAAGAGCAGGGCGCCATCATCTCACGCACCAGCTACCGCCACGCCTACTGGACGGTGGCGCAAATGGTGGCGCACCACACGGTGAACGGCTGCAACCTGCAGCCGGGTGATCTGCTGGGCACGGGCACCTTGTCTGGGCCCACGCTGGACCAGGCCGGTGCCTTGATTGAACTCACCGCCGGTGGCAAAAACCCGATCTCCTTGCCCGGCGGTGAAACCCGCAGTTTTCTCGAAGACGGTGACAGCGTGGAGATCACCGGCTGGTGCGAAAAGCCGGGCGCTGCCCGCATTGGATTCGGTCTCTGCGCCGGTACGCTGCTGGCGGCCCGGCACTAGGGCTTAGGCAGCGCGGGCCAGAAACGTTTCCTCATCGGCGCCAGCCTCTCGTCCGCTAGATGTCAGGCGCTTCAAGCTTTTGACCGGAAGGGGGCTGAGCGGGCCGGCCTTGGCCAGGCCGGGCGCTCGCACGCCATGCGCAGAGACCTCATGCGCGTCGTGACCGAGGTGGAACACCGCCACAGCATTCACCAACTCCACTGCCTGGCTGCGCAGATGAGAGGCGGCAGCCGCACTTTCTTCGACCAGGGCCGCGTTCTGCTGCGTGGCCTGGTCCATTTGATTGACCGCGTCGCCAACCTGTGAGACCCCCGTGCTTTGTTCGCTGCTGGCCGCGCTGATTTCACCCATGATGTCCGACACGCGTTTCACCGAGGCGACGATTTCCTGCATGGTGGTGCCGGCCTGGTCGACCAGGGTCGAGCCTTGGCCGACACGTTCCACGCTGGCGGAAATCAGTGTTTTGATTTCCTTGGCCGCCTGGGCGCTGCGCTGGGCCAGGCTGCGTACTTCGCTGGCCACCACGGCAAATCCGCGGCCTTGTTCACCGGCGCGGGCGGCTTCCACGGCGGCGTTCAGCGCCAGGATATTGGTTTGAAAAGCGATGCCGTCGATGACGCTGATGATGTCGGCGATCTGGCGTGAGCTGTCGTTGATGCCCTTCATGGTTTCAACCACCTGGCTCACCACGTCTCCGCCCTTGACCGCGACGGCGGATGCGGCCGCCGCCAGTTGGCCGGCCTGGCGCGCGTTCTCTGCATTGTGGTGCACCGTGCTGCCGAGTTGTTCCATGGAGGCGGCGGTCTGCTCCAGCGCCGAAGCTTGCTGCCCTGTGCGTTCACTCAAGTCGTTGTTGCCCTTGGCGATTTCGGCGCTGGCCAGCGACACGCTTTCGGCGCTGGTGCGCACGGTGCTGACGGTATTGACCAGGCTTTGCTGCATGCGCTGCAGGCCGCTCAGCAACTGGCCGGTTTCGTCAGTGGACTCTACCTGGATAGGTTCGCTGAGATCGCCACTGGCAATACGGTCGGTGGCCGCCACGGCCTGGTTCAGCGGCAGGATGACGCTGCGCGTGATCAGCCAGCCCAGCAGCACGGCCAACACAAGGGCTGCGGCCGACAGCTCGAGCATGGTGTAGCGCTGGCTGGTGTACTCTTGCGCCGCTTTCTGGCGCAGCAACTCGGTTCGGCTTTCGGCAAACACCATGAAGGCATTGGTGGCCTTGACCAAGGCGGCCAACAGCGGGCGACATTCGTCGTTCATGCGGTTGGTGGCTTCGGCGTGTTTGTCATTGACGGCCAGATCGACAATGCCCAGCGCCACCGGCCCATAAGACTGTTCCACCCTGACGATCTCGCTCACCAGGCGGCGGCCTTCCTCCGTCACATCGCTGGTCTCCAGCATCATTTTCTGCAGCGAGGCCAGGCGCTCCTGCACATCTTTGTGGGCCTTGGTCACGGCCGCTTTTTCCAGCGCCAGATCGGCTGGCTTGGTCACCAGCACCAGGTTGCGTGCGGCAATCGCCCGGTCATCGACGGCGGCACGGATCTGCGCCGTCATGGCGGCGCGGGCATTCAAGCCAGAAGTGAAGTTGGTAAAGCGGGCGTTGGACTGTGACAGCGAGATCATCGCCATTGCCGCGACCACCAGCACCATCAAGGCCAAGGTGCAAAAGCCCAGGCTCAGTCGGGTGCGAATGCTCAAATTGCGAACGTTCATGGAAACTCCTGAAAGAAGTGATCACACGAGAAGCGAACTCACACCATCAGCCGAAGTCGCGGCCAAAATTTGCAATTGCGTCGAAATGTAAGCTTTTTCCAAGCCACGTGCGGCTTTTTTTGGAATGCGGTCCTGACGCCCCTTTGGCCGAAAACGTTTAGCTGTCAAAAAACGGTACATTGCTCGCATGTACATGCCCCCACAATTCAATACGAAGGACGCGGGCCACGCGCGCGAACTGATACGGCAAAACCCTTTTGCCAGCCTGATCAGCACCGACGACGACGGTCTGCCTTATGTGACGCATCTGCCGCTGCATCTGCTGGCGGCCAGCGAGGGGCAGGGCGACAGCGACGGCGCTGCAGCCGCCGAAATGCTGCTGCTGGGCCATGTGGCGCGGCCCAATCCGCACTGGCGTTATCTGTTGGCGCGGCCCCAATCGGTGGTCACCTTTCTGGGCCCACATGCCTATATGTCGCCCTCGGTCTACCCCGATCTGGCGCGGGTGCCCACCTGGAACTATCTGGCGGTGCACTGCACGGTGCAAGCGCAGGTGATTGAATCGTTTGAGGACACGGACGCTTTGCTCAAGCACCTGATTGCCGACCACGAGCCGGCCTACGCCCAGCAATGGCGCGATCTGGGGGAAGAGTTTGCGCAAAAAATGGTGCGTGGCATCGTGCCGTTTACGCTGCGTGTGACGCAGCTTCAATGCAAGCTCAAACTCAACCAGCATCGGCCCGAATCCCACGCGGCAATGTATGCCAGCTACGCTGCTGGCAACGACGATCAACGTGCCCTTGCGGCCTGGATGCAGCGCCTGGGCATGCTGCCCGATGACGATGCCACCTCAGCATGAAGGGCGGGATGGGGCTGCTGGGGCTAGTGCTTGCCTTGCTGCTGGTGGCGCTGCTGGTGAAGAAACAATTTGCGCCAGCGCCCCCAGCTTCCCAGGCACCACAGCTCAACACACCCAAACAACAGCTTCAGCAGGTGCAGCAGTTCCAAAAATCGTTGGATGACGCACTGGCCACGCCCAGGCCGGAGCCAAAAGACTAAGAGCCTGTTCATAATCTATTGGGGGCCGCGCAAATGGTGGTTCGGGATGAGATGCGAGGCGTCAAACCCAAGCCAAGGCTTGTGCCTTGGCTGGTTTGGCAACGACGCAGTTCTCCCGAAAGACCATTTGCCCTGCGGGTTGAGGTGAAATCGGGCGATTTGTCTGCCATAGCCCTTTGCATGGGCAGACAGCCCATGCTGCGGTCTCTGACAGCCAACTCATCCCGATTGCACCTCAACGCGGCCCTCAATAGATTTTGAACAGGCTCTCAGATTGAAATAGGCCTTTCGCGCAACAACAGTAGGCGCAGATAGCTTCCATTTTTATAGCAAGATGACCCGCATTCGTTCTCCGCATTCTTCTCACCCATGGAGGGTATGGGATACATGGCATTGACCGATATCGACGCCATGCAACTGGCGCTGGCGGCGGCAGAGGAAGCGCGCGCCGCGGGCGAAGTGCCGGTGGGGGCGGTGGTCGTCAAGGACGGCCAGGTCATTGCCACCGGACGTAATGCGCCCATTGGCACACACGACCCCAGCGCCCATGCCGAGCTGCTGGCCTTGCGGGCCGCAGCACAGGTGCTTGGCAACTACCGCTTGGATGACTGCGACGTCTTCGTCACGCTGGAGCCATGTGCCATGTGTGCCGGTGCCCTGTTGCACGCCCGCGTGCGGCGTGTGGTGTTTGGCGCTGCGGACCCGAAAACAGGTGCCGCTGGGTCGGTGGTCAACCTGTTTGCGTTTCCGCAACTCAACCACCATACCCACTGCACGGGTGGCCTATTGGCTCAAGAGAGTGGCCAGTTGCTGCAGGCGTTCTTTCGCGCGCGTAGGCAAAGCCAGCGTGCGCTTGCCCTGGCTGCGCATCCTCTGCGCGACGATGCATTGCGCACCCCGGATGGCTGTTTTGCAGCGCTGCCCGATTACCCCTGGGCGCCGCGGTATGTGGGCGATCTGCCCGCGCTGGACGGCCTGCGCATGCATTACCTGGATGAAGGGAAGAGGCAGGGACACGATGCTTCGCGCCCGGCGCAGCAACTGAGCTTTCTGTGCCTGCACGGCAACCCGGTCTGGAGTTTTGTGTACCGCAAACTGTTGCCGGTGTGGCTTGCAGCCGGTCACCGTGTGGTGGCCCCCGACCTGATAGGTTTCGGCAAAAGCGACAAGCCCAAGAAAACGGCGGCCCACAGGTTTGAATGGCATAGGCAGGTGTTGTTGGAACTGGTTCAGCGGCTCGACCTGCAACGGGTCGTGCTGGTGGTGCAGGACTGGGGGGGGCTGCTCGGTCTGACCCTGCCCATGGCCGAGCCCGAAGCGTCGGACCGTTATGCAGGCTTGCTGGTCATGAACAGCATGTTGGCCACGGGGGATGCGCCTCTGTCGCAAGGTTTTTTGGACTGGCGCGAGATGTGCGCGCGCAAACCGGCGTTCGACGTTGCGCGCTTGATGGCACGCGCCCAGCCAGATCTGAGCCCTGAAGAATGTGCGGCTTATGCGGCACCGTTTCCCGATGCCGGTTATCGCGCCGCCACACGCGCTTTTCCGGCCATGGTGCCGGACCACTTTGACGCGCCCGGCGCCGCCTTGTCCCGCGCCGCTGCGGATTTCTGGCGTGAACGTTGGAGCGGCCGCACATGGATGGCCGTAGGCCAGCGCGATCCAGTGCTGGGGCCTGAGGTCATGCAGGCTTTGCGGGCACAGATACGCGGCGATGTCGAGGTCGTTGAACTGCCCGAAACCGGCCATTTTGTGCCCGAGTACGGCGCGCTTCTCGCCGAGCAGGCTTTGCGTTATTTCAGCCAGTTGCCGTAATGGGATACTCACCGCCGTGAAAAAACATATTTACATCATTTCGCCCTCGGGCGCCGTGCGCGACAAGGCTGCGTTCAAGCGCGGTCTCTCCCGCCTCAAAAGCCTGGGCCACGACGTGGAAGTCGACGAGGCTGCGCTCAAAAGCCATATGCGTTTTGCCGGTGACGACGAAACCCGCCTCGCTGGCATCCAACGTGCAGCCGCCAGCGGTGCCAACGTGGTGCTGACCACACGTGGCGGCTACGGTCTGACACGGCTGCTGCCGCAACTGCCCTACAAGGCGATTGCCAAAGCCGTGGAGAAGGGCACGCAGTTCGTGGGCATGAGCGACTTCACAGCGCTGCAATGCGCCGTGCTGGCCAAAACCGGCAGCTTGACCTGGGCGGGCCCGGTGCTGGGTGGCGACTTTGGCACCGAAGAGGCGCCTGACGACATCATGGAAGCCTGTTTCGACGACTTCATCACCGGCAGCGCCGAGGGCTCGGGCTGGCGCCTGGGCAAAGATGATTTCGCGCCGGCGGCAGCCAAGAAAAATGCCTCCGCGGACAGCCCAAAAGTCTCAAGCACACCCGCCAGCTTCCACGTCAAAAAAGCCACCTTATGGGGCGGCAACCTGGCGGTGCTGACATCGTTGCTGGGCACGCCGTATTTCCCGCAGATCAAGGGCGGTGTGCTGTTTTTGGAAGATGTGGGTGAGTCGCCGTACCGCATTGAACGCATGCTCACGCAGTTGCTGCACGCGGGTGTGCTGGCGCAGCAGAAGGCCGTTGTACTGGGCCAATTCACCGAATACCAACTGGTGCCACACGATGCGCGTTTTCGCTTGGCCACCGTCGTGGCATGGCTGCGCAGCCAGCTCAAGGTTCCCGTGTTGACCGGCCTGCCGTTCGGGCACGTGCCGACCAAGGTCATGCTGCCTGTGGGGGCTCAGATCGAATTGGCCGTGGAGGGGCGTGAAGCCCTGATGTTCTGGGGCCACATGCATTCCAGCATGGGTGGCCACCAGCACGCGCATCACGACCATGACCATGGGCACCACCACCACGGTGAGCACAAACACTGAAGTGTTGCGTTGACGAGCACCCGGCGCTCGGGCGCCTGGGTATGCGTCGCCAAGCGTGACGCGGAGCGTCCCTAGCGCTCCGACAAAGGGCTGGGCCGGGAGTTCAGGCCCCGTGGCAGCAAG
>NZ_JBMOXA010000042.1:0-26669 GCF_049316285.1 Variovorax sp. HJSM1_2 | reverse complement strand
CAGCAGCATCGTCGCGGCCGCAGCGCCGATGGCGGCGCGCGGGGTGCGCACGGTGGTCAGCGGGGGCAGCATCTGGTCGCTGCCGGCCAGGTCGTTGAAGCCCACCACCGCCACGCGTTGCGGCACGGCGATCTGGCGGCGCAGCGCACACATGAGGGCGCCCTGGGCCAAGTCGTCGTTGCAGAAAAACATGGCATCTACGTCCGGGTGCTGGGCCAGCACCTGCTCGAACTGCTGGGCGCCGAGTGCCATGGAGGTGGGGGTCGGGTCGAGAAATTCCAGCCGCGGATCGTACAGGCCGGCTTGTTGCAGCGCCTGCTGGTAGCCGCGTTTGCGTTGCATCACGCGGTCGTCCAGTTGACCGGCGATGTAGGCGATGCGCCGGCGGCCGCTGTCGACCAGATGCTGGGTCAACACACGTGCGGCTTCGTGCTGCGACAGGCCCACGCTGTAGGTGTCGTCGGCCGCGCTGGTTTCCATCATGTGCACACAGGGCACGCCGCTTTCTTCTATGAGCCGGCGCGTGGTGCGGGAGCGGTCAAAGCCGGTGACCAGCAAGCCGGCGGGGCGGTAGGCCAGGTAGCTGCGCAGCAGTTCTTCTTCCTGGTCGGGGTCGTATTGGGTGACGCCGATCAACGTTTGGTATCCGGCCTGCAGCAGCTTGCGTTGTACGGCTTCTAGCAGTTCCACAAACAAGGCATTGGTCAGCAGCGGGATCAGCACCGCGACCTGCGCGCTGCGCGATGAGGCCAGGGCCCGGGCCGCCGGATCGGGTACGTAGTGGAGCTGGCGTGCGGCGTTTTGCACACGTTCCACCAAGGCCGGATCGACCGCCCGGGTGCCGCGCAAGGCACGCGATGCGGTGATGGCGCTGACCCCGGCCAGGCGAGCCACGTCGTCCAATGTCAGTCGGCCGCTGGCGCGTCCGCGAGGAGCTTGAGGTTTGTTCATCTAGGCGTTAATCCGGATGCCTGGATTGTGTTGTCGAACGTAGGATAGCGCTATCCGGGATAATCCTTAATGTTGCTGAATAATTCGGTAGCAAATTTCCCTCTCAAATAGAGGTTTTGTGCGGGCTTTTGCCCGCTTTAATTTTTTCAAATGGGACAGGGCTGTCCAAGTGAGTTCATTGATTGTGATGGGTGTGGCCGGGTGCGGCAAATCCAGGCTGGGGGCCGTATTGGCCGAGAAATTGGATTGGGTATTGATCGAGGGGGATGCATTTCATCCACCCGAAAACGTGGCCAAGATGCGCGCCGGCATTGCGTTGACCGACGCAGACCGGGCCGGCTGGCTGGCTGCTTTGGGCATGGAGCTTCAGCGCCATCCCGCAGGCGCGGTGCTGACGTGTTCAGCCTTGAAGAAGGCTTATCGCGACCGACTGCGTGCGGCTTCGCCACAGCTGCGCTTTGTGCATCTGCAGCTCACACGTGAAGTGGCGCGCCAGCGGGTCGAGCAGCGCGGCGGCCATTACTTCAACAGCCACTTGGTGGACAGCCAATTCGAAACCCTGGAAAGCCCGCGTGGCGAGCCAGGTGTACTGGAAGTCGATGCAACGGCGTCGATTGAATCATTGACCGGCCAGGTTCTGGGCTGGCAGCAGGAGATCTTCAAATGAAAAACCTAGAGTCGGGTGCGGCCGAAATGTCGCCGCCCCCAGCACCGCCGAGCACCGGGCTGGCGCGCCTGATGGAAAACCTGATGGCCTTGTGTCTTGGGACCATGGCGTTGGCCGTGTTCATCAACGTGGTGTTGCGCTACGTCTTTGGCACCGGCATTTCGGCAAGCGAAGAACTGTCGCGCTTGCTGTTTGTCTGGATGGTGTTCATCGGCGCCACGCTGGCCTACCCCTTGGGTGAGCACATGACGTTCACGATGCTGCTGGCGGCGCTGCAAAAGAAGCCCGCCGCGCTGAATGCGGTGGTGGTGCTGATCCGTCTGCTGGTCATAGGCGCCTGTGTGGCCTTGGCCGTAGGGGCCTGGCAGCAAGTGGTGGTGGGGCTGGGCAGCCATTCCGTGGTGCTGGGTTATTCGACCGCACTGCTGCCGTTGCCGGCCTTGTTGTGCTCGGTGGCGATTGGTGTGATGGCGCTGTGGGAACTCGTGAAAAACAAGCCTATGGATCTTGGCCATGGCGCAGAAGTGGAGTGATGGTCATGAGTTCTGAAGCTCTTTCGTTTGTGGTGTTTGTCGGCGGCATGCTGGTGCTCATGGGCATTGGCATGAACATGGCGCTGGCGCTGGTGCTCACGGGCGCCGGCATGGCCTGGGTGCTGGATTTCTGGGACACCCAGTTGCTGGCGCAAAACCTGGTGGGGGGCATCGACAGCTTTCCTTTGCTGGCCGTGCCGTTTTTTATTCTGGCCGGTGAGTTGATGAACTCCGGTGGTATCAGCCAGCGCATCATTGCCATGGCTCAGGCCTGGGTCGGGCACATCCGTGGTGGCCTGGGTTTTGTCGCCATTGGCGCGGCTGTGCTGATGGCCAGCATGAGTGGTTCGGCCCTGGCCGACACCGCCGCCTTGGCGACCATTTTGCTGCCGATGATGCGCAAGCACGGCTACCCAGTGGCCACTTCGGCGGGCTTGATTGGTGCTGGCGGCATCATCGCGCCCATCATTCCGCCGTCCATGCCGTTCATCATTTACGGCGTGACCACCAATACTTCGATTTCGCTGCTGTTTCTCTCGGGCATCGTGCCGGGCTTGATGATGGGCGCGGGCCTGATCGTCGCCTGGAAACTGGTGCTGCGCAAAATGGACCTGCCAGGTGGCACAGCCTTGCCTTTGGCCGAGCGGCTGCGTGCCACGGGCAAGGCCTTCTGGGCATTGCTGATGCCGGTGATCATCATAGGCGGCATGAAGACCGGTGTGTTCACACCGACCGAAGCCGCGGTTGTGGCGGCCTTCTATGCCCTGGTGGTGGCCTTGTTTGTGCACCGTGAAATGAAGCTGTCGGAGATGCGCGGCGTGCTGGTCCGGGCCGCCAAAACCACCTCCGTCGTGCTGTTCCTCGCGGCTGGCGCCTCTGTCGCCAGCTACATGATCACGCTGGCCGATTTGCCCAGCGTGATGGTGGATTGGCTGGGCCCGCTGGTCGACAACCCACGCATGTTGATGGCGGCCATGATGATTGTGCTGGTGTTGGTGGGCACGGCGCTGGACCTGACGCCGACGATTCTGATCTTCGCCCCGGTGATGTTGCCGATTGCCGTCAAGGCCGGCATTGACCCGGTCTACTTCGGGCTGATGTTTGTGCTCAACGGCTCGATTGGCCTGATCACCCCGCCCGTGGGCACGGTGCTCAACGTGGTGGCCGGCATCGGCCGCATCTCCATGCACAGCGTGGTCAAAGGTATCAACCCGTTCCTGATCACCTACATGGCGATCCTGGTGCTGTTGGTCGCCTTCCCGCAACTTGTGACCGCGCCTGTGGCGTGGATGCGCTAGATTTTTTAACCATTCCAAAGGACTTGAAATGAAACCCGTCGTTCGACGTACCGTTCTCGCCACCGTGGCCGCACTGGCCCTTGGCGCTGCCGCCCCTTCTTTTGCCCAGGAAATCAAAACCCGCATCATCCGTTTTGGTTATGGCTTGAACGAGCAAAGCAACCAAGGCCGCGCGGCCAAGGTGATGAGCGATGCCATCGCCAAGGCATCTGGTGGCAAGATGAAGATGCGTGCCATTGGCGCCGCAGCCCTGGGCCCGGACACCCAGATGCAACAGGCCCTGATTGGCGGCGCCCAGGAGATGATGGTTGGCTCTACCGCCACGTTGGTGGGCATCACCAAGGAAATGGCGCTGTGGGACACGCCTTTCCTGTTCAACAACACCCAGGAAGCCGACGCCATTCTGGACGGCCCGATTGGCCGCAAGGTCATGGACAAGCTCGAAGAAAAAGGCCTTGTGGGCCTGGTCTACTGGGAAAACGGTTTCCGCAACCTGACCAACAACAAACACGCCGTCACCAAGCTGGAAGACCTGGACGGTGTGAAGCTGCGCGTGATGCAGAACGAAGTGTTTCTGAGCAGCTTCAAGACCCTGGGCGCCAACGCCATTCCGCTGCCGTTCTCCGAGTTGTTCAGCGCGCTGGAAACCAAGACGGTGGACGGCCAGGAGAACCCGTTCAACACGATTCTGTCGAGCAAGTTCTACGAAGTTCAAAAGTACCTGAGCATCACCAACCACGTCTACAGCCCCTGGATCATCCTGGCCAGCAAGAAGTGGTGGGACGGTTTGTCGAAAGACGAAAAGAAGGTCTTGATGGACGCCGCCGTGGCCGCACGTGACTACGAACGCAAGGACACGCGCGAAGAGGGCGCCAAGGCCCTGGCCGATCTGAAGTCCAAGGGCATGCAGATCAACGAACTGGCTCCGGCCGAAGCCGCGCGTATGCGCAGCAAGCTGACGACCATCAACGGCGGCATCGCTTCCAACATTGGCCAGCCGCTGTGGGATGAAACCCAGGCTGCCCTGGCCAAGATGCGCAAGTAAGCCGTTGGTGAGCGCGAGGCATTCAATGTCGCGCGTGCCGGCTGCATAAAAAAATCCCGCCTGGTGCGGGATTTTTTTTTGGGGCTTCACTTAGGCCATGTATTGCGGCCCTTCGTGCCAGCAATCGACCAGGTCACCCACGGTGGTTTCCTTGACTTCCGGCCGTGAGGCGTACCAAGCCTTGACGGCTTGACGGTCTTCTTCAGTGGCTGAGCCACGATCGAACTTGGACACAAAGCCGAAGTCCACGCCGCCGCCGTAGGCCAGGCCGCGCGCTTCGATCACATCGTCCAGAAATGCGCTCAAGAACACATCTTGCTCGCTGCGGCTGAGTTCCTTTTGCAACTCGGCCGACAAGGTGAAGCCGAGTTCCTGAAACTCCGCTATGCGCAGCTTTTTCCTTTGGCGCCGGCTGCGGTTGCGGGACAAAGGTGGGTTGAGTTTCATGGTCATGGTGTTTGGCTCTCAATGGATAAGCCCAGCATTTTATGGAATCGCCGCAAGCCGCTTACACCCGCTCGTAAAGTGTCACCACACAAGCGCCACCAAGCCCCAGGTTGTGCTGCAGTGCCAGGCGCGCGTCTGCCACCTGGCGGCGCTCGGCCGTGCCGCGCAACTGGTGGACCAGCTCGGTGCATTGCGCCAAGCCGGTGGCGCCGAGTGGATGGCCCTTGGACAGCAAACCGCCCGAGGGATTGGTCACAAAACGGCCGCCATAGGTGTTGTCACCCTCGAGCACAAATTTTTCTGCCTCGCCCTCGGCGCATAAACCCAAGCCTTCATAGGTGATGAGTTCGTTGTGGGCAAAACAATCGTGCAGCTCCACCACCTGCACGTCTTTCGCATCCATTCCCGCTTGGGTATAGACCTGATTTGCGGCGGCACGCGTCATGTCTAAGCCGACCAGTTGGCGCATGTCGTGGGCCTCGAAGGTGGAGGCCGTGTCGGTGGTCATGGCCTGCGCGCGGATGCGCACCTGGCGGCTGAGGCCGTGGCGTTGCGCAAACGCTTCGCTGCACACAATGGCCGCCGCGCCGCCACAGGTGGGTGGGCAGGCCATCAGCCGTGTCATCACGCCGGGCCACATCACCGGCGCGGCCAACACTTCTTCTTCTGTCACTTCTTTGCGAAACAAGGCCAGCGGGTTGTTCACTGCATGGCGGCTGGCCTTGGCGCGGATCTTGGCAAAGGTCGACAACTGTGTGCCGTACTGCTGCATGTGCGCCAGACCGGCGCCGCCGAAGTAGCGCAGGGCCAGTGGCACACCTTCCACTTGCAACAAGGCATCGGCCTCGGCTTCAAACCTGTCGAACGGGGTGGGGCGGTCTTCATACACCGAACCGAGTGCACCAGGTTTCATCTGCTCGAAGCCCACGGCCAAGGCGCAGTCCACGGCGCCGGAGGCCACGGCCTGGCGCGCCAGAAACAGCGCGGTCGAGCCGGTGGAGCAGTTGTTGTTGACGTTGATCACCGGCACACCCGTCATGCCCACGGCATAGGCGGCGCGTTGGCCGCTGCAGGAGTCGCCGTAGACGTAGCCGGCGTAGACCTGCTGCACCTTGTCGTAGTCCAAATGGGCGTCGGCCAGCGCGGCGCGCATGGCCTGTGCGCCCATCTCATCGTAAGAGGCGCTGGCGCCGGGTTTGGCGAAAGGGATCATGCCCACGCCAACAACATAAACGTCTTGTGCCATGCTGGCTCCCGGATTTATTGCCCCGTAAAGGTGGCGGCTTGTTTGTTGAGGAAAGCATGCACCGCGCCCTTGAAGTCTGCGGTGCGCGCGCTGGCCTGGAAGTTCTCGCGCTCGGCATCCAATTGCTCGGGCAAGCTATGGTCAAACGACTGGCGCAGCAGCCGCTTCATGCGGCCGTAGGCCAGCGTGGGCCCGGCCGCCAGGCGCTGCGCCAATACCTGTGTGGCGGCCGCCAGTTCGGCAGCGGGCACCACGCGGTTGACCAGGCCCAGGCGCAGCGCTTCGGCGGCGTCGAAGGTGTCCGATAACAAGGCAATCTGCATCGCGTTGCGCAAACCCACCAGGCGTGGCAGGTGCCACGAGCCCGACACATCGCAGCTGGCGCCTACGTTGGCATAGGCCAGGTTGAAGCGTGTGGTATCGGCCGCAATCGCCAGGTCACAGGCCAGCGCCAAACTCAGCGAGCCACCGGCCACCGCACCGTGCAGGCTGGCGATCACGGGTGCGTTGAGCGCGGCCAGAATCAGCACCACTTCGTGGGCATAGGTGATGAGTTCTCCGGCGGTTTCTGCTGCGTTGTGCTGCAGGGCCGCCAGGTCACCGCCAACACCATAGGCACGGCCGTTGCCCCGCAGCACCACCACGCGCAGCGTGCCATCGTCCTTGAGTTCGCGGCAGATGGCCAGCAGCGCCTGGGCGGTGGGCACATCGAGCGCATTCATGGCTTCGGGGCGGTTGATGCTGATGGTGGCGATGCCGCCGTCGCGGGTGAATAGAACCGGTGCAGTTTCTGGCGCAGACATGGTGGGCTTTCGTTGAAGGTTTTAAACAGCTTTCAGCTTGCGGCGTGGCGTGCTTTTGGCAGGCAGTGGCGCGGTCTTCTGCACACACAAGCCGTTGGACAACAGTGCAATACATTGGCGCGCGATGTCGTCTGGCGTCCACGCACCATCGGGGCGGTACCAACGGCCTATCCAGCTCAGGGCGCCGGCCAGGGTGAACGCGGCCAGCTTGGGGTCGCAGGGCGCAATCGTGCCTTCGGCAATGCCTTGGCGAATCAGCTCGCGAAATTCCAGGTCGATGGCGGCCTTGATGCGGCGCAGCTTTCGCTGGCTCTCGGGTGGCAGCGGATCTTCACCCACGCGGATCAAACACATGCCAAAGTCCATGGTCACGATTTCTGTGTACTGGTGCATGGCGGCCACCAGCTTGTCGAGCGCGCTGCCGCCGGAGGCACCGGCTTTGGTGATGGCGTCCTGCATCATGGTCAGGCCGATGCGCACACATTCAAACAGGATTTCGTCCTTGTTCTTGACGTAGTAGTACAGCGTGGGCTTGGTCACGTGCAGGCGCTCGGCCACCTCGTCGAGTGTGGCGGCCATATAGCCTTTTTCGTTGAACACCTGCGCGGCCATGCGCAGCACGGCCTCGCGTTTGTCTATGCGCACCTGCTCGCGGTCGGCGCTGGGCGCCCAGGGGGAAACGAGTTTGCGGGAGGTCAAAATGCGTCCGAAAGGTTGGCAGGCCAGAGGTCTAGCGGTACATCGCCTCGATCTCGGCTGCATAGGTTTTGTAGATGCTGGCGCGGCGCACCTTCATGGTGGCGGTGACTTCACCGTCGTCGTGGTCCAGCTCCTTGGTCAGCAGGTGGAAGCGCCGTATGCGCGACACCTCGGCGAGTTTCGCATTGCCCTGGTCAATTTCAGCCTGCATCAGCTCGCGCACGGCCTCGGATTCGACCAGCGAGCGAAAGTGGGTGAACGAGACGTTGCGTGCCTCGGCCCATTGGGCGGTGGCGTCAAAGTCGATCTGCACCAGCGCGGCCACAAAGCGCCGCGCATCGGCCACGATCACACATTCCTTGATGAAGGGGCTGCCCTTCATGGTGTTCTCCACCTCGGACGGCGTGAGGTTCTTGCCGCCGGCGGTGATCATGATGTCTTTGAGCCGGTCGACAATGCGCAACGCACCGTCCTTGGCTTCCACCACGTCGCCGGTGTGCAGCCAGCCGTCGACAATGCTGCCGGCCGTGGCCTCGGGGTTTTTGTAGTAGCCCTTGAACACCACCGCGCCACGGATCTGCAATTCCCCTTGGCTGGAGAGCCTGTGCTCCACACCCAGCGTGGGCACGCCCACCGTACCGGGCACCAGCTGGCCGGGGCGCTGGCCCAGCACCATGCCGCTGGACTCGGTCATGCCGTAGACCTCGAGCAGCGGGATGCCCAGCGTGCGGAAAAACAGCACGATGCTGGGCGAGATCGGCGCCGCACCCGTGAGGGCCACCTTGACATCGCGCAGGCCTATGAAGTTTTGCAGCGCGCGGAAGATCAGCCCGTAATAAATGGCGAACTGCAGCCGCTCAGCCAGCGTGCGTTGCACTGGTGTTTTGAAGGCAAACGGCGCACAGGCGCGCATGCCGGCCTCGAACAGGCGCTGGCGCAGGCCACCGGCCTCGTGCATCTTCAGCGAAATCGCCGAGTGCAGTTTTTCCCAGATGCGTGGCACGCCGAGAAACATGCTGGGCGCGACTTCGCGCAGGTCTTCCTGCACGGTGCGGATGGACTCGCCAAAGTCGACGCGCGAGCCCAGATACACCGGCACAAACACCGTGAGCATCTGCTCGGCCACGTGGCACAGCGGCAGATACGACAGGTGCGAGGTTTGCGGTGTCAAACCCAGCCTATCCACAATGCCCGGCGCCATGGCCGCGATGTTGCCGTAGCTGATCATCGCGCCCTTGGGTTTGCCGGTGGAGCCCGAGGTGTAGATCAGCAGCGCGGTGTCGTCCAGCGTTTGGCGTGCGAGTACGCTGTCGACGAAGGCACCTTCGGTTGACGCAGCGCCAAGTGCTTCCAACTCCGCAAAACCGATCACCAGACCTTCGGCCTGGGCGGCGGTGTCGCGCAAGCCCTTGGTTTCCATCACCACAATCTTTTTCAGGCGCGGCAACTGGGGCAGGGCTTCGAGCACCTTGTCCGATTGTTCCTGGTCTTCACACACCACGATCTCGGCATCGGCATGGGCCAGCACGTAGGCAATTTCGTTGGTTGGGCTGGTGGCGTAGACCCCCACCGTCACACCACCCACCAGACCTGCTCCCAGTTGGCTCAGCACCCATTCAATGCGGTTCTCCGACAACACACCGACATGGCCGCCATCCTGCAAACCCACGGCGCGCAGACCCAGGCCTATGTGTATGGCGCGCTGGTGGTACTGCTGCCAGGAGATGGGTTTCCAGATGCCGTATTCCTTTTGGCGAATGGCGGTGGCACCGGCTTGTGTGCGTGCGCGCTCGCGCAGCATCTGCGGCAGGGTGAGCTTGCAAGACGGATCAAACATGGGGCACCTCGGCGCTTGATGGCGGGAAGGATGTGGCATCCATATGGGGCACCCGTGGAACTGGCTTCGCCAGGCCACAGGGTGCGCCCCCTGCAAGGGGGTAGGCGCAGCGACACGCAGTGCGCGAAGACTGGGGGTGTTTCATGACAACCAGCGTTTACGGCGTTTGTAGTGCTTCAGGTCTTTGAAGCTTTTGCCCGTGCCTTCCTGTCCCACGCCGAGATAGAACTCGCGCACATCGGGGTCGGCGGCCAGTTTTTCGGCGGTGTTGTCTATCACCACCTTGCCGGTTTCCATGATGTAGCCGTAGTGCGCCACGGCCAGCGCGATGGAGGCGTTCTGCTCCACCAGCAGCATGGAAACCCCTTGCTCGGCGTTGATGCGCGCAATGATCTCGAAGATGGTTTCCACCAGCACC
Organism: Variovorax sp. HJSM1_2; assembly: GCF_049316285.1. NCBI lineage: Bacteria > Pseudomonadati > Pseudomonadota > Betaproteobacteria > Burkholderiales > Comamonadaceae > Variovorax > Variovorax sp. HJSM1_2. The sequence continues at coordinate 16,725 of NZ_JBMOXA010000042.1, read as the reverse complement.
GGCGACAGGCCTAGCGAGGGTTCATCGAGCAGGATCAGCTTGGGCTCGGCGATCAGCGCGCGGCCTATGGCCAGCATTTGTTGCTCGCCGCCAGACAGGTAACCGGCGAGCCCCTTGCGCCGTTCGTGCAGCCGTGGAAAGTATTCATACACCTTGTCGAAGTCGACCGCCGAGGCGCGTTTGCCGCTGAGGGCGTAGGTGGCGGCGATCAGGTTTTCTTCTATGCTCAGGTCTTCAAATACATGCCGCCCCTCCATCACGTGGAACAGGCCCGAGCGCACCAGGCCGTGTGGTGTGTCATGTCGCGTGTCGCGCCGGTCAAAACGAATGTCGCCACGCGGCATCTCGCCGTTCTGCAACTGCAGCAGGTTGGAGATGGCCTTGAGTGTGGTCGACTTGCCCGCACCATTGCTGCCCAGCAGTGCCACGATCTGGCCGCGCGGCACACTCAGCGACAAGCCGCGCAACACTTGCACCGCCTTGTTGTAGACCACCTCGATGTTGTTGATTTCGAGGATGGGCGGCACGCTGCCTTCGGCGGATGCTTCTGGCAGCGGGGCGTGTGTTGCGGTGCTGGGTGCCATGGGGTCGAACACGTTTTTTGCCTGCTTTATTGCGTGAGATTGATCCAGTCCGAGGCCGCGACCATCTTCTGCTGCTTGAAGTCGGCGCGGTAGATGCGGCCAATCGGGATGGAGTTGCCCTTGATCGACAGCGGCACACCGATCAAGCCACCGGTGTCGAAGTTGCGAATCGAGCTGAGCGCTGTCTTCATGTTTTTGCCTGTGAGTTCGTTGCCAGCCTCCAGCGTGCGTCTGGCGGCCTCGGTCAGCAACATGGCGCTCAAGAAGCCCTGGATGTAGCCCGTGGTCTGGTACTCGGGGCGCATCTTGCGAATGCGCTCCAGCATGGGCGACTTGCCTTCGGTGTCGTAGTAGTAGCGGTAGGGCATGACGCCCAGAAAGCCGTCGGCCTGCGCGCCCATGCGCATCACGGTCTGGTTGTCCATGCTCCAGAAGGTGCCCATGAAGGCCGTCTTCAGATTCAACGCCTTGGCCTGGTTGATGAACTCGGGAATCGGCGCCGAAACATAACCGTGGAAGATGGTGAAGTCGGGGTCGGCACGGCGCAGTTTGATGACCTCGGCCGACACGTCCACGCTGGCGGGCGGGGTGACGATTTCCAGCGCCAGGTTCAGACCCAGCTTCTTGCTTTCGGCGCGTGCGGCTTCTACCGGGTCTTTGCCGAATTCGGTGTCGGAGTAAACCAGCGCAATCTTGGCGCCGGGTTTGGTCTTGGTGATGTACTGCAGCAGTATGCTCACCATCTCGCTGTAGTTTGGCCCGACCATGAATTGCAGCGGGTACTTTTGCGCATCGCTGATTTCCTTGGCAAACGAGGCCCCGGTCATGAGGATGTTCTGGTTGCGCTCCAGCTCGGGGTTGACAGTTTTGCAGAACGCGGTGGAGTCGGCGTAGTACAGGCTTACCTTGTTCTGGCTGGTGATTTTCTTGAACGCGGCCATCGACTGGTCGACCTTGTAGGCCGTGTCTTCCGGCACGTAACGCACCTTGCGTCCGGTGATGCCGCCGCCTTCGTTCAGTATGCTCAGGTAGTCCTTGATGCCCAGGTCTATGCCAATGCCGGCGAAGGCAAACACGCCGGTCAGCGGAATCGAGCCACCAAGCACGATGTCTTCCTTGCTGGCGGCCGGTTTCTGCGCCCACACGGCGGGCGCTGCGGCTGCAATCGTGGCACCAGCGGCACTGGCCAGGACGTTTCTGCGCGTACGGTTCATGGTTGTCTCCTTATGGTTTTGACGGACTTGAACAAACTAGGTGCGGAAGGGCCAAAGATGAAACACGCGGCGCACGCGGCGCCACATCTCCGCCAGGCCGAGCGGCTCGAAGATCAGGAACAGCACAATCATCAAACCGAAGACGATGGTGCGCACCGGCGAGAGGATCAGTGCCGCGTTGCCGCCCATGGCCTCCAGCGGCAGCCAGCCCACCAGCAGCTTCAGCAACTCGGGCACCAGGGTCATGAAGGCGGCGCCCAGCACGCTGCCGAGAATGCTGCCCATGCCGCCGACAATCACGGCGGCCAGGAAGAAGATGGACATCACCAGCGGAAAACTCTCGGGTGTGACCGCGCGAAAGAAATAGGCGAACAAGCCGCCGGCCACACCCGCATAAAACGACGAGATGGCGAACGACATCAGCTTGTAGCGCAGCAGCGAAATGCCCAGCACTTCAGCCGAAATGTCGCGGTCGCGTATGGCGATGAATGCGCGGCCTATGCGTGTGCGAAACAGATTCGCCGCGCCCAGCAGCATCATGGCGGTGATGGGCACGATGACCCAATACAGCTTGAACGAGTTGTCCAGCTCCAGGCTGAAAAGTTTGGCCGGTGGCACGGTCAGGCCGCTGCTGCCGCCGGTCAGGCTGGTGAAGTGCGAGAACAGAAAATGTGCCATCACCCCGGCCGCAATGGTGGCGATGGCCAGGTAAAGGCCTTTGACGCGCAGCGACGGCAGGCCCACCAGCATGCCCGCCAACATGGCGACAAAACCACCGGCCAGCAGGTTGAGCCAAAACGGCGTGCCCCAGCGGATCTGCAGAATCGCCACGGTGTACGCGCCCAGCCCCATGAACGCCGATTGGCCCAGGCTCACCAGCCCGGTGTAGCCGGTGAGGATGTTCAGCCCGCTGGTGCTGGCCACGTTGATGGCGACCAGGCAGGCGAGGTAAAGCCAGTAGTCGTCGGCGACAAACGGGAACAGGCACAGGGCCACGGCAAACAGCGCCAGCCAAGCGCGCTGCGTGGGGCTGTCGAACAGGGCCGTGTCGGCCGCATAACTTTCCTTGGCGGAACGGATGCGCATTGGAGCCTAGGAAAAGTAGTTGGACACGCCCGATGGCGTTGCGAGCGGCATGGCTGGGTAGGCGAGACAACGCAGCGGGCTCGTGCCCGCAAGGCGGAGCAACGCCCCCAGACGTGTCGCCCGCAGCGCAAGCGGGTGTGTAGCGTGATTGGGCCACTGCGGCGAAATTAGACGGTCGGGATATTTCATACGAATGAGCGTTTCTGAAGTTCGCAAGCGGTCAACTGCTTTTTCTAGGCTCATAGCCTTTCTATCTCATGGGTACCGAACAAGCCGTAGGGCCGCACGACGAGGATCAGCACCAGCAGTGTGAAGGTGGCCAGAATTTTGTATTCGCCGCCGAGGTAGAAACCGGTCAGCGCTTCGATCAAGCCGACGAACAGCCCACCGACCAGCGCGCCGAGCACGCTGTCCAGCCCGCCAAAAATCACCACCACCAGCACCGACAGGCCAAAGATGCCCATGGCCGAGGAGATGCCACCAATCGAGCCGACCACGATGCCGGCCACCCCGGCGATCATCGCGGCCACCACCCAGGTCAGCGAGAACACACGCGGCACGTTGATGCCCATGGAATAGGCGGCAGCCTGGTCGGATGCCGTGGCGCGCAAGGCCACGCCGCCGCGCCAGAAACGAAACACCAGCAACACCGTGGTGATCAGCAGCACCGCAATCCAGAAGCCGTAGAAGATTTTGGGTGATACAAAAGCCTGGCCGATTTCAATTGGCTTGGTGGGCAGGAATTCGGGCAGGCGCTGCTGGTCGGCGGTCCACACCAACTCCACCAGGCCCACCAGAATCGACGACAGACCCACCGTGACCATGAACGACGAGATCGGTGATTCACCGAGCATGGGCCGTATCATGGTGCGCTCCACCAGCGCGCCAAAAGCGCCACACACCAGCAAGGCGCCAGGAATGGCCAGCCAGATCGGCAAACCCATGCCAGCCGAAAAGGCGAAGAAGATGTAGGCGCCTATCATCAGCATTTCGCCGATGGCGATGTTGACCACACGCGTAGCCTTGTAGATCATCACAAAGGCCAGGCCCGTGAGGGCGTACAAGCCACCCGTGCCCAGGCCGGCGAGGCTGATTTCAAACAGCAGCCACCAGTCGATGTTCATGCGGCCACCTTGGTGTTGGCTGTGGGACGCACGGCTTGTTTGAAACGTGCGCGTAGCGCTTCGATGTTGCCCGAACCGAGGTAGGCGTTGACCACCTCAGGATTGGCCTGCACCTCGGCCGGCAGGCCTTGCGCAATCACCTGGCCGAAGTTGAGCACCACCACGTGGTCGGATAAATCCATCACCATGCCCATGTCGTGTTCCACCATCAGCACGGTGATGCCCCATTCGCGCCTGACCTCGAGGATGAAGCGCGCCATGTCTTCGGTTTCTTCGCGGTTCATGCCGGCCACGGGTTCGTCGAGCAGCAGCAACTTGGGGCGCATGGCCAACGCGCGCGCCAACTCCACGCGTTTTTGCAGGCCGTAGGAGAGCGAGGCCACGGGCGCTTTGCGGATGTGGTCTATCTCCAGGAAGTCGATGATGCGTTCTTCAATCTCCTGGCGCAGCGCATCTTCTTCGCGGCGTGCGGCCGGGGTATAGAACAGCGCGGCCAGCGGGCCGGTGCGCAGGTGGCAATGGCGGCCGAGCTTGATGTTGTCGAGCACCGTCATGCCGCGAAACAGCGCGATGTTCTGGAAGGTGCGCGCCAGGCCCAGTGCGGCGCGTTTCGGCGGCGCCACGCCGCTGATCGCCTGGCCTTGGAAGTGGATGCTGCCGGCCGACGGCCGATAAAAGCCCGAGATGGTGTTGAAGACGGAGGTCTTGCCCGCGCCATTGGGGCCTATGACCGAGGTGACGCTGCCCGGCTGCACCGAAAAGCTGACGCCACGCAGCGCCTTGACGCCACCAAACGTCAGGGTGAGATCCTGCACTTCCAGCAATGCACCTGCCGCAGATTCCAAGCTGTCTCCTTGTGCCCGGCTGGCGTGGCAAGGACTGCTGGCCGCCGGTGTCTACTTTGAAGTAACCTGGCGAATGCTAAGTAAAACGACTGGCGGGTGCAAGGCTAGGAAAGGGCTTCGGGCTAGGTGTTTCCCCGTTTCGGGTTCGCCCGCGTTCATATCATTGATCAGCCGTCTACCGGGTTAGTTGGCGACTCAAACGTGCGCTGATAAAACGCCACATCCAGCCAACGGCCGAACTTGAACCCGGCGTGTTTGACCGTGCCCGAATGTTCAAACCCCAGGCGTTCGTGCAGCGCAATGCTGGTGTTGTTGCTGGCGTCGATCGCGCCCACCACGGTGTGCAAACCGTTGGCTTGCGCCTGGCGAACAATCTCTTCCAGCAGCTTGCGCCCCAGGCCCAGACCGCGGCTGTTTTTCTCGACGTAGATCGAATGCTCCACCGTGTATTTGTAGGCCGGAAACGCGCGGAACGTGCCGTAGCTCGCAAAGCCCAGCAGCTTGCCGTCGGCATCTTCCACGCCGATCACGGGAAAGTTGTTGGCGCGTTTGGTGGCGAACCAGGTGACCATGTTGTCCAGCGTGCGCGGTTGGTAGTCGTACAACGCGGTGGAGTTGACGATGGCGTCGTTGAGTATGGCCAGGATGGCGCTGGCGTGGCGCTCTTCGGTGCAGGTGATGAATGACATGGTGGCCTCTTGGCTTGCAAATTTAGATGCTGTGATGTTTGAATCGTACACTATGAGAGATTCATAATCCAATATAAGAAACACCACGGTACAACATGCCCACCACCGCAATCGCCACCGCCATCGATCCAAACGAGAACATCGACACGCTGATTGCTTCGCGCTTGCTGGCGTTGCGCCAGGCCCAGGGTTTGAGCCTGGCAGATCTGGCGGAGAAGTCGGGCGTGAGCAAGGCCATGATCTCCAAGGTGGAGCGTGCCGAAAGCAGCCCCACAGCGATGCTGCTGGGCAAGCTGGCGGCTGGCCTGGGGGTGTCGCTCGCGCAGTTGCTGACCGAAGACAACAACCCCGTGCGCCGCCTGTACAAGCGTGCGGAGCAGGTGGTGTGGCGCGACCCAGAGCTGGGTTACCGGCGCCGCCAGATTCTGGCGCGCAGTGCACAAAGTGGCGTCGAGCTGATCGAGGTGGAGTTGCCCCGGTCTACACAAGTGAGCTACCCGCAATGGACGGGCAACCCCTACCAGCAATGTTTGTGGATGCTGGAAGGCAGCCTGCGTGTGGACTACGGCGACGAGCGTTTTGAACTGGAGCCCGGCGACTGCCTCAACTTTGGCGTAGACCGCCCCCTGGTGTTCAAGGCCTTGGGGCGCAGCGCTTGTCGTTATGTTTTGGTAATGTCTTCTGCGGCGTGAGGTGTGAGGTAGGGCGTGATGTCCACCTCGTCCATCTGGCTGGGGTGCAGGAAACGTTCGCCGTATCGGCGGTAGACGCCGCTGGTCAAGAACAGGTCGAACAACACCGGGTCGATGTGGCCGTCTTTCTTGAAGAACGACAACACCTTGACCGACTCTGAGAGGGTCTTGGCCTTTTTGTAAGGCCTGTCGGCGGCGGTCAAAGCTTCAAAGATGTCGGCAATCGCCATGATGCGCGCGGGAATGGAAAGTTGGCTGCCATCGAGCTTGCGCGGGTAGCCGCTGCCGGTCAGGGTTTCGTGGTGGGTGCCCGCGTATTCGGGCACGCGCTGCATGTGTTTCGGGAAGGGCATGGCATCGAGCATCACAATCGTCTGGATGATGTGCTCGTTGATCTTGAAGCGTTCCTCTTCCGTCAGCGTGCCCCGGCTGATGCACAGGTTGTAGATCTCGCCGCGGTTGTAAAGCTGCTCGGGCACCTTGACCTTGAAACCGTATTTGGGATCGAGCGCGCGGTTGTAGGGCCGGGGCACGATGTGGCCGGTCTTGTCGGCCAGCAGGGTTTCGGGCGCGGGCAGGGGCGGTGGTGGCACATCACCCAGGCGCGAGGTCTCGTCTTGCGACAGGCCCAGCCGGTCATCAAAGTGGCGCAGCCAGCTTTGGGCAGAGATGGCACGCACCCGTTCCATCTTGTCGGGTGCCATGAATTCGCCGCCGATATTGGCCTCGGCAATAAACGCGAAGTCTTCTAGCAACTGCTTTTTTCTGGACTCGAATTCGGCCCAAGCGCTTGCTGGGTCTGCGCCAGCAGCTATGTTTTTCAGGGTCGCGATCTCGGCATCGCGCAGCAGCACCTCAAAGCGTGTGCGCACCTCGTGGATACGGTTGTAAATGGTCTCCAGCTTGGTGGCCTTGTCGACCACATACTCGGGTGTGGTGACCTTGCCGCAGTCGTGTAACCAGGCACCGACGCGGAACTCGTGCCATTCTTCTTCGGTGCGAAAGCCGAAGTCGGCCAGCGGGCCTTGGCTCAGCTTGCTGGCTTCTTCAGCCAGCATCATCGCCAGCTCGGGCACACGCTCGCAGTGGCCGCCGGTGTAGGCGCTCTTGGCATCCACGGCGCCGGCCACTAGGCGGATGATGGCGTCCATCAGTTCCCTTTGCGCTTGGATCAGGTTCTGGTTTTCCAAGGCCACGGCCGACTGCGCGGCGAGTGCTTCGACAAAACCCACCACCTCGGGCTCAAAGGGCGAGGGCTGCGGGCCGGCGGCGCGGCGTACACTCAGCAACTGCAGCACGCCCAAGACCGTGCCTTTGTGCGGCGTGAGCGGCACGGTGAGCAGGGCGCCGAGTTCCATGCCTACCGACCTGCCAAATGCCACCACGCCGCTCAGGTCAAAGCGATCTTCATTGGCGACGTTGTTGATGATCAAGGTCTCGCCGGTGCGCGCCACCTGCACCACCGGTTTGATGCGGCCTTCTCCGGGCGATGGCTCAATCGCGAACTGAATGCCTTCTTGGGTTTCTTCACTGGTGCGCAGGGCCATACGGATGTGGCCATCGTCGGTGCGCAAAAACAGCGTGGCGGCACTGCAGTCGGCAATGTCGCGTGCACGAAAGAGGATGTTGCGCAGCAGCTTTTCGCGGTCGGTCTCGCGCCCCAGGGCTATGCCGCCTTCGACCAACTGGGCGAGCTTGGACTTGGCGATCTCCAGCGCGGCCGTGCGCTGCAAGATGGAGTCGTGCATCACCTCCTGGGCGTGGCCTAGGGCGTTGACCTCGTAAAGAAAGGAATGCACGTGGCTCGGCCGTTCGGAAAAGTCTAGACGGCGCAATTGCTCGGAGTGGCGCGCCAGGGCCGCCAATGACAACACCACTTTCTTGGTGCCAAAGTAGCCCACAGGCACCAGGATGAGCAAGAACGTGCCGGCCATCAGCAGCATCTCCAGCCGGGTGTTTTCCAGCACGGCGGTGAAGTCGCTCACAGGTGCCAGCACCAGCATGCGGTAGGTTTTTTGCGGAATGGGCTGGATCGCGCGCGTAGCGATCACAAATTTGCGGTCGGCCAATGTCACGCTGCCCCCCCAGGTTTTTGTCGGGGCTGGTTTTGAGCAAGGCCAGTGCGTCTTGCAGCACTTTGGAGGGGATGTCTTGCAGATTCGTCAGCGCGCTGGTCTTGGGCGCGGCGTAGTCCGGGTTGCCGCTGCGCATGGCCAGGATGTTGTTCTCCGGGTCGAGCACCACGACGGCGGTGTTGGGTGTGAGGCTGAAGCGCATCAGCAATTCCGACACGGCGGCGAGCGTGATGTCTACGCCCAGCACGCCATCGCTTCCCTTGACCGCCGTGGCCAGGGTCAGCCCCAGTGCGCCGGTGCTGCCGTAGTTATAGGGCGTGGAGGCGATGACCTGGTTGCTGCGGCGGGCATCCTGAAACCACGGCCGGGTGCTGGGGTCGAAGCTGGCTTGCACCTGCGCGGTATCGATCACGCGTGAGTTGCTGTCGCGGAACTGCCAGCTTTCGGTGCGTTCACCAGAAGCGCTGCGGCGGATGATGCGCACCGCGTGGTGCGTGCCTTCGGGGGCGTTGAGTGCGGCGCGAAGCTGCGGGTCGTTCTTGATCAGAATGACTTGCAGAAAATTGGCATCGGGAAAGGCGTAGAAGATCGAGTAGCGTGACTCTTGCGCGGTCAGCGCGCGGATCAGGGTGGGGATCAGCGATTCGGCCACCACGGCCTGGCCCGAGCCGGACATGCCCACCGGGGCTGAACCGGTGACCTCGACAAACCGGCGTTGATTGGCCAGGTCTTCATTGATCTGGCCGATGGCGTGGCTGGCGATGAGATCAAATTTTTCGGCCGCATCGGTTTCTGCGAGGGTGCCGAATTTGCTGAAGACTATCCAGAGGAAGGCGGCCGTGAGGGCCAGTACCAGCACGGCGCTCAAACCAAGGAGCCAGTGCTGGAACTTGAAAACCATTCGCTCGGGAACCAGTTTTTTCATCAGGCGGCAATTGCTCCGAATTTGAAACAATTCTAGGCCGCAAACGACAAAACGATAGAGCTTAGATCAGGGCTAATCTTCCTATCGTCTCTTGTGAAGCGCTGCCGAAAGAGTGCCGTTACACCTCAGATTTCTTGGCTTGATAAGTGCCACTAAAGCATATTGAATATGCGTAAGGCGCTTTTGTTTTGATAGCGATCTTGTGCTGAAGTAAATCCAGAAGCCAGCAAATGGCTGGAGGCGCCATTCGTGTACCGCAAGGTTTCAAACTTGCTTCAGCGCAATATGTCGCCCAGGCAGAGATACTTCAATTCGGTGTATTCGTCCATGCCGTGGCTGGAGCCTTCGCGGCCCAGGCCGGACTGCTTTACGCCGCCAAACGGCACGTGTTCGGTGGCAATCACGCCGGCGTTGATGCCCACCATGCCGTACTCCAGCGCCTCGGCGACACGGTAGATGCGGCCTATGTCGCGGCTGTAGAAATAGCTGGCCAGGCCGAACTCGGTGTTGTTGGCCGCGTCAATCGCTTCTTGCTCGGTCTTGAAGCGGAAGATGGGCGCGAACGGGCCAAAGGTTTCTTCGCGTGCGCACAACATGTCGGACGTGGCGTCGGCGACCACGGTGGGCTCGAAGAACTGGCCCGGCAGGCGGTGGCCGCCGGCCAGCAGGCGAGCGCCCTTGGCCAGCGCGTCGTCCAGATGGCGCTGCACTTTGTCCAGCGCGGCATCTTCGATCAACGGGCCTTGCACCACACCCTCGTCAAAGCCGTTGCCGACCTTGAGCGCAGCCACCTTGGCGGCGAACTTGGTGACGAAAGCATCGTAAACACCTTCCTGCACGTAGAGGCGGTTGGCGCAGACGCAGGTCTGGCCGGCGTTGCGGTACTTGCTGGCGAGTGCACCTTCCACGGCCGAATCGATGTCGGCGTCGTCAAACACGATGAAGGGGGCGTTGCCGCCCAGTTCCAGGCTCAGCTTTTTGATGCTGGGCGCGCTTTGCGCCATCAGAATGCGGCCGACTTCGGTGCTGCCGGTGAAGCTGATGTGGCGCACCACATCGCTGGCGCAGATCAGTTTGCCAATGGCGATGCTGCCTGCGCTGTCCGATGTCAGCAGGTTCAGCACCCCGGGCGGCATGCCGGCGCGCTGTGCCAGTTCGGCGGCGGCCAGCGCGGTCAGCGGTGTCAGTTCGGCCGGCTTGATGACCACGGTGCAACCTGCGGCCAGGGCCGGCGCCACCTTGCGCGTGATCATGGCCAGCGGAAAGTTCCACGGCGTGATGGCCGCACACACACCGATAGGCTGGCGCAGCACCGTCAGGCGGCGGTTGTTGTCGAACTGCGGCAGGGTTTCGCCGTTGACGCGTTTGGCCTCTTCGGCATACCACTCGACAAAGCTTGCGCCATAAGCCACTTCGCCCTTGGCCTCGGCAAAGGGTTTGCCTTGCTCGGCGGTCATGATGCGGCCCAGGTCGGACTGGTTCTCCATCAGCAGGTTGAACCACTTCAGCAGAATCGCGTGGCGCTCTTTGCCGGTCTTGTTGCGCCAGGCGGGCCAGGCGGCGTTGGCGGCGTCAATCGCGGCTTGGGCTTCTGCCGGGCCCAGATTGGCGACATCGGCCAGCTTGGCGCCGGTGGCTGGGTCGTTGACGTCAAAGCGCGCCGAGCCGGCGATCCACTGGCCGCCCACCAGGGCATCGGTCTTCAGCAGGCTGGGGTCGTTGAGCAGGGACAGGGGAGCTGTTTGGGTGTCCATGAAGCGGGGTCCTGGGGCGGGTTAAAAAACGGTGACGGGCTGGCGTGATCACTTGTCGATGACACGCCTGGCGAACTGCTCCAGGTAGTTGAGCAATTGGTTGGCTCCCGCCATGGCGGCGGTCTCATCGCCGGAGGCAATGCCTTCGGCCAGCAACATGTGGGCGCGCGCACCTTCCGCGATTTCACCTTCGTGTTGGTAAGCGTACCAAAAGCGGCGGCATTGCACGATCAGCGGCACAACACACTTGACGGCAGAGTGGTTGTGGCTGGCCTGGTGGTTCACCTGGTCGAGTTCGTGGTCGGCAACCATGTAGTCGGTGAGGTTGCCGCGTCCCGCCGCCTTGACCATTTTGGCGGCGCAGAGAACGATTTCCTTGCGTTGCTTGGCCGTGGCGCGGCGCGCAGAGCAGGCGGCGATCAGGCATTCGAGCACGCGCCGGGTCTGCACCACGTCCAGGTGGTCGGCCAGGTCTATGTTCGACACCAGCAGGCCGCGCCTGGGCTGCTGCACGATCAGGCCACTCGACACCATGCGCAGCAGCGCTTCGCGCACCGGCGTGCGGCCCAGGCCGGTGCGCTCGGCCAGGTCGGCCTCGACCACCGGGCTGCCAGGTTCGAGTTGCAGCGTGACGATCATGCTCTCCAACGCATCGAAGGCGACGTCGGCTGCACGGCGCTTGGGCGCGGCAGCGGGGGCGATGGGCAGATGGGTGGGGGCTTGCGTCATGGGCTCGCGTAAGGAAATCGGGCGTCTATGGCATTGTCCCACCAGTGCCGATGCCGGGTCCCGGTGGCCGGTCAATGGGGTTCAAAGACGTATGCCCCAGCCGAAAGGATCATCGTCCTGGATCAACAGCGTGGCCTCGGCGCTGATGTGGGCGCGGCCACGGATGGTGGGCAGCACCTGGCCGTCCTGCAGCGTGTAGCTGGCCTCGAACACGCTGCCGATCACACTGGCCTGGCGCCAGACTTCGCCGGGTGCGAGTTTGCCGTCGGCCGCCAGGCAGGCGATCTTGGCGCTGGTGCCGGTGCCGCAGGGCGAGCGGTCGTAGGCCAGGCCGGGGCACAACACGAAGTTCTTGCTGTCGGCACCGGCGTCGTCTGCCGCAAAAATCTCGATGTGGTCGATCTCCGCGCCGTCTTTGCCGCTAACGCCTTGGGCGGCCAGCGCCTCGCGCAGCAGCGAGGTATAGGCCGTCAGCGCGGCCAGGTTGTCGCTGGCCACACGCTGGCCGTGGTCGCTCACCAGAAAAAACCAATTGCCACCCCAGGCCACATCGCCATACACCGTGCCATGGCCCGGCAGCTCCACGGCCACGCTGTGCAGGTGGCGGTAGGCCGGCAGGTTGTGCACGCTCACGGCGCCATCGGCATGCAATGTTGCGGTGACGGTGCCCACCGGTGTTTCGATGCGGTGGCTGCCGGCGCTGATGCGGCCCATGTGGGCCAGCGTGGCGATCAGGCCAATGGTGCCGTGACCACACATGCCCAGGTAGCCCGCGTTGTTGAAGAAGATCACGCCAGCGGTGGCGTCGGGCGCCACCGGCTCGCAGAGCAGGGCGCCCACCACCACGTCGCTGCCGCGCGGCTCGAGTACCGTGGCCGCGCGCCAGGCGTCGTGTTCGGCGGCCAGCAGGGCTTTGCGTTCGGCCATGCTGCCGTGGCCAAGATTGGGGAAGCCGCCGACCACGAGACGCGTGGGTTCGCCGCCGGTGTGGGAGTCAATGACCTGTATGGTTTTCATGTCGGTGTGCTGGTCGCTGTAAATGGGCTTGCAGGATTTTGGCCGTTTGCCGATGCTGAATGATTGTGCGGCGGCTGGGCAACTGGCGCAGCTTGGCGCTTGCGCTGCAGCCAGGCTTCCCATTCACCCACAAGGCCGCGGCGGAAAAAGGAGACACACACCACAAAGGTCAGGCCGGTGATGATGGTGACCACGCCGCCGAGTTCGGCCAGATAGTTTTGCAGGCTGACCACCAGGGTCGCGCCCACCACCGGGCCCCAACTGGTGCCCAGGCCGCCTAGCAGTGTCATCAGCAAGGTCTCGGTGGAGGTGGTCAACATCACGTCATTCAGCGCCGACAGTTGCAGCACCAGGGCCTTCATGGCGCCGGCCAGGCCGGTGAAGGCCGCCGACAGCATGAACGCATAAAGCTTGCAACGGTCGGTGTCGTAGCCCAGGGACACGGCGCGCGGCGCGTTGTCGCGCAGCGCCTTGATGGACTGGCCGAACGGCGAATGCACGATGCGGTGGATCGCCAGAAAACCCGCCACAAACACCGCCAGGGTGAAGTAGTACATGTGGTTGTCCTCCGACAGATCCACCACGCCTAGCAGCTTGCCGCGCGGAATACCCTGCATGCCATCTTCACCACCGGTCCATTTGAGCTGCACCGCCAGGAAGTAGGCGATCTGCGACAGCGCCAGCGTGATCATGGAGAAGTAGATACCGGTGCGGCGAATCGCCAGGGTGCCGATCAACCAGCCAATCGCCGTGGCCACCAGCACACCCGCCAGTATGGCAAGCTCCACCGGAAAGCCGTGGTCGGCCAGCTTGATCATGAGGTAACCGGTGGTGTAGCCGGCCCAGCCAAAAAACGCGGCGTGGCCAAACGACACCAGGCCGGTGAAGCCTATCAACAGGTTGAAGGCCAACGCGAAGAGTGCATAACACAGCACCTTCATGACAAACACCGGGTAGGCGATTTCCGGGAATACCGGCACCAGTAGGGCTGGCACCAGCAGGGCCAGCAGGATGCGGATGGGGGTTGGAATGTTTTTCAGCATAGTGCTCTCCACTGAGCGGGCAGGACGCAAGAGGTCGACACGGGGCCACACGGGAGATACCGTGGAACCGGCTTTGCCGGGCCACTGGTATCGCCCTCTTGCAAAGGGGGTTGGCGAAGCGACATGCGCCATCGGTGCGATGCACCCATGTCGGGGAAGTGCGCGCAGACTGGGGGATTCATTTATTTCTCTTTTCCGAACATTCCGGCGGGGCGGGCGAGCAGCACCACGGCCATAATCACGAACACCACCACGGTGGAGCCTTCGGCGTAGAACACCTTGGTCAAGCCTTCGAGCAAGCCGAGCGCCAGGCCGGTCAGAATGGCGCCCATGATGGAGCCCAGGCCGCCTATCACCACCACCGCAAACACGATGTTGAGCAGGTTGGCCCCCATCAGTGGTGTGATCTGCATGATGGGCGCCGCCAGCACCCCGGCAATGCCGGCCAGCGCCACGCCAAAGCCATAGGTCAGGGTGATCATCAACGGGATGTTGACGCCAAAGGCCTGCAGCAGTTTCGGGTTTTCCGTGCCGGCGCGCAGCAGCGCGCCGAGCTTGGTTTTCTCGAACAGATACCAGGTCACGGCGCAGATCAGCAACGAAGCCACGACCACAAAACCACGGTAGATCGGCATGAACATAAAGCCCAGGTCCACACCGCCTTGCAGCAGTGCCGGCGGGTCATAACTAGCACCGGAGATGCCATAGAAGTGGCGGAACGTGCCCTCCAGGACCAGCGCCACACCAAAGGTCAGCAGCAGGCCGTAGAGGTGGTCCAGGTGGTAAAGCCGTTTGAGCAGCGTTTTCTCGAGCAGCACACCGAGCGCACCGACGAAGAGCGGCGCCACCACCAGCATCAGCCAGAAGTTGAGCTGAAACTCTGGCCCCAGCAACATGGGCAGCTGGGTGAAGCCAATCCAGGCCAGAAAAGCCGCCACCATGAACTGTGCACCGTGTGTGAAGTTGATGATGTTGAGCAGGCCAAAGATGATGGCCAGGCCCATGCTCAGCACGGCGTAGAAACAGCCGTTGATCAGGCCCACCAGCAGTTGTGCCATCAGGGATTGCATCGGAATGTCGAACATAGTTTTTGACTGCTTGGGTTCGGGGAGGGGCGTATCAACGGCGCGGTGGCGGTTATTTCGCCGCGACCTGGCAGGCCGGGCTGATGGCCGGGTAGACGTCCGCACCCTTCAGCACCGACTTGACCTTGTAGTAGTCCCATGGCGCCTTGGACTCGGCGGGCGACTTCACTTGCAGTAGCAACATGTCGTGCACCAAGGCGCCGTCATCACGCAGTTTGCCGTTGCGTATCACGGCATCGTCTATGCTCATCTTGCGCAACTGCGCCATCACCGCCTTGGCCTCGTCGGTGCCCGCGGCCTGCACGGCCTTCAGGTAGTTGAGCGTTGCCGAGTAGACCCCGGCTTGTGCGGCGGTGGGCATGCGTTTTTGTTTCTCGAAAAACTTCTTCGACCAGGCGCGTGAACGCTCGTCAAAGTCCCAGTAGAAGGCTTCGCTCAAGTACATGCCTTGGGCTTTTTCCAGGCCAATGCTGTGTACGTCGGAGATGTAGGTCAACAGCGGGGCCACCACTTGTTTGCGGGTGATGCCGTATTCGTTGGCTTGTTTGATGGCGTTGACGGTGTCGTTGCCCGCATTGGCCAACGCGATCACGTCGGCACCAGACGATTGCGCCTTCAGCAGGAAGGAAGAAAAGTCGCTGCCGGGGAAGGGGTGGCGCGAGCTGCCGACCACCTTGCCGCCGTCGGCGACGATGACCTCGGATGCGTCTTTTTCCAGCGAGTGGCCGAAGGTGTAGTCGGCGGTGATGAAGTACCAACTCTTCTTGCCTTCCTTCACCAATGCGCGTGCGGTGCCGGCCGCCAGGGCATAGGTGTTGGTGGCCCATTGTGCGGTGAGGGCGTTGCATTTTTCACCCAGGATGGCGGTAGCCAGGCCCGAGGACGGCATGACGATGCGGTTCTTCTGCTTGGCGATTTCCATCACCGCCAGTGCGGTGGATGCAGTGGGGAAGTCGGTCACCATGTCGACCTTGCCCTGGTCGAACCAGCCGCGTGCCAGGTTGGCCGCCACGTCGGGTTTGTTCTGGTGGTCGGCAAAGACTAGCTCCACCGTCTTGCCCAGCACCTTGCCACCCATCTCGTCTATGGCCAGGCGTGCGGCCGTCACCGAGCCCTGGCCCGACAGATCGGAGTAGATGCCGGAGAGGTCATTCAGCACACCGATCTTGACGACGTCGTCGCTGACCTGGGCCTGGGCTGCGAGGGCTGTGCAGGCGGCCAGGGCAACAGAAAGTTTCTTGAAATGCATGAAGAACTCCAGAAGTTGAGATGGATGGAAACGAGAGAGGGAAGGGATACAGGGAAGAAAAATCAGATGCCCAGCAAGGCGTCGAGCCGGCCTTGTTTGGTGGCCACTTCGCTGCTGTCTATGGTCTCGACCACGCGGCCGTGTTCGATCACGTAGTGCCGGTCGGCCAGGTGTTTGGCGAAGCGGAAGTTCTGCTCCACCAGCACCAGCGTGAAGCCCCGCGCCTTGAGTTCGCGTATCACCTGGCCAAGCTTTTGCACAATCACCGGCGCCAGGCCTTCGGTGATTTCGTCGAGCAGCAACAGGTTGGCGCCGGTGCGCAGAATGCGCGCCATGGCCAGCATTTGTTGTTCGCCACCCGACAGGCGTGTGCCGGGGCTGTGTGCGCGTTCCTTGAGGTTGGGAAACATGGCGTAGATCTGCTCCAGCGACATGCCGCCTTCGCCGACCTTGGGCAACAGCAACAGGTTTTCTTCAGCAGTGAGCGAGGCGTAGATGCCGCGCTCTTCGGGGCAGTAACCCAAGCCCAGGCGCGCAATGCGGTGTGGCGGCATGCTGATGGTTTCTTTGCCTTCCACCATGATCGAGCCCGTGCGTTTGCCCACCAGGCCGAG
>NZ_JBMOXA010000041.1:0-33381 GCF_049316285.1 Variovorax sp. HJSM1_2 | reverse complement strand
ACGCTGGTTCTTCAAAGAGGCTCTGCGCGGCTTCTTGCCCGACGACATCATCACCAAGAAAAAGCAAGGCTTTGGCCTACCGTTTGGCGTATGGGCCAACAGCGACAAGGCACTCAAGGCCTTGGCTACAGAGTCCGTCAATAGCTTGGTGGAGCGCGGTATTGTGCGGCGCGCCTTTGTCGACTCGCTTTTGAATCAGCGTTTGCAAGAGCATCCAGGCTACTTTGGAGAAATGGTCTGGATCTTGATGATGCTAGAGCAATGGCTTCGCCACCATGCGCCGCAGTACCAGCTAAATCAGCAGGCTGGATAGTGGCATCACTTTTGTTTGCCAATTTGTAGAGTGCAAACCGACCAGCTCGATGCTTAAGGCAAGCTCTGCACTTCCGGCATTTGAACCTCACTTGATGACTGAGCCCACTCATGGAAAAAGCTGCACGGTTACGTCTTGGCAGGAACAAGCGTCAGACAGTCAAGCGTGCAGTCTCGAAAATCTTCGAGGCGACAGGGTTAGACACGCAACACCTCAATGGGCAGCCCTGCTTGCACACGGGTCGTGGATGCGATGGGGAATCGAGCTCGACAACGGACTCAACAAAAGCTTGACGAAATGGCTCGAAAAGCCCAATAGGTATCACAATACGCCAATCTAAAGCCCCCCAAAAACTGATACAACGTTTTCAGAATTATTGCGCTTGGAAAAGTCCTGAGGAATTTATTTTTCATTATTCGAAATTCTTCAAAGACATCTCGAAAAATCATAAAAATTTTCAGCACCAGTCGTTACATCACAAGTAGTTGAAATTCACCAGCCTTATGGGAAAAAGTTTTTCTATTTATCTTGATTTAATTCGATTTCTGGCTGCGTGTTTGGTGTACATATATCATTCAAATCAGAGATTATTGGTAAATGATATCTTGCCCGCAAGCAATTATGGCCACAGCTCAGTCATCGTGTTCTTTGTGCTTTCTGGTTTTGTCATTGCCTTCATCACTGACACACGTGAGAAAAATTGGATCGACTACGCAGCAAGTCGAATTTCTCGCATTTACTCAGTGGCTATTCCTGCGGTTTTTATTACCCTCTTGCTAGATGCATTTGGAAGACAACTTTATCCAGCACTATACGACTACCCCTTTGATCAATTCGCTGCGCGTATAGGGGCGAGCCTGATGTTGCTCAACGAGATATGGTTTGTGTCTATTACGAGCTTCTCTAACGTTCCATACTGGTCAGTAACATACGAAATGTGGTACTACATAGGCTTCGGTATGTTCTGTTTTCTACCGGGTAAAACGAAATGGTTTTTCTTAGCACTGCTATCGCTATTTTTAGGGCCTAAAATATTATTACTCGCCCCAATTTGGATGCTCGGCGTCATACTTTATCATTGGGAACGCCCAAAGCACCTAAGCACATTAACAGCGTGGTTAATGTTAGTTTTTTCCACGGTAGGCATTATTATTTTTCACAAAATTGACGCAACTGAAATCACAGCACAATGGTTCAAAAATAATATTGGACCCAACTTATTCAAAGAATTGACTTTTTCAAAGTTTTTTCTCAGCGATTACATTTTAGGGGCTTTAGTTTTCATGAATTTTGCAGCCATGCGATTGCTCAGTGACAAGCTTAATTATCTATTTTTTCCAATAGAAAAGCCAATCAAATTCTTGGCCAGCTTCACCTTCTCTCTATACATCCTACATCAGCCATTATTTCTATTTTGGGCAGCTGTATTGCAAGGCGATCCAACTGGACATTATTATTGGATTTTCACCACAGCACTTGTTGCAGCGTCAGTATTTCTCATTAGCTGGGTCACCGAAAGAAAGCGTCATGTTTTAAGAAATGCCGTACAGCACAGTCTATTGAAACTACAAGCCTACTTAAAAACACTCAAACTGGCTTAATATTTTAATAGCTTCACAAGTGAACTTACTTCACCACAAGAACAACAGGACAAGATATTAAAATTAATGAGCAAAACTCTAACCCTGATCGATACCAATTATGGAACAGCGCGAGGCCTGGTTCGGACTGTTCTAGGGCAAGTTGCTTACATTAGCGGTAGCATCAATCCATTCCTAAATCCTCGACTGGAATCAATTGAACGTATTGTTTTTGTATGCCTTGGCAACATCAATCGCAGTGCATTTGCAGAGGCTGTAGCCTCAGCCCTTGGTGTCAAAACTTGCTCCATCGGTCTTTCTACGACCACTGGGCATCCGGCATTTGAGAAGGCTATCCAAACTGCAGACCTCTTGGGATTTGAGTTGAGAAATCACTCTGCAACAAACTTGACCGACTATGAGTTTCGCCCCAACGATCTGCTTCTTGCTATGGAAATTCGGCATGCACACCAGCTTCGCGACGCGGGAATACCGACTGAAGCCATCGCGCTACTGGGACATTGGTCGGCGCCACACCGAGTCCATTTACATGACCCGCATACACTGTCGGACGCATATTTCCGAACATGTTTTACGCTACTGAGATCTGCAGTTGAAGGTCTAGTAGAAGATTTGAAAACAGCAAAAAGTCCGAGTCTAAAAACGTGAACGTCTACCTCACATTCGACATTGAAATTTGGTGTGATGGTTGGACGAATCTTGATGAAGCCTTCCCCCCAAGTTTCCAGAGATATGTTTACGGACAATCCAAGCACGGAAATTATGCCCTTCCCAAAACATTGGAAATTCTTAACACATATGGCCTACGAGGTATCTTTTTTGTAGAGCCTTTGTTTGCTGCACGTTTTGGGCAACAGCATCTCAAATCAATAGTCGATCTCATAAAATCCGCAGGTCAAGAGATTCAACTTCATCTACACCCCGAATGGGTCAATGAAGCACTCCAACCACTCATCGCCGACAATAAGAAAAAACGGCAGCATTTGTCAGACTACACCTTTTCTGAACAAACTGCTCTAATTGAATATGGCAAGAAGATGCTGGAGGCCGCTGGAAGTGGCGTTATTACCGCATTTCGCGCTGGAAGTTATGCGCTCAATGAAGATACCTTCAGTGCACTTGCGAAAAACAACATCAAAATTGATACAAGTCTAAACAGATGTTATGACGTCAGCGCGCCTCAACTCCTTGAAGGACGTAATTTAGATACGTCTTTTTATGTTGGAGAAGTCATGACCTACCCCGTCACCGTATTTAGAGATGGCTTTAAGAAAGATCGCCCAGCTCAAGTGGGAGCTTGTGGTTTTAACGAAATGCGTGATGCGTTATTAAGTGCAAAAGAAGCTGAGAGTCAAAATTTCGTGGTGGTATCACATAATTTTGAAATGTTGAAACCCAATAGTAATCAGCCGGACTGGACGGTTGTAAAGAGATTTACATCTCTGTGTGCTTTTCTCGCGGAGAGATCAACGGATTTCCATGTCGGATCTTTTGTACCCTCTAATACCCCTACAAAACAAAACTATCAGCCTTACACCAAATTGCCATCGACCGGCCTTCGGTACGCAGCACAGGCGATAAGGCGATTAACTTGAGCTGGCATTCCCCTTTATTCAATTTATTATTTTTTATATCTGGTATATCTTAATATTCCATTTATAACCCAAACATGAAATTATTTCCAGATAACTCTCCCCCTTGTATTGTCCTTGGGTTGGAAACACAAATCGGGCTTAACATTGTCCGGGAGCTAGGGAGAGCTGGTGTAAAAGTAATTGGCATGACGCATGACCCTCGTGCTATTGGTCTGGCATCTAAGTATCTATATCGTTCTGTCGTCGTTTCACCCCCCCGTAGCACTCATTGGATTTCTTCGATCTTTGCTATCGGTGAAGAGTTTGGTCCTTGTTGCCTGATCGCGGTTTCGGAAGTCAACCTTAAATGGTTGGCAAAACACCGGGCTGAGTTCGGAAAAGTGAAACCGATAGTTCCAACTCTTGATACTTTAGCTTTGGTTTTGGACAAGCAACACACGCTTTCCATGGCACAAAAATTGGGAATTTCAACGCCCCAAACGACCGAACCCAAGTCGATAGAAGACATCGAAAACATCGCTGTCAACTTTCAGTTTCCGGCCATATTAAAATGGAAAGACCCAAATACCGTTTCACCAAAACTTAGTGCAGCGGGTTTGCCTCTACATAAAGTTCAATATGTTTATAACGGCGCTGATTTTTTAGATGCAACTCGTTGCTACGAATCAATCGGTGAATGGCCTTTGGTTCAATCTTACTGTCCAGGCATAGGACTAGGTCAGTTCTTTTATATGCACAAAGGACAGGCCGTGCGTCGATTTCAGCATCTTCGAATTGCCGAATGGCCGCCCGAAGGTGGCTTTTCCAGTGTCTGTGACTCAGTGCCTCTCGAGCATCACATCTCGCTTCAGGAGCAATCCATTGCCTTGCTTCAGGAGGCGCAATGGGAGGGGGTTGCGATGGTCGAGTACCGGTGGGACCAGAAAAAAAACAGCGCAGTTTTGATGGAAATCAATGGCCGCTATTGGGGAAGCTATCCTTTAGCCGTTCAATGCAATGCCAATTTTGCTGTTATTGCATACGCTCTTAACTCAGGGATGAAATTACCAGAGCTAGACCTTATCAAATTTGAGCATCGGTGTCGCATGGCCAGCACCGAAATCAAACGTCTTATTCGCATATGCTTTCAGAAGCACTTGATTGTCGATCGGTCGTTCAACTCACGCCCCATAGCTGAAGTAATTCGATTCATACGAGATTATTTCAAGAAAAACGTTGGCTACTATATTTGGGATAAAGAAGACCCAAAACCATTTTGGATCGATTGCAAGAATTTATTTCGCAAGCTTTCATAAAAATAAATATCTGTCGCAAACAAAAGAAAAAACAATTTCTGGTTAAGCGCATAAAATCGTTTACCAAATGAACATCATTGGAATAGTTTATCGTGATCAAGCTAGATGAAAATATAAGCAAAAGAATTGCAATACTGAGATATCTATTGATATTTGGAATTATTGTTTTGCATACACCACCCTATGTACCATTAGCAGAAACAGGGCCAGGCTTCTTTAATTTCATCAAAGCCCTTTTTCAACACGCCATCTTTCGCGCGTCCGTTCCCGTACTTACATTTATTTCTGGCTACCTGCTATTCAATTCACAGCTAGATCTTAATTTCAAAAAATTAATACCCAAAAAAATCAAATCCATTTTGATTCCATTAATAATATTCAACCTCCCAATCGCGGTGGCGGTTTATTTTATACAAATGAATCAATGGATGGATCATGTATTTTCAATCAATTTATACCCTTTCAAGCTGATCAATTGGGCCAATGCTATTGTTGGCCTATTTACCGCGCCAATAAATTTCCCTCTCAACTTTCTCAGGGATCTTTTTCTCCTCTCGGTTATTGCTCCAGTTTTTGGTTTTTTTCTCAGAAAATACATTTGGCACGGACTGATAATTGTCTTTTTTCTATTTTTCTTCGATTTGGATGGACAATTTTTCCTCAGAAACACCATGCCGATTTTATTTTATATTGGCGGCATGGCGTCAATTCAAAAATGGGACATGTCTAAACTTGATAAATATGGACCATTATTACTAGCCATATTTCTAGCTTTGTGCATTTCAGTTGTTTTCTTTAAGATAGAAAACAGAAGTTACCTTAGACTGGTATCGCCATTGCTGATCTGGCCTGCTGCGGCAATGCTTGTCAATACTCGATTTGGAGATTGGCTAGCGAAGTTGTCAAAGTATAGTTTTTTTACTTTTCTTGCCCAAGGTCCACTGTTCTTAGTAGCTTTTTTCATATACCAAAAAATATTCTCCGGTATTCCCTACTGGATTTTCTGGATTCTGACGCCCATCATATTAGCGCTTATTCTGGCGCAGATTTACATTTACTCCAATCGTTTTTTCCCAAAAACGATGCGTATCGTCCTTGGAAACCGTTGAATCCATTTCCAAGAGCTTTTTCCTATGCCTGCTAGCTGAATTTAAAAATGGATTGGCTACCACAAGTTAATCAGCGCATTCATCTAGACAGAAGGAGTATTCGTGTCTATCTTGAGTCTGTCACTAGCAAGGCTGAAATTGAGGCTTTGCACAGAAAATGTGTATTGGTACGCACACAAAACAGGCACAGTTAAAACTGCGCTCATTTGGCCTAGTAACCAATTATTCTAAAACTCAAGACCCCGAGGCTCTTAGCGTTTGTGTTTTACGCATATTTAGGCCCAAACGTAATCCAAATTTATAAGCCGAGCGATCCCATGGGGTGAAACGCGGGATCTGGAATAGATCCGACTCGCGATGCCCAACCCCCCATTCCGTAGACACTGCGGCCTGAAATCCGAGCGACTTGACGATGTCTACGCTTGTTGCGCTGTAATCCTCGTCTGGCTTGCCATTTGGGTAGGCAAACAAAGCGACTGGTGCGTCGATAAGGCGCTCCAATTCCTCTTTACCTTGGACAATTTCACGGTACATGTCTTCTTGGGCTTGTTTCGCCAAAATAGGGTGCGATACCGTGTGCGCCCCAATTTGCATGCCTGCTCTATGCAGGCCACGCACTTGATCCGAGGTCATCATCAAGTCATCCGGCAGCGTCACCGCACAATACCGCGCAAGTGCAGCTACGGCTTCGTCGCGCACCTGTAGCGGCAGATATTTGATGTGCGCAAGGATGCGATAGATCGCCGCGCGTTTTTGGCCCCAGTCAGCTAGGGGAAGAGGTTCGTTCATCCCCTCGATGACTGACGCCAGTTGCAGCACTGGCCGCTCGGTACTCCGCAAGGCTTCGATCACACCATCGTTCCACATGCGGCCACCGTCAAGAAAGCCGGTCGCAATAAAAAACGTTGCGACCAGTCCGTGTTTTTGCAGAATCGGCAGCGCCACATCGTGGTTGTCGGCATAACCATCGTCAAACGTGATGGCACACGCACGCGCAGGCAGACTGCCATCGGCCAGTTGGGCCAATGCCAGGTCCAGGGGCAGCACGTTGCACCATTCTTTGAGCCAACGACACATGTCATTGAACTGCGCGGCATCCACTTCACCTGGAAACAACGGGTCTGGCTGAGCGTGCACGCGATGAAAGATCAGCGTCGACAGCTTTGCCTTGGCTCCCGCCGGTGACAACACATTGAAAAAAGCTCGCAACAGCATGTTTTAAACCTTCACCGCTGCACGTGGGCCGCGTTTTCCTTTGGGCGCGACTGGAATACTGCCTTCCGGCAGGTGGGCCCACATGCCGGGAATACTCCGCCATGTGTAGGGCTCTACCGGTTCACGCTCCCAGGCTTTGCTCGTCATCCACACGCGTGCCAACACCACCAGCACCATGATGTTGTAGGGTAGATCGAAGTAAGCCAAGCTCAGGAATGCCCCCCCCACGGCATACCCCACCAAAGATACCTGGCACATGGTGCCAAGATCCGAGCACCACATGGTTTCGGGACGCGCCGCACCATGTTTACGCAACCAGCGCGCCCATTGAAAGGTGACGATACAAAAGCTGAGGAACAAGAACAGACCGACGAAACCATGGTTGCCCAGTATCTGGAAGTAGATGCTGTGGGCCGCTGGTGTTCCAGCTTCTGGGTAAGGTGAATACTTGGCAAACAGCTCTGGACGCGCGGCATTGAACCCGACACCGGTGGGGTAATGAAAAGCCAGATTCCAGGCATTCCACCAGGCGCTCAAACGCCCGAGCGCCGACGCATCCTGTTGATAGGTCTGTATCGTATTCATGCGTTCCGTCCACGCATCCGGCATCAACGCCAGCAGCGGGATGGCAGCCATGACCATCACCAAGCCCACACCCAACTTGTTCTTTCCGCGCCACCACATAAATGCGCCCATCGCCGACACCGCCAACAAAGCGCCTCGTGAGTAACTTCCCAGCGCGCTGGCTGCGCAAAGAAGCATGGCCCCCATCAGCAGCAATTTGCCTTTTTTGTTTTTCACCTGCAGTTGCAGAAACCGCAGCAGCGGAATCGTCATGACCAAGGCCAGAGCAAATTCGTTGTTATCTTCAATAAACGAGCCGGGCGGCCCCCACACACGGCTGCTGGCGCCTGTCATCACGGTGAATAGCCCGCCTTTAGCGCCGAGTAACGCCAACGACAACGTGACCGTCCACGCCAAAGCCATGATGTGTTTTTTAGAGTGCAGCAATGCCAACCCGACGAGGATCAGCACGTCAATTTTCATCACCTTCTTCCATTGGTCATAGTCACTGGAAGGATCGATGCCGAGCAACCAGGAAAGAGTGATCCAGGCCATGAGCAAGGCCAGCAATGTGACCGGTGTACCTTTAAAGGGGGAGGTTTTGTCCTTGGTCACCAGTATGCCGATCAGGATGGCCATCACCGTCAACGCGGCAAGTGGCGCGCTGTAGGCCGGGCCGTAGGTATAGCGGTGGGGATTCATCAGGCTGAGCCAGGTCCACTGCATGATCCCGACCCAGGGGTACTTCAGCGATGCGAATACGCCCATCAAAACCAGGCCAATGAGAAAAAAATCGCGCATGTCTTCGTCCTCTTAACGGCTCACCGCGTGGCTCACGATGTAGCGGAACTTGCCTGATTTTTCTGCCGCGATGCTGTCCACAATGTCCACCTGAATTTCCACGTCTTGCCCCAATCTGCGTTGGAAGCCGGCCCGAATATCGTCGACGGCGCTCGGTGTAAATTGAGCGTCGGTGACGAGCAACACACGTGTCAAAAGACGCGTTTCCTGTACCACTTTGAAGGACTGCACACCGGCCAAGTCCCGCAGAATGTAGATCAATGACAGGCCATGCAGTATGGTGCCATTCGAGGCCACGACGAAGTCGGTGCTGCGACCCTGGATTTCTTGCAACAGCGGCAGCCCCCGGCCACAAGCACACTGCTTTTGCCCGAGAACACCGATGTCCCCGGTACGGTAGCGAATGAAGGGGAAGTCGTTGGTCGACAAATGGGTCACCACAATTTCGCCGGCCACACCCGCAGGCTGAGGCTCACCCGCTTCGTTGATGATCTCCACGATGATGTCATCTGCCGTGATATGCATGCTTCCCGATGGGCATTCGTGCGCAATAAAGCCAGCGTCGCGCCCCCCATAACCGTTTGCCACGGGACAGCCAAAAGTGGAACTGATCACCGCCCGTTGATCATCATAAAGACGCTCGGAGGTCACAAACGCCACCTTGATGCCTAGATCGTTCATCGCAACGCCGCGCTTCAGTGCGTGACGTGCAATCAGACTCAAGGCGGATGGATAACCGAACAACATGCGCGGACGAACACGACGGATGGAGGCAACAAAGCTATCAAGCTTGTCTTCGGACATTTCGAATGCAGGCAGCAACTCGGTGCGCATCAAACGGTCACGAATGAACTTGATGCGGTCCTGCGTGCCCAGCTCTATCGGTGAGCCCCACACCACCATTTCAGGGTCACCAATGTCCACCCCCCACCAGCGGGTTGCGCGCCATTTGGCGGCAACGTCGTAACTCACGCGTTTTCTGCCAATGAAGAAAATCAAGGGCTCGCCGGATGAGCCCCCGGTGTTGAAACGTGCCAGGCCTGCGGCTTGAGGATGCTTCAGCGCTTCGGTGTTGGCCTTGATCAAGGCCTTGGTCAGAAACGGCAACTTCGTCAGATCCCCCATACTGCTCACACTGGCCGGTTCGAAGCCTAGCTTTGCGAACAGCTCTTTGTAGTACGGCACAAATGTCCCGGCGTCCGACAACAGCTCGCGCAGGCGTCGCACACGGTGCTGTTCCAGCTGTGGCGCGGGCCACCATTGCGCCGCCTCCATCTGCCGATGCACGGCAACAGTGGTGTGGTGTTTAAGCCGTTCCTGCAGCGGAAACAGCACCTTGGAAACGAACGAAGTGTACAAATTCATGATCAGTTTGATAGCGGCAACCGGACACCTAGGCATCAGTTCTTTTTGGCTTTTCCCTGCGCTTGCCGGTAAAGACGGCCCAACACCGGCGCAACATTGGCCCAGGTATACCGCTGCACTTGTGCCAGGCCGGCCTGCTGTAAACAAGTCCAGAGTTGCTCGTCCTGCAGCAAGCGCAAGCTGGCAGATGCCAACGCCGCCGGGTCGGACGGCGGAACAAGCAATGCAGTCTTGCCATCTTCTACCAAGTAGGGAACACCGCCCACATTCGTACTGACGACAGGCACACCGCTGGCCATGGCCTCCAAAACCGAGTTTGGCATGTTGTCGGCCAGGCTTGGGTTCAGCATGACGTCGGCGTCGCGAAACAATCGCGCCATGGCATCACGGTCCAGGCGTCCCGTGAAAGTCACGCATTTTTCCAAGCCCAACGCCGTCACAAGTGCCTGCAGCGCTTCAGCTTCAGGGCCGCTGCCGGCGATGGTCAAGCGGGCACGGGGCAGCACCTGTTGCACTTGTTGGAAAGCGCGAATCGCTGAAGTGTTGTCGTATAGCGGCTCTAGATTTCTGGCGACGATCACGTGGGCGGACATGGGGTCACGCCCGCCACGCGGGCTGAAACGTGTCAAGTCGATGATGTTCGGCAGCACCGTGGCAGACATCCCAAAACGCCCAAACACGGCTTGCAAAAAACCCGAGGGCACAGCCAACACCGCCACACGCGACATGGAGCACTGAACAATGCGCTGGGCTTTCTGGAGGAAGTCAGCAGCTTCGCCACCCCGGTAGTTCACAATCACGGGGACATGACGCAGCCACGCTATCCAGATGGCGGGCGCAGCAAACAGATGCCACGACCAGCCCGAGTTGGCCATGATGTGCAGCACGTCAACCTCACCTGCCGTGCGCCACAGTTTCCACAGGTAAGGCAACAATCGAAAACCCGCACGCACCACCGGTAGCCGCTCTATCCATCGCGCCGGATACGGTGCATTGGTCTGCACAAAGGCCACGGTTTGGCAAACCGGATTGAGCAATTCGGCAAGTTGCCGCGCTTGGTTCGCCATGCCCCCCGCTGGAGGGGGCAGAGGCCCGACCAGCCCCACCCGCAGCCCAATCAGCTCATTCATTGCGTGACAGAAGTACGCAACACATCGCGATAAGGTGCGACGTAATTCCCCACACTGTTGGCCCAGTTGCGCTCATGCTCCACAAAGCGGCGGCCGTTGACACGCAAAGTTGGCCATGTATGCGGCTGCGCCAAAAGTTCAACCACGGTCGATCCCAGGGAATCTGCGCTCCCTGCGCGAAACAACATGCCAGTTTCGCCATGTCGAATCAGCTCTTTGTGCCCGCCGACATCGGACGCGACCAACAAACGCCCCTGCGCCATCGCCTCCAGCGGCTTCAGAGGCGTGACCAGCTCGGTCAAGCGCATGGAGTGCCGTGGGTAGACCAATACGTCCACCAGGTCGTAGTAGCGATTGACTTCCGCATGTGGCACGCGGCCCGTGAAGATCACCTTTTCGGCAATGCCCATGGCTGCGGCCTGGGCCTTTAGTGCAGCATCTTGCGGACCACCACCGACCAGCAACACCCGCACGTTGGGCACCTTGGCCACAATGCTCGGCAATGCCTGCAGCAGCAAGTTCAGGCCTTCATAGGCATAAAACGAGCCAATAAAACCAAGTACGGCGCAACCATCTAATCCCAGCTTTGTACGCAGCGCGGGATCTGGCGCCCCGCCAAGCTCAAATGAATCGATGTCCACCGCATTCGGGATCACGGTCACTTTCTCGGCCGCAATGCCGCGCGAGACGATGTCCGCGCGCAGACCTTCACAAATGGTGAAGACGTGCTGGGCCTGCCGCAGAACTTTGGTTTCCAGGAATTTGGTGAACCGGTAACGTGGACTCCCCTCGGTCGTTGTCCCGTGGTCCACCGCCGCATCCTCCCAAAAGGCGCGCACCTCATACACGACAGGAATGCCCAGCCGTTTGCCAACCCGCAAGGCCGGCATGCCGTTCAACAACGGCGAATGTGCATGGATGATGTCGGGGCGAACGACTTTCGCAACCTCTTCCAAGCGGCGCTCAACCTGCTGCATTAAGGCAAACTCACCCAAGCCCGGCAAACCACTCAGTACAGATGTGGACGCTGGGGTTCGGTAAAAGTGCCAGCCATCAACCGACTCTTCTGCAACCGTGCAGTCGATCTGCTTGGGCGTCGTCAGATGAAATGTCTCCCAGCCACGTTTGCGCTGCTCGCGCAAGATCGACAGACTCCGAAACGTATAGCCACTGTGCAGCGGAATCGAGTGGTCAAACACATGCAAAACACGGGTCATGCAGCTGCCCCTTCGGCCACATCATGCAACGCAGCTGTCGGCTCCGCCACATTCCGCAAAAATGCCTCAAACATCAGCAGCGTCCAGATGGGAGCGCTGTAGTCACTTGCGCCAGACTCGTGTGCTTCCACGAGATGCTCCAGATAGCGTTTATTAAACCAGCCTGTGGCCGCCAAGCGCGGACCTAAGACGGCATCACGCACACGTTGCCGCAAGGGCCCACGGAACCAGCGCGCCAAAGGCACAGAAAAGCCCATCTTGGGACGATAGAGCACGTCATTTGGCAGCAGTGGCTCCATTGCCTTCTTGAGCAAATATTTGCCCTCCTGCCCCTTGATCTTGATGGACGACGGCAGTGTCGCCAACCACTCCAGAAGCTCATGGTCCAACAACGGCTCACGCACTTCGAGCGAGTGCGCCATGCTGGCCCTATCAACCTTGGTATTGATGTCACCCACCAAGTAGGTTTTGATGTCCAGATATTGAATCAAAGCCAGTGGATCGTCGGTATTCGCTTTGGCTGCGTGATGCTCAAAAACCTCTTGGGCCGTGTAGCCCGCAAGCTCGGTTTTGAACCGGTCACTGAAAAGCTGTTCACGCATGGGGCCACGCATGATGGACACCGAATGGAAATAGGCTTCCACCGAGCTTCTGGCCATGCCTTCAAATGTCGTCTTGGCGCGAAACATACGTGGCGCCCAATCGGCTTTCGGATACAAACGCCCAAGCGTACGAAACAGCGGCTGCCGCAAGCCAATGGGCATGCTCGAACGCATGCGGTCCTCCATCAAATGCATGCGGTAACGCCGATAACCCCCAAAACCTTCATCTCCACCATCGCCCGAAAGCGCCACGGTCACATGTTTGCGCGCGAGCTCACATACGCGGTAGGTGGGAATCGCCGAGCTGTCGGCGTAAGGCTCGTCGTAAAGGCGGGCGAGTGTGTCAATCAAATCGAAATCGTCGGAGCGTACGGTTTCCACGTGATGGTTGGTTTGATACCTATCCGCCACCATTTTTGCGAACTCGGACTCATTGAATGCAGGATCATCAAACGCGATAGAGCAGGTGTTCACCGGCCCGCTGGACAGTCCTGCCATGGTCGCAACAACTGCGCTGGAGTCCACACCACCCGACAGGAAGGCCCCCAAGGGCACTTCGGCAATCATGCGCAGGCGGATGGACTCCTGCAAACGGTGTTGCAGCTCGGCACTGGCATCTTCCACCCCCATAGGGTTGTCCAAAGAAAAGTGCAAATCCCAGTAGGCCTTAGGCTCCGGAATAGGTTGTCCACGTCGAACCAGCAGCGTGTGCGCCGGCGGCAACTTGCGCGCCTGGTGAAAGATAGTCCTTGGCTCGGCCACATATCCCAGCGCAAAGTATTCCTCCACAGCAAGTGGATCCATATCCCGCTTCAGGCCACCATGCGCCAGAAGTGATTTGAGCTCAGAGCCAAAAACGAATGAGCCGTCATCCAGCAATGCATAGTAGAGCGGTTTAATGGCCAGGCGGTCACGCGCTAAAAACAATACCTGCTGATTACGGTCCCATAAGGCGAATGCGAACATTCCACGAAAGCGAGACACACAGTTCTCACCCCATGCTTCCCAGGCATGCACGATAACCTCCGTGTCGCTGCGCGTATGAAATACATGCCCGAGCGCCTGCAACTCAGGAATCAAATCCTGATAGTTGTATATCTCACCGTTAAAAACAACAACGACTGAACCATCTTCGTTGAAAAGCGGCTGCTGGCCAGTGGCGAGATCGATGATCGAAAGGCGCCTATGCCCAAAGCCCAGGCCCGGCTCGAAATACAGATCGCCCTCGACTGGCCCCCGGTGTCGTTGAGACTCGTTCATGCGATGCAACGTCGCCCGGGGAACATCTCCCACCCCGCGTGTGTCGAAGATTCCAGTGATTCCGCACATATGTCTTTGCTACCAATAGATTGAGGTTATAGACCGGGAGATTTTGACTGGATCATCTCGTCATAAAGCGATTGATACTTCCCGACCATTGCTTGCAGACTGAAATCTCGTTCAACACGCGCCCGACCCGCCATTCCCATTTTTTTTGCAGCAGCACGGTCTTGGTACATTCGCATCAAACCGTTTGCCATGGCTTCAACATCTGACGCCGCGACAAGTAACCCGGTCTCGCCGTCTAAAACCAAGTCCGAGTTTCCTCCTACATTGGTGGCCACCACCGGTAGCCCCGTTGCCATTGCTTCCAAGATTGTGTTTGAAATGCCTTCGGCCAACGAAGGCAACACAAAACAATCGAAGCATTGCATGAGCGCTGCAATTTCGTTCTTAGCCCCCGGCAACCACGCCAACTCTGACACACCGGCGGCACTGAGAAGCTTGTGGCACTCGGCTCTCAGAGGGCCATCTCCAATGATGACAAGACGCATGTCCTGGCGCAACGATGGTTGAAGCTCCAGGACTCGAATAAAAGCACGCACAAGCGTCAAATGATCCTTGACGGTCTGCATTCGTCCCACCGCCCCCACCACCCAAGTTGAGGAACGCAAAAAAGGCCACTCAGGAACAGTGCCAAGAGCATCACTGCGAAAAAATACCGAAGTATCTACACCGTTATAGATCTGCGTAACCCTGCGTGTATCAACATGAACTTTATCCACAAGGTAATCCGCAAGATCCCTGGACAACGCAACGTAGCGTTGCACAAATGGTCGATAAAAGCGACGAAGCCGCTGGTACTTCACACTGCTTCCGTCAAGGTCCTCGACATCGCGTCCGTGCTCGCCATGCAGGCGGCCGCGGCAACCCGCCAACCACGCCGGAATCTGCATCTCAAGCGAAGCCAGATTTCGAGTATGGACGATAGCCGGCTTCAACACTCTCAATACACGAAATAACTCCGGGTAAATATTAAACCCGTGACCGGAGGGCTTATTTAACGCGATGAACTCGACGTCACTTACACGTACACGTTGACGGAAATCAGTGATATCGGTCAACGAAATCACAGCATGCTGATAGGCATCAACAGGCATGTGATTTATCAAATTGACTACCCCATTTTCGAGCCCACCGGTGTCAAAACGATACACCACGTGAGCTACCAATGGCCGTGAACTTTCTACAGACGCCACAACCTAAAGCCAGCGGCAAGCAGGGCCTGTTCATCGTAAACCGCCTTGACATCGATGAACGCGCCGCCTTCGATGACTTTCGATGCAAACGCATCGATAGGCAAATCAACGTACTCTTTATGCGCAACAGCAACAACGATGGCATCTGCACGCGGCAAATCAGCCCAGGCCTTCAACTCGACACCGTACTCATGCAATGCCTCGTCAGCCTCCGCTTGCGCATCGGTCACGTGAACTTCCACACCATAACTTTTCAACTCATTGATGATGTCAATAACTTTTGAGTTTCTTAAGTCGCCGCAATTTTCCTTAAAGGTTAAGCCCAACAGATTGACCTTTGCCCCTTTGATTGGACTACCAGCAGCAATCATCTTTTTGATTGTTTGCTCGGCGATGAACTTACCCATACTGTCGTTGATACGGCGTCCAGCCAAAATAACCTGCGGCTGATACCCCAGCATTTCTGCTTTATGAGTCAAATAATATGGATCAACACCGATGCAATGCCCACCAACCAAACCGGGCTTGAATTTAAGGAAATTCCATTTAGTACCCGCCGCAGCAAGCACATCAGAAGTATCAATGCCAATCTTGTCAAAAATAATTGACAATTCGTTCATCAAAGCTATATTCAAGTCCCGCTGAGTATTCTCAATGACCTTCGCTGCCTCTGCTGTCTTTATCGAAGCCGCGCGATAAACACCGGGAATAATAATACGTTCATAAAGTTCCGCGACTTTCTCAAGTGTTTCAGGAGTATCGCCAGAAACCACTTTCAAAATCTTGACCAAGGTATGCTCTTTATCCCCTGGATTGATGCGTTCAGGTGAGTAACCAATATGGAAATCCTTTTTCCATTTCAATTTAGATTCACGTTCCAACACTGGAATGCAAACCTCTTCTGTAGCACCTGGATAAACGGTCGATTCGTAAATCACCGTGACGCCCGGCCTCATATAACGACCAACTGTCGTGCTGGCACCAACAAGGGGCCTAAAATCCGGAATTCGAGCTTCGTCAACAGGCGTAGGGACTGCGACCACAATCATGTCCGCCTCAGCAAGCATTGCGGGATCCGAGGTATAGACCGCATATTTTGCAGCAGACAATGCATCATCAGAAAGTTCTCGTGAAGGATCTACCCCCTTCAAACAAGAATCCACCTTAGATTGCGAAATATCGAACCCTATAGTCCGTATTTGCTTCCCAAACTCCACGACGAGCGGAAGCCCCACATAACCCAGACCAATTACAGCAACAACAGTCATCTCAAGCCCCTTTTACATTTTCCCAATGGTATTGACTGCAGCAGCGCTACTACCTCGCGCAGCGTGCAGTAATTCGTCGATTTGCGAATAATTATCTTGTAGAAATTTGGTCATAACTGCATCCGAATCGACTCCTGGTTCACGTATAACGTGAAGTACAACAACAGCAGCGTCGTCTCCATACCCAAGAAGTTTCGAAAGGCCCATATAAATTTTTGCGATGTAATCGTTATCGGTGACATGTCCACCAATCCAATAATACTGCCAGACAGCCATCTGCATCCCACCTCCACCCAAGACACCGTTAACATGCCTGAGCGTTGTGGATTTGATATCAACCGAGCTATTAATAAGTCTCAATTTAGTAGCCCCCTGGTACACGGTATTCCAGTGGGCGTCCTGAGAGCCAACCAAAACGTTGGCGGAACTAATTAATTTACTATCAGAATATTGATTTCTATAGTAGCCAACATATAGTCCAACTTTATCATTCGTCTTCCTATAAATACCGCTTATCTCCGATGCCGGTTTTTGATAAAGAGGTTTCCAAACATCTTCAGCATCAAGAAGCAATGACCAATTGCTTTTACCAAAATCCGGCAAGGCTATTTTTATCTCATTGAAATACTTAGCAGAATTCACTCTCGCCGAATAAAAAACCGGCATCAGTAAAAATACAAATCCGGCAATCAACGCAATAAAAATAAAAGAATTTTTTACCGACTTTTCTTTATCATTCCTCAAAAGATGAGTGGCTCCATGACTCTTAGGAATAACTTCAGCCCAACGAATACCTATTATAAACACTGACATGATCACAATGCCAAAAAACAACCATCCATAGATAATATGATCAACACCCACCGCTATTGTATTTCCAGACAAATGCCCCAATAGCACAATCATATAAGCGCGAAGCCAGTTAGCCACGACGGAAACAACAATAGAAACAAACACGAAAGCCAATCTCTTCCTATTAGAAGAAAAATTTAAATAAGCAAAAAGTGTTCCAACAGTCAGTGATGCGATCAAATAACGAACACCGCTGCATGCCTCGACCACCGACCAATTCCCGGAGGGGATAACAAACTGCAACCCATCTCTATAAACTGGAATTCCGGTCAATCGTAAAGCTAATATAGTAAAACTCGCAGTCCACTCCATCAAAGTTGGCAACAAAAATTCCCCAATGGGAACAGCGAAAAAGAGGAAGCCAAGAGGGAAAACAATAACTCTGGCAACGGAAAAGCCAAGCACTAGAACGACACAACTGACAAGCAATCCAACAAAGGAAAGCTGAGATATCGAATTAGTCGAAGTAATATTACCTAAAAGCCAAATTATGCCAAACAGAAGAATAGGAATAAGCGCCCAGAGACTAGGTTCCGGAAGAAGCTCCAAAACCTCAGATTTTTTTCCCCAAATCAGCCATAAAACGATCGGAAAAATTAAGAAACAATGCGTAAACGTTTCTGATCTTCTCCAGATTTCCACCATGGAAAAAACAGTACCACGATAAAGAAAAAATAAAGCAAACAGCAATATAAAAAGCATTCCAATTGCTTTTATCCACGACTTCTTATCAGAATCAACAATTAACAAAATTTTATTCATTAAGTGTTTTCAATTTCACAGCTAGCAATGTGCTCGTCAAATTTGCCAAGGTGAGCCTTCCAACTAAAATCAGAAATCACCTTATCCCGAGCAGCACGCCCCACAAGCGCGCCTTGATCGGGGTCCTTGGATAAAGCCAATATCTTCTCGACAAAAGCAGTTTCATTTGCAGCGGAGAAAATCTCAAGCCCTTCCTTTGCGCCAATAACTTTGACACAAGCCTCACTGGCGACAACTGGCTTAGCCATAGCCATGGCCTCTAGAATCTTATTTTGGATTCCGCGTGCCAGTCGCAACGGGGCAACAACAATTGCGGCGTGTTGCAGATAAGGACGCACGTCAGAAACGGTACCAGTCACGACGACAGACTTAGACATCAAGCCTAATACTGCGGGGGTTGGATTTCTTCCCACTATATAGAATTTAAAATTCCGATTAATATTCAACAATGCTGGCAAAATGGACCCCACAAACCATTGTGCGGCATCAATGTTTGGCCAATAATCCATCGCCCCAGTAAATACAAGGGGAATCTCTAAATCTTTTTTCTCATCTGAATTCTCATATGGAGAATGCCTACTTTTTAAAGGTGAAAAATAAACGTCATCTACACCATTCATCATCGCACTGACGCGACTGGAGGATGCGGGTGCTAATTTACGATATAAATCAACTTCATCTTGAGTAACGAGAAATGTTTGCTTAGCCTTCTCGGAAACTGACTCCTCAAATTTCAATAAACATTCACTTTCCCGCTGAAAAATCCAAGACATAGGCCAGCGACGACTTTTAGCATACTGAAGCCACTTAGCAGAATCGACATCCACAAAATCGACTAATGCATTCGAATATTTATCTTCAGGCACAAACTGTGCCATTACCGATGAAAAAACAATAGTGCAATCTATTTTCTCCTCAGAATATATTTTATTCACCCACTTTGCCATTGATTTGCTATCGTAATAACTAACCGACAGTGAGTCATTAGAAAGCAAAGCAATAGCTGCCCGCATTTTTGCCCGAGCCTTATTTAATTCAACAACATGAGCCTCAACGCATAAATCTTTTAACGTTTGAACATAGTTCTCATCTTCAGGATCATCAAGAAATGTGCCCAAAAAGACTCGATGCGACAGGAGCAGATGCTTTAGCAAGTTAAACGAACGTACTTTATCCCCTTTATTGGGGGGATAAGGCAAGCGATGCACAAGATATAGGATATTTGCCAAAATTTACCCAAGATTTTTGACAATATGGGGACCAATAAAATTTGCAACCTTGATCGGCAACCTTTTCCAAATTTCAATCATTAATTTATACTTCTTATTATTAGGGTTGTTTTGCGGTATGCTCGAAATATTGTACAAATCGTATTCATAATGCAACTGACTTGGAGAAAAACCCCAGTTTTTCTTAAATGAATATGAACCTGTATCTTTTTTACTCCGCCCATAATCAAATATCTCTATACCACGTTGACACGCTCGCCTCATCAATTCCCAATATTTGAAATCATTAGCAGCCAGATGTCTTGCAGATTCATCATCCCCAGCGTAATAGGGTAAAACTTCATTTTTAAAATAAAAACTCATTACACTGCTTAGCGCAATGTTATTTTTATCTACAACAGTTAGAATTTCACAGTCCGCACCAAACTCCTTTTTTAATGCCTGAAAATATCTTTTCGGCATCGCAGGAGTACCGTGCCGTAAAACATTATTTGCATATAAAGAAAAGAAACGCTCCACGCCGGAATCGATCTCTCCGGACAATTCATTTTTAATGCCTTTTCGAACCATTGCTCTCTGTTTTCTAGGAATGGCAAGCATATTTTGCTCTTCGTCCGGGAGAAGCGTCTTTCGAAAAGTCACGTACAAATCCTGAGTCGGCCAATCTTTATTACGAGGCTGTATATTGCGGAACTCCAAATAATCGACTTTTAACATCTGCGCCCAAGATTTCGCCGATTTTTCAAGTAACGAACTTGCATCTGGAACACTAGAGGCAATTCCACCATATACGCCAAAAGGTAGGCTAGCAAGCGATTTACCAAATAATCGACTGCTCACACAGACAAGCGGCAGCACTCCGACGATTTCGTCATCCCGCTCAGCATATAAATAAACTGTTTTATGCCCGAATACGCCAGAGATAACATCTTGCCATCCGGCTCTATGGAAAAAAGTACTATCGGAAAATGCAAAAACGAATTGATCCCATTTATTTTTTTTGCTTAAATCGCCAATAGCCAGTTGCTTTATCTCTATTTTTTCGTGCATATTCGACACGCCTTACGTCACTTTGTGGAGGAAAATTTCATCCATTCTCCCCCATTTGAAATCCGTTAAAAGCAGACGTAGTTTCTTTTCCATTTTCTCTATATTCACATAATGGCGAAATTGAGATTTAGCATCAACACCAGCTATACGAGGTTGATGAATATCAATTTCCCAAGGGTGAAAATAGAAAATTGCAGGCTGTGTATCAGCATTATTAACCTTATGCAACATCCATTTGGACAGTTGATAGGGAAGCAACCTAAAATAACCGCCACCTGCAGACGGGAAATTTCGATTAAAAAGGCGAAAAGTAGTTACTGGAATCTCCAGTAACTTTTCTTTAACGGGATAACAAAATCGAGGGCTATTCGGCATACCATAGTGATCGTGCTTTATTGGATAAACACTCGAACTATAACGATATCCTACGTCCTCCAAAACATCAAACGCCCACGCATTATTTTCATTGATAGAAAAACTTGGCGCGCGATATCCAATCACGCTTGTGCCCGATAAGTCCTCCAGGATTTTTTTTGCCAAACTGACATCTGTGCGAAACTCTTTTTCAGTCTGACTGCTGGCCCGCTCATGAGCATATCCGTGGCTAGCTAATTCATGACCATTTCTTACGATGTTATTGATTAGATTTGGGTAACGTTCAGCAATCCATCCAAGCGTAAAAAATGTAGCCTTGACACCATGGTCGGACAACATTTTTAAAATCAAATCAATATTTTCTTCAACTCGGCATTCCATGTGCTCCCAATTTTTCCTATCTATATAGGGAGAAAATGCGGACACTTGGAAATAATCCTCAACGTCTACAGTGAAGGCATTTTTCATCACTGATAAATCTCTTAACTAAAAAGTTGCACTTTTATTGAAAAAATGAGAGCGTAAATCTTCAACAATTCTAATGGCAGCGTTTCCATCCCATAACTCAGGAACTCTACCCTTCTTGCCACTTCCGTTCAAAATATTATTGATTTCATAAAGAAGAAGATCGGAGTCACTGCCGACCAAGATATTAGTACCTTCATCGATGGTAATAGGGCGCTCGGTATTCTCTCTCAAGGTAAGACATGGTACGCCTAATGCAGTAGTTTCCTCTTGGATCCCACCCGAGTCAGTTAGCACAACAGCGGCATCTTTCATTAGGCCCAACATCTCGACGTAGCCTTGTGGCGGTAGCAAGACGGTATTGCCAGGATCAATGAGTGATAACAATTTAAATTTCTCAATATTGTTTTTTGTTCTTGGATGCAAAGCAAAAATCAATGGTATCTGAGATGCGACTTTCCCCAAAGTTGTCAATAGAGTTTTTAATATTTCGGGATCGTCGACATTGGAGGGACGGTGCAACGTAACCAATCCATATTCCTTTCCCTCCCGGAATATTTTGACGGCAGCGGGCTCATGAGCCTGAACTGTGCTGAGATAAGGCTTCGCATATTTAATATTTTCACGAAGCGAGTCAATCATCACATTGCCGACGAATTTGATATTCTGATCTGAAACACCCTCACGATTCAGATTTGCAGCTGCACTACGCTCCGTGGTATACAACCGCATCGACAATTGATCGGTCAAAATTCGATTAATTTCCTCTGGCATAGCCCTGTCATTGCTTCTTAATCCCGCCTCCACGTGCGCGACGGGTATACCTTTTTTATTTGCAACCAAGGCGCAGGCCAAAGTGGAGTTAACGTCACCAACAACAACGACACACGAGGGATGATGTTGATCTAACACCGGCTCGAATCGTTTCATAACTTCTGCAGTTTGAACTGCATGAGAGGCACTACCCACCTCCAAGTTAATATCTGGTACAGGTAGATGCAGATCCTCAAATAGTTGGTCACTCATTGCGGAATCGTAATGTTGACCCGTATGAACAAGTAAAACAGGCCATTCGGTAGCAATATTAGAAAATGCCCTCAAAATTGGCGCCATTTTCATAAAATTTGGCCTTGCACCGACCACGCAAATAATTGGCTTGATTTCTTGATTCAAATAGCTATCAGAATTATTCACTGATTTTCCCTGAGTTTCTATTTACTGCAGCGGTGAATTCACGAAGTGCCATAAGTACTTCATGGGTACGAAGCTCCAAATTTTGAAGTCTTAATTCAAGAGCATGCAATCCAGTTGCAATCCCGGTCGCGCTACCATCGATCATTTGATTTTGAATTGTCTTCAATAGCGCCTGCGAAATATTCAAATCAGCGGAGCTTAAACCCGTCAAATTAACGCTTTGAGCATAATGCGTATTACTCGGATCAGATACCGACTCGTCTATCGAAGACACCGCCCGTCCAGCCTCATGCTGAATTTCAAGTGAAACCTCTTTAACATCTTCTGAATTTAACGTTATTTTGTTTTCCAAAAAACCAAGCAAGAGCAATCGATCACATAGCGCATTGATTCTGCGCGGAATACCGCCACTCGCATCATAGACAGCCTCGAAGGTTCCTGTATTAAATATTGGTTTATCAACACTCCCTGCGCACTTTAACCGATGCTCTATATATCCTTGAGTTTCATCCCCATCCATCGGACCAATATGGCATGCGGCAATAACGCGTTGACGTAACTGCTGCATTTGTGGATTTTGCAATATTTCTCGGAATTCTGGTTGTCCTACTAAAAAACTTTGTAGAAGAGCTTGATTCCCGTATTGAAAATTAGAGAGCATTCGCAACTCTTCTACGGCTTTCACCGTTAGATTTTGCGCCTCATCTACAATCAGTAGGCATCTTTTTCCTTGACTTGCTTGTGTCACCAGGAAAGCCTCAAGTGCCAGCAATAAATCAGCTTTCGAGATACCTTTAGTGTGCACGCCAAATGCGGCTCCGACCATTCTCAAGGTGTCTTCTGCATCTAAATGGGTACTGACTAAGTTTCCCGCCACTACCTTATCTGCATCTAGACTTTCCAACAGCCCCCTGACTATTGTTGTTTTTCCGGCACCAATTTCTCCGGTGATAACAATAAAACCCTCATTTCTAAGAAGTCCATATTCAAGATATGCCTTAGCGCGTCGATGCTGTTTGCTCGCAAAATAATAAGTTGGATCAGGATTAAGCTGAAATGGCTTTGCCTTTAATCCATAAAATTCTTCGTACATTTATTAGAATCTAATGTTAAGACCGCCAGTAATAGCAGATTCTTCATATGAGGTTGCATCTCCGGAAGAAACTGTTCTCCGGATTCCCAAGTTCGAAGTGACGTTATTACTGAGGCGAGTTGAATAATTCAAACCAAAAGATCGCAGTTTTGTTGATAAAAAACTGTTGTCACCAGAAGACGTTTGCTGGCTTAACGACGCATTTAGGACTGAAACAGGACTGAGTTTGTGCGCGTACCCCAAG
The DNA here is from genome assembly GCF_049316285.1 of Variovorax sp. HJSM1_2. Lineage (NCBI taxonomy): Bacteria > Pseudomonadati > Pseudomonadota > Betaproteobacteria > Burkholderiales > Comamonadaceae > Variovorax > Variovorax sp. HJSM1_2. Next base: position 9,523 of record NZ_JBMOXA010000041.1, on the reverse strand, counting down.
GTAATACCACTTTGATTTGTACGCTGTGAATTCGAAAATTCCCCAAAAATATCTGAGCCTTCACTCAATCTTTGGCTTTCTGTTCGAACAGCTGAAAATGTAATTGTGTCGCGCACCCCTAGCAGGGCAAAGGTTAAAGACTGACTCCTCAACATATTCAATCCTGAGGTCGAATAACCACCGAGAATTTGAGTAGTGGGATCAATCCCATTATTTGACAAAAATGAGTTAACTAACCTTGATCTTCTGACTGGGTCAGGCTCAATAGATGAAAATTGTGAGAAAAATAAATCATAGATTGAACCCAAACTTGTGTTGCCTTGATTAACAGGTGTTTTTGATATATTCTTATTATCTGAAAAATACCATCCTGTTCTAGGTGTACGATGCTCGAAAGTTAGGTTGTGAGTTCTACCATACGAGTGATTTTCAGTACTCGCAGATAATTTCGTCGTTATGGAGGGAGTCCAAGTCACACCACCACCTGAGAAATTTCGCGAGTCTTGTTCAATAGTGATGTAATTATCAGATTCTCTTCCCGCAATAGCAGTGAGGATAATTTGACTACCTAATGGATACTGCAAGTTACCGCGAAATACGTCTGCCGTAGTTTTTCTACCTGGATCGTAGTCAACAACACTCCTAGTGACGTCAATGCCCCATCTCAGTCTATTAAATAATTCTCTACTTGCCAATCTAAAAAGGCCTTCACTCGAAGATATATCTGATGCAAGTGAAGATTTATTTTTAATCAATGACTCCGTATATCGCCCCTCATAAGAGGCGAAGCTAGAAAACTCACCTCTTACATAAGGTGAAAATTCAAATGATGAAACTTCAGTCTTATTATTATTAATATTAGAATTTCCGAGAGAGGGCGTACCAAAAGCAGAAATATATTGTTGCGATATCGAACCATTTACATCAATGAACGCCCAATTGTCGATTAATTCAGCGACTCCTTTGGCATTTAATGCATTTTGTAGTTCATTTTTCCCGGAATTCTTTGCGTAAAGCAGCTGATGAAGAGAGTAATCAACATCCCCTTTAACTCGCCCATGGTTGCTTGACCAACGAAAGCCAGGAGAAATATCTGTCACCAAGTCTGATTTAGGATCCCTTTGACTTAAATCAATATTATTTGAATATGTCCCATTAATCGAGACACTTGGCTCAAAAATATACGAAGCACCACCACTAGAGGCATTATTTTGTGCAAAAACCAATTGACTTGTAGAACCCGCACCGATTAATGTGACGGCAGTAATAATTTTACGTAGCATTTTTCAGAAATCGATACAGGTTGCATACAATATGTCAATTTTTACTTATATTTAAAGTAGCTAACTACGCGGCTTGTGGTTGCTCATAACCGTAACCATAACCATAACCATAACCTCCTTGCGACGAGCTACGAACTTGATTAAGAACCATCATTTTCACAGGACAGTTTTCGATTGATGCGAGCGCATGCTGAACATCCGCCTGCAGAGTCTTTTGGGCATGAACGACCATGACAATCTGCCCCATATGTGAGGCAAGTACTCTTGATTCGGTAGTTAGTAGCAGGGGTGGTGAGTCAAAAATAATAATTCGATCCGAATAGCGGTTCGCTATATTACGAATTAACTGTGACATTGCATCACTTGCAAGCAATTCGGTGGCTCTCAAGTGAGGTGTTCCACTCGGCAATAAAGTTAATTTGTCAATATTAGTACGGAGAAGTACCTCAGACATGTCGGAAACATCTCCAACCAACAAATCCAATAATCCTGGACTTGCGGGAAGCCCCAACATTCGAAGGACAGATGGTCTAGCAACATCTGCATCGACCAACATGACGGTGTTATCCAATTCAGTTGCGATGCTCATGGCAAGATTTAGCGCGGTGAAACTCTTGCCTTCACCAGCCAGCGCGCTTGTTACCATGATCAAATTACCATTTTCAATGGTAGAGGGTCCTTTCCCCATCGCGTTGGTAATCAACGGACGCTTGATCACTCGATATTGATCAGATATCTGAGATCGTGGCGAGTTAGGGCTAACAAAACCAGCAGAAACAAGCATATCTAAATTCAATTCGACACGCTTAGATACAGTTTTTGATGCCGATTTTTCCTCTGTTTCCTCAATTTTTCTTAGAGAACTTTCAGCGGCTTGCCTTGTCTCGTTTAACTCACGTTGTGAGTCTAATAAATCATTCGCTTCGTTCGATATGGTGACCCCCGCTCGCTTCAGTTGCTCCAACCGTCGCGCTGCCTGCTCAATCAAGCTACTCATATCAAACTACCTCCGACACGTCCCGAGAAAAATGCCAAAGCCATGATGCCAAGGACAAAACAGATAATTAATCCACCTAGTGCAACAAAAAAACGTCTCAAATCAGAGCGTTCTTTTTGACGGACCGCATCACTGACGACCAAAGTCACAATTCCTAATAAAGGAAGATCAACCACGTTTTGCAATGATCGCGCATCGTGGAACACAGGCCGTAACTGGCTTGCAGCAAATGCCGTAAAGCCGCCAGCGCCAATCGCGATAGCAAGTACCAGAAGCAATAACAGCATCCGATTCGGAGCAACTGGTTTGGGTGAAACTCTTGGTGGATCAATCAAGCGAAAATCTGCAACACCGGCCGCTGATTCCAGATCACCAGACAACGTAGCCGACTCACGTCGAGAGACCAGATCTTCATAGTTCTTCTTATTGATTGCGTAATCTCTATTTAGTTGAGCATACTCAGCTTCAATTTGAGGCGCATTCTTCATTGATGCCAATGCTTTTTGGTACCGGGAACCGTATTCCGCGACTCTCGCACGCAAAGCTGCGACTTGTACTTCGGATGAAGCCATCACCCGACTCAGCTCTTGGGCCGCAAGGCTGCTGGTACCCGTTACTGTTCCCGAGTTGCTTACAGCAATTTTTCGAAGTTCTTGCAGTTCCTTTTTCTTTTGGTCTTCTAGATCCTTAATTAGTCTGCGCGCGCCGACGACATCAGGGTGTTGATCGGTATACCTTTGAAGTAAAGCATCTAGATTTCTCTTTTGTGCATCAATACGACTATCAATCTCGGGTGTCGCATTATTTTGAGCGGACTCTTGCATCAAGCTTCTTGAAGCCAGATTTGCAGACTGAGATTTTTCAATATCCAACTGTTGTCGCGCGGCATCTCTAGCGTTTTCAGCTTCACGAAGTTCAAGCTTTGCCCGCTCATACTGTGCGTTTATTTCGCCTAGCCGACCAGCCATGTCTGGGCCATTTTCAGTTTGAGAATCAATATTTTTTAACTTGAACTCTTTCAATCTTGATTCAGCGGCTTCAAGTTTTGCTTCGTAAATCTTAATTTGTTCACCGATAAACTTCTTCGCTGCATCCGTATCTTTTCGGCTATCGCCTAAACTTGACTCAACAAATATGGAGACCAAAGATTGAACTACTTTTTTTGCCTTTTCGGGACTGGGGTCCTGAAAAGACAAAACATATAAATTATCTCGCCCAGTGGTTCCAATTTTCAGTGTCCCCATTAGGCTATCAATCAAGCCTTCTTGGGTTGACTTACTTTGGCTCCCACTTAAATCAAGATCAGCCATTCGAATTAATTTCTCGACATTAGGACGAGTAATCAAGGTTCGACTCAGCATACCAATTTGTTGATCAACATTTGGCTGTACCGCCAAGCCCGACATCAAAGGCTTCAAAATTGATTGTGTATCAACATAGATACGCGCTGAAGCTTCATATTTATCAGGAACACGAACGACTACAGCGGCACCTATTACCCCAACAACCCAAGCTACCAGAAGCCCTAGCCAACGATGCTTCCACGCACCTTTAGCAAAGGTTAATATTTGGTTAATTAACTCATCCATGGATTATTGCAGTAATATTTTTGAAAATCTTTTTCATATTTAGTAGCTTTACCTTGGATATTTAGATCACTCAAAACCAACCTTGTGGAATTATCAATATATCCCCAGGTTTCATTTCAGCATTTCCAGAAACATCGCCACGCTTGACTAGATCTTTTAATCGTACAGAGTAACGCTTACCCCCCTCTGAAGTCCGCAAGATAGATGCTGCATTGCCATCTGCAAAATCGGTCAACCCTCCGACAGCAATCATGACATCCAAGACTGTCATTTTTTGTTTATATGGAAGAATCTGTGGTTTCGCGGCCTCTCCCACGACTCGAATTTGCTCGCTGTATGGCCCAACGAAACTGGTCACGATGACCGTAACAACAGGATCGCGAACATATTTGGCCAATATATTTTCGACTTCGCGAGCCACTTCAACCGACGTTTTTCCTTGCACATTTAATTCATCGACTAGGGGCGTCGATAATTTTCCATCCGGTCTTACCGGGACAGACATGGATAGCTCAGGGTTGCGCCAAACAATGATATTCAGAGAATCACCCGGACCGATTATATAATTATAATCAGGGCTAGCAGCCAGCGCTGGCGCTTCAGGATATTTATCCGAGAAGGTCGAGCAACCTGTAAATACTAAAGAGGATACCAGCAAGCAAAATAATTTAGCTTTATTAGAAAAGCCACCAATGTTCTTCCTCAAGATAATTCCTCTCTTTAAATCAAAATACCAAGGTCTTCAAGTCGGTGGCAAATATAGCCGACATTACTTGACCAACTTGCAAAAAAAGTCACACATCGCTTCGCCATCACGTCGACGCGCCACTTCCACCAGGCAGGCGGTCGAACAGAACCGTCATCAACCAGCTCAGCGCCCCCCTTGCAGTACGGGTCGGATAAATTTGAGCAGGAGCTGCTGAAGAGGATTGGCGTTACCGAACGGTCGCCAGGTGAACTTCAGTTTTTGATGGTAGGCATCAAAGTGCATCCCCCAAGGGGCCGCTTTGATGTTGCCTCGGCCCAGCAGAACCTTCAGTACCGAGGTGCCCATCACGCCCGCGCACATGTCGCAAGCCATGACGGTTGACGGGCCGCGCCGTTCCGCAAAATTGACGGCTTCTGGCGCCACGAGATAGTCTCGATTGAGCATGGCAGGAGAAAGGCCCGCAATGAACCGCGCGTACTGCTCGTTCTGCTCATACCCCTCCACCTTAAAGTACTCTTCAAAACTCATGCCATCGGGTTTGAAATACAGGAAGGCGGTTCCCATGCCAAGCGGGGCTGCCGTCAATGCAGGGATGCCCTTGTCGCGACACTTGGCAAAAACCATGCGCCTGGCTGGGAGCGCAAAGAAGTCTAGCCCGTCGACGTAAACGTCGATATCTTTGAGGAATTCGTCAACGTTATCGGGCTGCACGCCCTTTGGAAAAGCCTGAATCTGCAGTTCGGGGTTGATGTCTCGCGCCAGCTTGGCCACCGTATCCAGCTTTGGCTGCCCCATGAAGGGCATGAACGCACCTGCCTGCCGATTTAGGTTATGCACGTCGAAATCGTCGAAATCGGAGATATGGAAATTGCCGATGCCTAGGCGAGCTAAGGTCAACAAATGCGCACCACCAACACCTCCCAGTCCAGCAATGGCAACGCGTGCGCCGCGCAATTTTTCTTGCTCCGCCACGGTCAACCAGCCGATATTTCGAGAGAAGGCACGACCATAATCAAAAGCGAAAGACGCTGGCATTTACGGCTCCATCATTGTTAGTTCCAACAGCCAGCCATTTTGCACATTAACCACGGTAAATCCACCTCCGGATTCGTGTGCTCCTGGAAATTCTTCTTTGAAAGCACGCTTGCTGCATATTGTTCATAGACAAAGTCAGAGATGCCTGCTTAAAGCTTCTTCAGACGCGAGAGCCATTGCACAGTGAAACCACTGAAGCAGTGATGCAGACACTTGGTTGAGGGCAGCATCCCGAGCGAAAACCGCATACAAAGAAAAAACCATCTCACAATGAATTCAAAACTCAACGCAGCAAGATCGAAGAAGCATCAAGAGATGTCGGGAATTTTTACAAAAGGCATCTTCTCTCCGTTAAAAAAAAAACTAAGTGCATGAATTTATGTGACTTTTTTGGATTGGCACACTACATGCTTCTGCTCTAACGGAAGCGATATCTTTCGCCCCCGACAACTCTCTTCTTTTACCAAGGAGTCTCACCATGAATTTCAAGTCTTTTGCGATAGCGTCAGCTCTGGCGCTCGCGAGCACGGTCTCTTCCGCCGCTCTTGTTACTGTTAACGAAGCAAGTTTGGGCGTCTTCGGCTATACGGTCCAAGACGTCAAGCAAATGACCGGTACGTATCAAGAAAATGTGACCGTGACCAACACCGGCACTTTCACCGCTGCGGCAATTGCAAACTTCACGGCCTTTACCAATGCCAGCGGTACGGCGTATAGCTTTGTTGCAGGTGAAGCTGCAGTGAATGCTACCTATCAACTGTACGCAGTATTCACTGGTGCCGGCACTGTCGGCGCAGGCGGTGTCTTTACTGGCACATCCGGCACGTTCACGCTTTATGCGTTGACGGGCGGCGTACTCGGATCCCCCAATCTTGGCTTCGACATTTCTGGCAATCCCACGGCCTCTGCCAACATCGTCAATGTCGGTGCACCTGGCTGGACCGTGACGGAATTGGCCAGCAGCAATGTCATGTCATACGGCCTTGCCACCGGTGTTGGTTCGGAAAGCTCTTCGTTCAAGTTCTTGTTCGATGAAACGACGCTGACCGCCGCAGGCAAATTGTTCTTCATTGATCCTGATCCGTTCTATGCAACGGTGAATGTCAACGGCGACGTGGACGATGGACTGAAGGCTCTTCCCGGCCAATACTCCAACGTGACAGGCCAGTTGAGCGCTGAGTTCACCAACACTGTTCCAGAACCAGGTTCGTTGGCTCTGGTCGGCTTGGCACTGGCCGGTATCGGCATCAGCCGCCGCCGCAAGAATACTGCCAAGTAATTTGGCGGTATCTCAAAAGTCTTTAAGCTAAAAACTTTAAAGACTCCTTGGTAAAGAAACGGAATGCTTAAGAGCATTCCGTTTTTTTATTTCTGCCCTTGGAAAAAACTCTTCCCCATCCATATCGGGCAACACAGCCAGTGCGGTACTGAGCTCGTAGCCCTGATCTCACCACGCGCTATACCCCTCGCACCGGCCTCATGGCCACACGCGCTTATCTAAAATGCAGGGGATTGATCGGCGATCCGTCCCCCTTGCCCGATCTATCGCGGTTTGGAGTGTCCCGTAGCGCATGAGAAACATCTTGATTGTCTGTACGGCCAATATTTGCCGATCACCCATGGCAGAGATCGTGGCAAATCACAAAGCGCAACAAAGAGGGCTGCGTCTTCACTTTGATTCCGCCGGCACCCATGCCGCCAAGGGCTTGGCTCAGCCCGACAGCCGCGCCAAAACCGTGTTGGAAAAGCGTGGCTACAAGATCAAGAAAGGCCGCTCGCGCAAGATCGACCCGAAAGACTTCGAGCGATTTGACCTGATCCTGGCCATGGATAGGACGCACCTCGACACACTGCAAAAGCTTTGTCCCAGCCAACACCAGCACAAACTCAAATTGTTTCTGGCGTCAGCCAAAAGCCTTGGTACGGACGAAGTTGCAGATCCGTACTATGGCAACCTAGCAGGGTTCGAACGCGTTCTGGACCTATGCGAGGCAGGAGCCGATCACTGGCTCTTACAGTTGGCCTGAACGAGTTGGCCTGAACGAGTTGGCCTGAACGAGTTGGCCTGAACGCTAACGAGTGTCACATACTGCGTCGCTCATCGCGAACGCAGAAGGCCTGAGGCACTGACCTCGTCAAACCTTGTAGTAATCCCGGTACCAGGCCACGAAGTTTGCAATGCCCGTCTGCACAGGGGTTGCAGGCACAAAGCCGACCCATTCCTGCAGCGCATCCGTGTTGGCATAGGTTTCCGGCACGTCGCCATCCTGCAGCGGCAGCAGGTTTTTCTCTGCCTTCTTGTCCAATGCATCTTCGATGCAGCCGACAAAATCCAGCAGAGGCACGGGATTGTTGTTGCCGATGTTGAAAACACGATACGGCGCATTGCTGGTGGCGGGATCGGCTGACCTGGCGTCATAAGCCGGATTGATTTCTGCCGTGCGGTCTAGCACACGGATCACACCTTCCACGATGTCATCGACATACGTGAAATCGCGCTGCATCTTGCCGTAGTTGAAAACGTCGATGGCGCGCCCTTCGAGAATGGCCTTGGTGAACAGGAACAAGGCCATGTCTGGGCGCCCCCACGGACCATAGACCGTGAAGAAGCGCAGACCCGTGGTGGGCAGGCCATACAAATGGCTGTATGTGTGCGCCATGAGTTCATTGGCCTTTTTGGTCGCCGCGTACAAGCTGACGGGATGGTCCACGCTGTCATGCTCTGAAAACGGCATTTTGGTGTTGCCCCCATAAACGCTGGAGCTGGAGGCGTAGACCAGGTGCTGGACCTGGGAGTGACGGCAACCTTCAAGAATATTGGTGAAGCCCACAATATTGCTGTCGATATAAGCATGTGGATTCTTCAGCGAATACCGCACACCGGCTTGTGCGGCCAGGTGGATGACGCGGTCAAACTTTTCTGCCGCAAACAACGCCTCCATTCCCGGGCGGTCTGCTATGTCCAACTGCACAAAACGAAAATTCTGCTTGTCTTGCAGACGTTTCAACCGATCCTTCTTCAGATTAACGTCGTAGTAGTCGTTCAAATTGTCCAAACCGACAACTTCGTCGCCACGGGCGAGCAACTTCAAACTCGCGGTACTCCCGATAAAACCCGCTGCGCCAGTGACCAGAATCTTCATGAACCAACCTTTTAACTGCAGATGTATGTGAACTGCCTTCGATCTTAGCGTGGGAATCCCAAAACACATGCCCGAAAGTAGCGCGATGCAACTTGCCCGCGGGAAATGTCGAAGCACGACGCGGCATGCAACCCAAAGCTCGTGGGGACAAGGCCCAGTGATCGGAAAGGCTCTCTATAGAATAGGTCAGGCATGCCCCTCATCTCGCTCATCCTTTTGCCATTTCTGGGCAGCCTTATCGCGGCGCTGCTGCCTGCCAACGCCCGCACCGGTGAATCGGCCTTAGCGGGTCTGATCGCGCTAGGTTGCACCATCCAAGCCGCCCTTTATTTTCCGGAAATCGCCAACGGCGGCGTGCTGCAGGAGCAGTACACGTGGCTGCCTTTGCTGGGATTGAATCTCTCCATCCGCATGGACGGTTTTGCCTGGATGTTTTGCATGTTGGTGCTTGGCATCGGCAGTTTGGTGGTGCTGTACGCGCGCTACTACATGTCGGCGGACGATCCGGTGCCGCGCTTCTTTGCGTTCTTTCTGGCGTTCATGGGGGCTATGGCCGGCGTGGTGCTGTCGGGCAACATCATCCAGATGGCGATGTTTTGGGAGCTGACCAGCCTTTTTTCTTTCTTGCTGATCGGCTACTGGCACCACCGCCGTGACGCCCGCCGAGGCGCACGCATGGCGCTCACCGTCACCGGCGCTGGCGGGCTTTGCCTGCTGGCCGGGGTGTTGATCCTTGGGCACATCGTGGGCAGCTATGCATTGGATGA